>DASSSH010000302.1:0-3920 GCA_035708525.1 Candidatus Methylomirabilota bacterium
CCTTGAAGGCGCTCTCGAACCAGAAATACGCCGACTTCTGCCGCCAGTTCGGCGTCGCCGAGGTCGGCATCCTGACCGGTGACGTCAAGGTGAACCCGCGGGCACCGCTCCTCGTCATGACCACCGAGATCCTCCGCAACATGTTCTACACCGGCGGTCTCGAGAACCTCGCGACCGTGGTCCTGGACGAGTGCCATTACATGGGCGACGAGGGCCGCGGCACGGTGTGGGAAGAGATCATCGTCAACTGTCCCAAGGACGTGGCGCTGGTGGCGCTCTCGGCCACGGTGCGGAACATCACCGAGATCGCGGACTGGATCTCGCTGGTCCACCGGCCCATCGCGCCGATCATCCACCCGCACCGACCGGTCCCGCTCCAGTACCTCGTCGCGGATCTGTCGGGCGAAATCCACACCTACGACGCCGTCCGCGCGGGAAAGGTCCGACTGCTCGGCGAGGATCGCGACGGCGGCTATCGGGACCGCGGTCGCTGGTACACGCGCCGCGTGGTGGATCCCACGGTGATGCTGGACGAGCTGGAGAGCCGGGGCTGGCTGCCCGCCATCTACTTCATCTTCAGCCGCGCCGGCTGCGAGCGCGCCATGGAGACGGTGCTCGCCGAGGGCAAGCCGCTGCTCTCCAAGGAGCAGCAGCGCCAGGTGGACGAAACGATCCGCGAGCAGATCGCCGAGAACCCGACCATCGCCGAGTCACCGCTCAACCAGACCATCTTTCAGGCCCTCGGCATGGGTGTCGGGCTCCATCACGCCGGTATCCTGCCCAGCGTCAAGCGGCTCATCGAGCTGCTCTTCGAGCGCGGTCTCTGCAAGGTCGTGTTCGCCACCGAGACGATGTCGCTCGGCATCCATATGCCGGCCAAGAGCGTGGTACTCCAGTCGCTCACGAAGCGCACGGACCGCGGCTTCCGCAGCCTCACCCACAACGAGCTGACGCAGATGGCGGGCCGGGCGGGGCGGCGGGGCATCGACCCCGAGGGCAAGTGCGTGATGGCGCTGGACGTGCGCGACGGCCTCGACGACATGAAGCGCGTGGTCGACGGCCCGCCGGAACCGGTCGTGAGCCAGTTCAAGCTCGGCTACGGCTCGGTGGCCCTGCTGCTCTCGACCGGCAGCGACCTCGCCACGATCCGCCGCACCGTGGAGTCCTCGTTCGGTCAGTACCAGAACCTCAAGAAGATCCGCGGGCTCGAGGCTGAAGTGCGGAGTCTCGAGATGGCCGTCGAGGACGCTCGGCGCTTTCAGGCCCCGTGCGGCGACTTCTCGCGCATCGGCCGGTACCGGACGGCGCGTGCGGAGGTGGAGGCTGCCCGCATGGCCCGCGGTCGCGGCGGGCGGCGCCGCTCGGTCAGCGAGGCCGAGCCGGGGCGGCTGGCGCTGGTCCGGCGCAAGAGCGGCGCGAGCCTGGGCCTCATCTGCGGCGTGGACCGCCGGCGCCACCGGACCTTGGTGAAGGTGCTGCTGCCGCACGGGTCCACGGTCCAGATGAAGGAAGGGAACATCAAGAAGGTCTTCTGGCAGACGCCGCTGCTGCACCTGTCACGCGACTGGGAGCAGCGCACGCGCTGGCTGGCGGAGCAGATGGCCCAGCTCTCGGTTCCCGACCTGATCGAGCGCGAGCGGAGCCAGGGCCCCGAAGCGGCGCTGGCCGCCATCGAGTGTCATCGCTGCCCGTGGGGATCCCAGCCCCGGTGCGACCAGGAATGGAAGGGCATCGAGGCGCTCGAGCGCACCCTGGCCCAGAAGCGGCAGATGCTCGACGCCTTCCGTAACGCCTACTGGCAGGAATTCCTTCGGGTGGTCGAGGTCCTGGAGCGCTTCGGCGCCGTCCAGGACGGCAAGCTGATGACGAAGGGGCAGCTGATCGCCGGCCTCCGCCATGACAACGAGCTCCTCGTCGCCGAGATCGTGGACCGCGGGATCTTGGAGGACGCGACCCTGGCCGAAACCGCCACGCTCTGCTCGTGCCTGATCGAGGAGTCGCGCTCCGGGGACTCGGCGGTCGCGCGCCTGTTCCTCAAGAAGCGGCCCAAGCTCAAGCGCAAGGTCCAGGAGCTCGAGGCGGCGGCCAGCGCCGTGCTGGAGGTCCAGCGGCGGCACCAGCTGCCCTTGCCCGTGGGCGTCTCCACGGGCTTCATGCCGTCGGTGTTTCGCTGGGCCTCGGGGGAGGACGATTGGGGCGCCATCGTGGAGGAGTCCTTCGGCGGGCACGAGGGCGATCTCGTGCGCGCCATGCGCCGGCTGATCGACGTGCTGCGCCAGCTCGCCGAGGCGCCCGAGGTGCCGGCCGCGCTGGCGGCGACGCTGGGACGCGCCGCCCGGGTGATCGATCGTGGCATTGTCCTGGAGTCGGCCCTCATATAATGGGGGTGTGATGCGAGGTGTGGGGCGGCTGGGCTGGGTGAGTGCCGTCGCGCTGCTGGCCGCCGGCTGCCTGTCGACCGAGATCGTCGAGCGGACCACGCGCGGCCCCCAGGCCCAGGAGTTTCTGATCGCGCGCTCTTACGAGATCAACGGCCGCGGCCCCAACTTCGAGGAGAAGGGCTACTGGGAGGCCCAGATCGACGACCGCATCGCCAAGTACCTGCGCGAGCACCCCGAGCTGCAGCAGACGACCCGCTTCAGCGACTTCCGCTTCTGGAAGCAGGTGACCCCCGGCAGCACGCCGGCTGAAGTTCGGGTGCTGCTCGAGGACCCGACCGAGCAGACGATCGATCCCGCGCTGATGGCGGTCCTGGCCAAGCGGCACTGGCCCGAGATCCGGTCGAAAGTGAAGGAGGCGTGGGTGTATCCCCTCGGCTGGGTGCTCTACTTCGACGACAAGGGCGTCGTCGAGATGATCCGGCGAGTTTCGCCGGTCTCCGCGGACGACTGAGTTTCACTCAGCCCTCGCCTGATTACGGGCCCGGAGCCCTCACCGAAGCCGCCGGGATCGCGTGATACACTTGGGCGTCGTCGAGGACGCCCAATGGCCGACACCCCGGAGTGGATCCAGCCCGGAGCATCCGCCACGCTGATCTGGCATAACGGCGCGGGACAGCGGCCGGACGGCGGGCGCATCTACGCCGTCGCGGGCCCGGCCTTCGAGCTCGCCCCGCGGTCGCCGTACTTCCTGCTGGCGCCGGTCGAGCGCGGCGAGTTCGCCGGGCGCCTCTATCGCGGTCAGGCCGATCTGGCGGACCTGCGCGCGTTTCTCGCGGATTGCGTCATGGCCGAGGGGGAGCTAACCGACGAGATGCAGTTCGTGTCCGTGCGCGCCGAGACCCCGGTCCTGCCAGTGCTCGAGGCGTGGCGCGCGGACCCCAGCCGCCCCGTGCTGCCGTACCTCGCCGACATCAACGGCTTCATGCCCGATGAGCAGCCGCTCTACGTGACTGACGACGCGTACGCCGCGGCCGTCCAGTCCCCTGAACACTTCGCGACGGCGTGGGTCTGTGACGAGTGCGGCGAGGCTGAAGACGCCGGCGTGTTCCTCTGGACGGTTCGGCGTGGCGACCGGATTCGCGTGTGCTTCCTGATCCAGAACGATGCCGGCCTCTGGACCTGCCAGCTCCATCCCTTCGAGTTCGCCGCCGAGGCCGTGTCCCACCCCTCACCCCGGCCCTCTCCCCAGAGGGGAGAGGGAGCAGGGTGAAAAGGAGAAACAATCAATGGAGGAGCGCGTCATCGCATCGTGGAAGTTCAAGAAGGGCGTGCTGGACGCCAAGACGGCCAACCTCTGTTATCTGGCCGCCAACTTGGCCGCCGGCAACACCCACTGAGCCAAGCGCGACCTGGCAGGTGCCAGGGCTGCCGGCGCCACCGAGGACGAGGTGCGCGAGGCGATCAGCTTCGCCATCCGGGCCAACGCCGCCAAGACGCATGCCGACATCCTGAAGGTCTACGACGCCAAGTAGGGCGGGG
>DASSSH010000303.1:0-5738 GCA_035708525.1 Candidatus Methylomirabilota bacterium
CGCCCCGCCGCGCGCGCGCCCTGGGCCACCCAGAGGTTCTGCCAGACCGTGAGCCCGCGGAAGAGCCGGATGCTCTGAAATGTGCGCCCGATGCCGGCCGCGAGCACCTGATGCGGCAGCCAGCCCGTGATGTCGCGCTCCCGGAAGGCGATGCGCCCCGCGGTGGGTGGGAAGACGCCGGTGATCAGGTTGACCACGGTGCTCTTGCCCGAGCCGTTGGGGCCGATCAGCCCCAGGATCTCGTCGGGCGCCACCCGCAGATCCACGCCGTGCACGGCGCGGACGCCGCCGAAGTCCTTGGCCAGGCCGTCTATCGCGAGCAAGGGAGTGGACCTAGCTCGCTGCGCTCGCCCGGCGCCAACGCAGGGTGAGGCGGCGGACCAGCCCCACGTCGATGAGACCGTGGGGGCGCAGGTTCATCATCGCCACGATCAGGACGCCGAAGAGCAGGTTGCGCCAGTCGCCCAGGAATCGCAGCCCGTCGATCAGCGCGGAGAAGAAGAGCACGCCCGCGATCGGGCCCAGCACGCTGCCCGTGCCGCCGATCAGGGCGTAGGCGATGGCGAAGGAGGCCAGCAGCACTCCGAAGTCCTCCTGGGAGACATAGGTCGCGTAATGCGCGTAGAGCGCCCCGCCCAGCCCAGCCACGAAGCCGCCCAGGGTCATGGCGGAAACCTTGGCGGCGGTGAGGTCGACCCCCACGCTGGACGCGGCGAGCTCGTCCTCGCCCACCGCGCGGAGCACCGCGCCGGCGCGCGAGCGGTCCATGAACCAGAAGGCGACCAGCACGAGCAGGACGAAGACCCAGGTGAACAGCATGACCTGCAGCGGCGACCAGCCGTTCTCGTAGAAATAGGTGATGCCGCGAAAGCCTTCCGCCCCCGACGGCCCGATGTTCCGGTCCCCGACGCGGATCACGTACTTGAGGTTGAGGAAGACCATGCGCACGATCTCGGTGAAGGCGAAGGTGGCGATGACGAGGAACAGGCCGCGCACACGCAGCGCCGGGAAGCCGACCAGGAAGCCGAAGAAGCCGCCCACGATGGCGCCCAGCAGGACCGCCGGCACGATCGGCCAGCCCCAGATGGCGGTGGCGGCCCCGGCCGTGTAGGCGCCGATCGCATAGAAGCCCGCCTGGGCCATGGAGATCTGCCCCGTCAGGATCACCACGTAGGCCGACAGGCCGAGAAGAATCCTGAAGCCGAACAGCGTCAGCAGGCTGAGGTAGAAGTCCACCGCACCCTCAGGAACTATTCCCTCTTCCCCTTGGGGAGAGGGACAGGGTGAGGCGACGACTCCCTCTCCCCTCTGGGGAGAGGGTCAGGGTGAGGGGAGAGGGAGTCGGAGATATCACTCTCGGTCGCATTTCAGTGCCCGCGGGGGCCGAAGAGCCCCTGCGGCCTGAAGACCAGGAACGCGAACAGGAGCAGGTAGGTCAGCATGTCGCGGTAGCCGATGCCGAAGAAATAGAGGGTCTCGTACTCGACGATGCCGAGGAGCAGCCCGCCCACGATGGCGCCCGGGATGGAGCCGAGGCCACCCAGCACGGCGGTCACCATCCCCTTGACCGTGAGCGGCAGTGAGAGGAGCGGCGAGAGGTTTCCGACGGCCGAGCCGATGAGGGCGCCGGCCACGCCGCCGATCATCCCGGTGAGGGCGAAGACGGCGGCGTTGACCCGGCGCAGGCCGATGCCGCAGAGCTGGGCTGCGACGGGCTGCTGGGAGACGGCCCGCGTAGCCAGACCCAGGCGGGTGCGATAGACGAGGGTCCAGAGCGCCGCCATCACGGCCAGCGAGGTCAGGAACATGAAGCTCAGATCGCCGCGAAGGAGCCACGGCCCCAGGTCCATCATCCACTGGCCCATGGGCGCCGGGAATGCCATGGGCCGCCCGTGGGTGGCGTGGGCGATCACTTCGTCGATGAAGAAGAGCATGCCCATGGTGGCCATGAGCGGGGCCAGCGGATAGTCGCGCGGCATCCAGCGGAAGCAGGTGGCCTCGATGACCAGCCCGATGATGCCGGCCGCGATGACGGCCACGAGGAACACGGCCGGGAACGGCCCGCGGGTCAGGTGGAAGACCCAGAGTCCAACATAGGCGCCCGCCAGGGCCGTGACGCCGAAGGCCAGGTTCAGCTTTTCCATGACGCCGAAGATCATGGTGAAGCCGATGCCGATGAGGGCGTAAGAGGAGCCGAAGAGCAGGCCGTTCAGCAGCTGCTGAACGACGTCGAGGAGGAGGTCGTACATGCGTAGCGGCCCCTCATCCCGCCCTCTCCCCCGGGGCGGGGGAGAGGGTTTCGAATCTCCCTCTCCCCTCTGGGGAGCGGGGCGGGGTGAGGGGCAGTTCGTCCTCTATCTGCCGATTACCGCGGGTCGTACAGGACGGCCCAGTCCGAGTTCTTCGCGATCGCGAAGACGTAGGGTTTCTGGGACTCGCGGTCGTCCAGCCGCTTGATCTTGCCCAGCAGGCCGTCGAACTCCTTCACCTGAGCCAGCCCGTCGCGGATCTTGCGGCGATCTGACGCCACCGTCGAGGGCTTTCCCTCGACGCCCGAGGTCTCGATGACCATCTTCAGCACCTGGATGTTCTCGTATACGGCCGCCGAATGCAGGTCCACATTGCCCTTGTAGCGCTCGGCCACGATCTTGGCCACGCGCTTGGCCTCAGGCGTCACCGGCGCAAACCCCGTGGGAATGATCAACCCTTCAGCCTCGGGGCCGCAGCCCACCATGGTCTCGAGCGTGGCGGACGAGGTGAGCCCCACCAGCAGCTTGGGCTTGACGCCCTGACGCTTCATCTCGCGGAGCGTGCCGCACAGCGTGAAGGGGTGCGAGGAGATCGCGATGACGTCGGGCTTGGAGCGGCGCCACTTGCCGACCTGGGTGGAGAACTCGGTGTCGGTCAGCAGCCACTTTTCCCAGCCCAGCACCTCGAAGCCAGCGGCCTTGGCCGCGGCGTCCATGGTGGCGGAGTTGGAGTTACTGTGGGCGAAGTCGCTCTCGACGCCGCCGGCCACGGTTTTGGCGTCGGGGTATTTCTCCTTCAGCCACTTGAAGAGGTGGTTGTACATCGTGGGCTCGTGGGGCACGTTGCGGAAGGACCACTCCGAGATCTTGGCGAGGCCGGGCTTGATGGCGGTGTCGGTGAAGATCGGGAACTGGAGCCCCGAGTCCCCGGCGGCGCCAACCTTCTGCTGGAGGATCCCGAAGAGCGGCTCGGCGACGTTCGAGCACGTGGGGCCGATGAGCACCAGCCAGTCTTCGCTGGCCAGCTTGCGCACCACGGAGATGCCTTCCTCCGCATTGCACCGCTCGTCCTGGAAGGTCGTGACGATCTTGGCTCGCGTCCCGTCCTTGAGCTTGATGCCGCCCGCGGCGTTGATCTCGTCGACGACCATGTCCAGGGTCGCCTTCGAGTTGATGCCGAAACCGCGGATCACGCCGGACATGGCGCCGACCCCGGCGATCTTGATGACGCGGTCCTGGGCCCATGCGGGCTCCCAGGTGAGCGCCGCGACAAGTGAAACGAAGAGGAGCAGCGAGAGGGCGACCTTGACTGAGCGCTTCATACGGATACCTCCATGGGCTGCGTTACACGTTGAGAGGCCCCGAGCGGCGGAGTACCGGCGCGCCGGTGGCGGGATGATAGCCCAAGGGCGGCAGGCGGGCAACGGGCAATTCCGCGGCACGGCGAGGCAGGGTCAGGCGGCCGGAACGCCTTGAATTGTCTCGCTTTGCTTTGATATAGTCGCCGGACATCTGGCGACGCTGATCAGAAAGACCTCAGGGAGGAGCCCCGATGGGGGATGTGAGCCCGAAGGCCTACTTCGACTGGACCCGGGAGCTGTTCGACCGGTCCAAAATCTTCGACAAGCCCGAAGCGCTGCGCGGGATCCGCGTTCTCGAGTTGACGACCCTGGTGCTCGGGCCGACCACGGCCGACTTTCTCGGCGAGTTCGGCGCCGAGGTCGTGAAGGTCGAGCTGCCGCCGGGGGGCGACACGATGCGGTACGTGACGCCCGAAGCCACCTACTGGAAGAACGCGTCGATGGGGTTTTTCCCCGAGAATCACTCTAAGTATCACGTCGGCATCGACCTGCACTCCGACGACGGCAAGAGCCTGTTCAGGCAGCTGGCGGCCAAGTCCGACATCATGGTGGAGAACTTCCGTGCCGGGACGCTGGACAAGTGGGGGATCGGCTACCGGCAGATGCGCGAGGTCAACCCGAGGCTGATCTACGTGGCCGACTCGGGCTTCGGCCAGTGGGGCCCGTTCTCCCAGGGGCGCGCCTCGTACGATGCGGTGGCGCAGACGGTCTCCGGCATGATCGGCATCACCGGCTTCCCGGGCCGCCCACCCATCCTCTGCGGCATCTTCATCGGCGACTGGTTCGGTGGACTCATGGCCGCTACCGCCGCGCTCGTGGCGCTGCACCACCGCAATCGCACCGGGGAGGCGCAGTTCGTCGACTTCGCCCAGAGCGAAGGCCTGATCCGGACGCTGGACTGGACCTGGCTGCGGCTCGGGCTCACGGGCCGCGATCGTGGGCCCGCGGGCAACCGCGACGAGTGCCTGGTGCCGGCCGAGATCTTCCCGTGCCGCGACGGCTACGTGGCGGTCTGCGCCGCCCGCGACACGGAATTCCAGGGTCTCTGCGCGGCGATGGGCGAGCCGGGCCTGGCCAAGGACCCGAGGTACGCTACGCTCGAGGCCCGTCAGAAGCCCGAGAACATGAGGGGCCTGCTGGACCGGATCCGCGCCTGGGCGGCGAAACAGGCCCGGGCCGAGATCGAGGCGGCCGGCGCCAAGCACGGCTTCGCCGCCGCGCGCGTGGCGACGGCCAAGGACAAGCACGACGACGATCACCTCCGGGCCCGCAGCTCGGTCTGGGAGTACGAGGACCCGCTCTACGGGAAGATGATGGAGCAGGGACCGGCGCCCAAACTGAGCGAGACGCCGGCGCGGATCAAGTGGGCGGCCAAGCCGGTGGGCTGGCACAACCACGACGTGTTCACCCGGCTGCTCGGGCTCTCCCCGCGCGAGATCAAGGCCTTCGAGGAGCGAAAGGTTGTAGGGCAATGGGCCGAGCGGCCGGGCGCCAAGCCCCCTGCTGAGTGGGACGGGAGGACGCGGATATGAGCGACCCTCACGCCCACGCCCACGAGGCCATCATCCCCTGGAGCCAGTACGCCCAGGAGCTCTGCGATCCCAAGCGCGTGCACGAGAAACCCGAGGCGCTGGACGACCTCCGGGTGCTCGACTGCTCCAGCGGCAACTTCGCCGCCCTGTTCACCTCCTCCATCCTGGCCGAGTTCGGCGCCGAGGTGATCCGCGTCGAGCCGCCCCAGGGCGATGTCGCCCGTCTGTTTACGCCCGAAGGGGTCAAGCACAAGGACACGGGCCTCGCCTACCTCGTCGAGGCGCGGAACAAGCGGCACATTACCCTCGATCTCCAGCAGGAAGAGGGTCGCCTCCTTCTGGCGCGGCTGGCGCGTCACGTGGATGTCCTCATCGAGAGCGAGCTGCCCGGGCAGATGGATGCCTGGGGCATCGGCTACCGCCAGCTCTCGATCCTCAACCCGCGGCTGATCTATCTGGCCTTCTCCACCCACGGCCAGTTCGGACCCCGGGCGGCGGCCGCGCGCATGCCCGATTACGACATCACGAGCCAGGCGATCTCGGGCGTCCCCTATGTCTCCGGCGAGCCCGAAGGGCAAGGGCCGCCGGAGTCCTCG
>DASSSH010000304.1:0-5759 GCA_035708525.1 Candidatus Methylomirabilota bacterium
CCCCACACCTCTCCCCGGAAGGCGTGATGAGCGAGCCAGTTGGCCTGTTCGCCGACCCGCTCCGGGTAGAGCGCCTCGAACGCCTCGACGACTCGCGCGTGGATGGCGCGGCGGCGCTCCTGGAGAAGGCTCGCGTAGGCGACTTCGTGAGTGAGCGCGTGCTTGAACGTGTATTCCGGCTCGGGAAACAAAGCCGTCTCGTACACGAGCTCGGCATCCCGGAGCCGCGCGAGGCCGAGTCGGAGCGAGGGCTCCGGAAGGTCCGCGAGGACCTGAAGCAGCCGGAAGGGCACCTCGCTGCCAACAACGGCCGCGGTCTGAAGCAGTGCCTTGTCCTCCGGGGCGAGCCGGTCGATGCGGGCCGCCAGGAGCGCCTGGACCGTCGCCGGCATCCGCACGGCCTCGATGTCCTTGGCCAGGCGATAGCTCCCGCGCTCGCCGACCAGCGCGCCGGTCTCCACCAACGTCTGCACGCTCTCTTCGAGAAAGAACGGGTTGCCGTCGGTCCGCGCGATCAGAAGACGCTTGAGGGGGCCGAGCCCGGGGTCATCGCCCAACAGACTTGCCAGCAGCTCCTCGGCCGGCGCCGGCGGCAACGGATCCAGCCGAAGCTGGGTATAGTACGTGCGCCCTCCCCAGGGATGGCGATAGTCAGGCCGGAAATTCACCAGGAGCAGGATGCGCGCAGCCGGAAGGCTCTCCACGAGGCCTTCGAGGAACGCCTGGGTCCCGCTGTCCACCCAGTGGAGGTCCTCGAATACCACGATGAGCGGCTGAATTCGGCTCTCGCGAAGCAGCAGCGCTCTGACCCCGTCGATGATGCGCTCGCGCCGCTGACCGGAATCGAGCGCGTTCCACTCGGGATCGTCCACCGGGAGGTCCAGGAGCGTCATGACGGCCGGGAGGATCGGTCGGAGCGCGTGGTCCAGGGTCAGAACTTTGCCCATCACCTTCTCCCGTACGCGCCGCACGTCGTCGCCGGTCTCGATCTGGAGATAGACCCGGAGCAGGTCTGCCAGGGGAAGGTAGGCCGTCGCCTTCCCGTAAGAGAATGAGCTCACCTCGAGGTTCAGCCAATCGCCGGTGCTCCGCGAGTGGAGGAACTCCCAGAAGAGGCGTGACTTGCCCACGCCGGGTTCCCCGACCGCCGCGACGACCTGGCCACGGCCGGCACGCGCCCGCTCGAGAGCGGCGCGTAGCTGGTCCATCTCCTGGTCCCGGCCGACGAACCGCGTGAGCCCCCGCGTCGCCGCGACCTGGAGGCGCGTCCTCGCAGCGGTACCGGTGAGCTCGAACACCTCGACGGGCTCAGGCAGACCCTTCACCGGCACCGGTCCCAGCGGGACGACCTGCACGAATCCTTCCGCCAGCCCAAGCGTGTCGGCCGTCAGCCGGATGCTGCCCGGGGCGGCGAGCTGCTCCATCCGCGCAGCCAGATGGGTCGTCTGTCCGACCGCGGAGTAGTCCATGCGGAGGTCGCTGCCGATGGCCCGGACCACCACCTCGCCTGAGTTCAACCCCACGCGGATCTGGATCTCCACCCCGTGGGCGCGCCGTGCCTCTCCGGTGTAGTGCCGGATCGCCTCCTGCATGGCGAGAGCCGCATAGCAGGCACGGACGGCATGGTCCTCGTGAGCGACGGGCGCGCCGAAGAGCGCCATGATCCCGTCTCCCATGACCTGGTTGACGGTCCCCTCGTAGCGGTGGACCGCTTCCATCATCCGCTCGAGGACCGGGTCGAGCACCCGCCGGGCCTCTTCCGGATCACGATCGGCGAGGAGCTCCATCGATCCCTTCAGGTCCGCAAAGAGGACGGTGACCTGCTTCCGCTCACCTTCGAGCGCATGGCGGGAGGCCAAGATCCGATCGGTGAGGTGAGGAGGATTGAGCGACGGCGGCGAAACGAAGCGATCGGGATTGACGGAGGCCGAGCCGCCCTCGAGCGCGCGACCGCAGTCGCTGCAATAGCGGGCGCCAGCAGGGTTGGGATGGCCGCACGCCGCGCAAGAGGCGGCAAGCCCGGCGCCGCAGGCGTTGCAGAACCGCGCCCCCGGAGGATTCTCGTGCTGACACTCAGCGCAGCGCACGAAGTCCCCGGACACGCGTCGGCGGTCTTTCGCTCCTTCGGGAGCGGCGATGGGCTACGCGCCTTCCTTGACTTCGATGATCTCGTCCGCCAGGAGGCCGTGCGCCTCCCGATGGACGGCCGCTGCCGCCTCCTTGCTCGGCGCTTCGACGAGGCAGAACACCTTGCCGGTGCCCTCATCGAACCAGTAGCGCAGGTACTTGACGCCGTGCTTCGCCTGGACCTGCAGGTCCTTCTGATGGGCGTCCTTCACCCCGTCGCCCGTCAGCCCCTCAATCTTGTGGTGGACATCGAGGTAGAGCGGCATTGGCTTCCTCCGTGATTGTTCGCACCGACAGACCGCCCGCGAGGGCGGATGCTGCGAACTCTACGGCCGATGGCAGACAGGGTCAAGCGCTTGACTCCCCGCCCACCTTCCCCCTAGGCTCATGGCAGCCCGCGAGGAAAGGGAGGCGCTCCCATGGCCCTGACATTCCGCCGGCTCCACCGGCACTTCGTCGCCGAGGTCGGCCCCGTCGATCTCCGCCGCGTTGACGATCCCGCGACGCTCGACGAGCTTCGTGCGGGGATGGACGAATACGCGGTCCTCGTGTTTCGCGACCAGCCGTTCACCGACGACGAGCAGATCACCTTCGCCCAGCGGCTCGACGGCCAGCTCCACACAAAGACGGGAAGCAGCGCTCTCTACAAGAGTCGCTTCGGAAACGAGGCGCTCTCTGACATCTCCAACGTCGACGAGGAAGGGGAGATCCTCGATTCCGGTGATCGCCGTCGGATGTACGGGCTCGGCAACCGGCTCTGGCACACGGATGCCTCGTTCCAGGACCCACCCGGACGCTATTCGATGCTCTCGGCGAAGATCGTGCCTCCAGTCGGAGCCGAGACCGAGTTCGCCGACATGCGGGCCGCCTACGACGCGCTGCCTGGCGAGATGAAGGCGCGGCTCGACGGGCTCCGCGTCCACCATTCGATCGCCTACTCGCGCCAGACTCTCGGCTTCGAGTTCTCCAAAGGAGAGGAGGAGCTCCTGAAGGGCGCCGTGCATCCGCTCATCCGCACCATTCCGCGCTCCCACCGCAAGTCGCTCTACGTCGCCTCCCACGCCTCGCGGATCATGGACTGGCCGGTGCCCGAGGGACGGCTCCTGCTGCGCGATCTGATCGAGCACGCGACCCAGCCGGAGTTCGTCTACCGCCACTCCTGGCGCGTCGGCGATCTGGTGATCTGGGACAACCGCGCCACGATGCACCGGGCGCGGCCCTTTGACGACACGACGTATCGGCGCGAGCTCCGGCGGGTGACGACCCTCGACATCGACCAGCCCGCCCCGGCGCGCCGCGCGTGACCTGGGTACGCTACCGCGTCGGTCCGGCCGGCGGGGGCGGTGGAGGCGGCGGGCCCGGCGGCGGTGGGGGGATTCGCGGCGGGGCGCTCCTCGACGACGGGCACTGGAAGATCTCGGCGTGAATCGCCGAGAGGTCGTCCGCCCTGAACGAGAGCAGGCCGGCGTTACCGCCCGCGCGCACGATCTTCCGCCTCAGGTCCTTGAGGGAGTCGTCGGTCGCGGATCCGACGCGGGCACACCCGGCCACCAGCGCCGCCTCCGTGGTCAGCCGCACATGGGCCATCGCCAGCCTCTCAGCATCGTCTGCGCTCGCGTACGAGGCTGAGGCGAGCAGCACAACCACGAGAGCCGCGATTCTCTTCCTCATGACACCCCTCTACAACCTTACCACCCGGCGGCTCGCCCTGTCTCGGCGCCGGCGGCGGGTGCCGCCGACGATCTCGCGAGCCATCTCGATGAACGCTCGCAGGTCCTCGGCGCCGGCGATGAAGTAGCGCAGGTGCCTGAGGTCCAAGGGACTTCTCATATCTCAAACGTCTCAGTCTCGGTAGAGCGATATATTTGACACCCCCTCCCCCGAAGTGGGATATTCGCGGCTCCAGGTCCCGCGATGGGTCGATTTGCCCCGGCATCCCGTCACTCCTTCGCCGCGCGCTACGGCTTCGCGGTCATCGTCACGGCGCTGGCAGTGCTCGTCCGCGTGGGGCTCACGCCGGTCTGGGGGCTCGATGTACCGCTCATCACTTTCTACCCGGCCATCATGGCGAGCGCATGGTTCGGCGGGTTTGGGCCGGGGCTCACCACGACCCTCCTCTCCGCGCTGACCGCCCATTACCTCTGGATGGGACCCCAGTCCAGCGTTCGGATGACCCAGCCCGGCGTCATCGTCGCCCTCGGCGTGTTCGTTGCGGTGGGCGTCTTCATCAGCGTCCTCACTGAAGCCCTCTATCGCACGAGTAGTCGTCTCGCCGCGAATGAGGCGCGACGCGCAAGCGAAACCCGGTTCCGTAACTTTCTGGAATCGGCGCCGGATGCCATCGTCATCATCGACCGAGGCGGCCGGATCGTCCTGGTGAATGCGCAGACGGAGCGGCTGTTCGGCTATCGTCGGGAGGAACTATCCGGCCAGCCGGTCGAGCTCCTGATGCCCGAGCGGTACCGCGGGCGCCATGCGGACCTACGCGTCGCGTTTTCCGCCGATCCGCGCACGCGGGCCATGGGCACCGGCCTCAAGCTGTTCGGGCAGCGAAAGGACGGCAGCGAATTCCCGGTCGAGATCAGCCTGAGCCCTCTCGAGACCGAGGAGGGCCCCCTGGTCGCAAGCGCGATCCGTGACGTCACCGAGCGCGAGGAGGCCGAGCGGCTGCGCGCGCGGCATGCGGAGCTGGAGGCGGCCGATCGCGCGAAGGACCAGTTCCTCGCGATGCTGGGTCACGAGTTACGGAACCCTCTGGCCGCCATCGCCTCCGCTACCTCGGTGCTCTCGACGACCGCCCAGGCGCCAGACCCATCCGGCCGTCCGCTTGAGGTCATCCGACGGCAGACGGAGCTGCTCAGCCGACTCGTCGACGATCTCCTGGATGTCACGCGGATCACCGCCGCGAAGCTCCTCGTGGATCTGGCCCCGCTCGATCTGGCGGACGTGGCCGAGGCATGCGTGACGACCCTGAGGGCAGCGGGCAGGCTGGAAAAGCATCAGCTCAACCTCGAGGTGGATCACGTCTGGATCAACGGGGACCGGGCCCGGCTAGAGCAGATCATCACCAACCTGCTCACCAATGCGGTCAAGTACACGCCCGATGGCGGCGTCATCACGGTGCGGATCGAGCGCGCGGGCGACGAGGCGGTTCTCCGTGTGAAAGACACCGGCGCCGGGATCGCGCCCGAGCTGCTCCCCCGGGTCTTCGAGCTCTTCACCCAGGGGCAGCCGTTGCTGGAGCGGCGTCAGGAAGGGCTGGGCATCGGCCTCGCCCTGGTGCGCCGGCTGGTGGAGCTGCACGGCGGTCAGGTCTACGCGTACAGCGAGGGGGTGGGGCGGGGCAGCGAGTTCATCGTCCGCCTCCCGCTCGCTCCTGTAGCCCCGCCGGAGTCTCATACCAGCGCGCCTCCAGCACGGGGCTAACCGCGAGACCCCATCCCCTATCTTGACGACGTAACCCTCGTGGTGGCGCGAATCGGTACGTTCTCCAGCACCGCGCTCGTCGCCGGGTCCGAATACACGCCGAAGGCGTCCGCCAGTATTCCGCGGATGCCACCCTTACCTTCGATCGCATAGACGATCGCCATGTCGTCAGGATCGGACACGCCCTCGAAGCGGTAGTATTCCCG
>DASSSH010000305.1:0-11115 GCA_035708525.1 Candidatus Methylomirabilota bacterium
TCCGAGCCGCCCGAGACGAGGAAGAGTCGCGCGTCGTCCACCGGCGCCCGACGGGCAAGCTCCCCCGCCAGCTCCTCGACGCCGGGAGAGGTGAACTCGGTTCCGTGGACATAGGCCAGACGCTTGACTTGATCTGTGACGGCCTCCACGACCTCGGCCACGCCGTGGCCGATCGTGACGACCAGGGCGCCGCCCGAGGCGTCGAGATAGCGCCGGCCGTCCTTGCCATAGAGGTAGACGCCCTCGCCGCGCACGATCTCCGGATATTGCCAGCGTGGCGGCCGGCGGTAGAAGACGGAGGAGGGGCTCATGAGCCCAGATAGGAAGCGACGAAGGTGTTGTCGGCCGCGCCGGAGACGAACCGATCGAAGCGGAAGGGAGCGGGATTCACCGAGGGCGTGGCGCCCGTGATCAGCGCGGCCAGCATCTCGCCCACGGCGGGGGCGAGCTTGAAGCCGTGCCCCGACATGCCCGCGGCGATCCAGAAGCCGCGAAGCGGCGATTCGTCGAGAATCGGCATCCAGTCCGGTGTGATGTCGAAGGCGCCCGCATAGCCCTGGCTGAAGCGTGCATCCGCGAGCCGGGGCACCGCGCGCGCCGTGCGCATCAATACTTCACTCGCCTCATCGAAGCCCGCTTCGCTGCCCAGCAGCTCCGGATCCATCGGGTGCCGGGTCTCGTCGTCGGTGAGCGAGCCCGTGAGGGTGAGCCCGCCCGTCTCAGGGCGCACGTAGGCGCCGCCGGCCAGGTCGAGGTAGACCATATGGGCGGGGCCGAAACCGGGTCCGCGCTCGAGGATGAAGACCGGGTGGCGGCCGATCACGATGGGCAGCTCCAGTCCCGCCAGCCGGGCGACCCGAGGCGACCAGAGCCCGGCGGCGTTGACGACGAGGGGAGCGCGGATTTGCTCGCCCGACGCCGTCCCGACGCCGGTGACGCGGTCGCCCGAGCGGAGGATCGTCGTCACCTCCACGCCCTGCTCGATGCTCACCCCACCGGCGCGGGCAGCCTCCGCATAGCCCGCCGTCACGGCCGATGGATCGCCGTAGCCCGACTCAGGCTCGTAGAGCACCGCGCCCAGTCCCGAGGGGTCGATGCGCGCTTCCACCCGGGCCACGTCCTCGGGCGCCAGGAGCTCGGCCTTGATGCCGGCCGAGCGCTGGAGCGCCAGCGATTGCTCCAGCGCCGGCTTCATCGCTGCCGAGACCCCGATCAGGACACCGCAGCCGACATAGCCCGAGCTGCCACCGACCGCATCGGCAAAATTCTGGAACACGCTCAGCGACGCGCGGACCATCCGGGTCGCCTCGGCCGTAGGATAGAGCTGGCGGATGATGCCCACCGAGCGGCCGGTCCCGCCGGCTCCGAGGAACCTGCGTTCGAGGACGAGGACGCGGCGAACCCCCCGGTGGGACAGGTGGAAGGCGAGGGAGCAGCCGGTGACCCCGCCCCCGATGATGACGACGTCGGCGGTCTTCACGTCCGACGGCTGGAGGCGAGGAGGGCCTGGGCTTCCTCCGGCGACAACACTCGGATCGGGTCGCCGGTGCGGATGGCGCCCTCGCGCAGGACGCGCGCGTAGACCCGGCTGTCGCCGGGATGGCGCTTCTGGGAGACGCGCGAGTAGTCGCCGTCTTTGAAGAACGCGGTGATATTGGTGCAGGGGCTCGTGTATCGGGTCACCTCGGCTAGCACATCGGCGCCCAGCAGCAACCGCGAGCCGGGCGTCACCGCGTTCCAGTCGAGGCCTTCGACGGTTAGATTTTCGCCGATGCTGCCCGGAGATATGGAATGCCCCTCGGTCTGGAGCGCGCGGATCCGCTCGAGGGAGAAGATGCAGAGGGCTCGCTCGGGGCCGCCGTGGTGCTCCGTGTCCCGATGCGCATCGCCTTCCACGCCGAGCCAGGTCACGCGCGCCTCGCCGACGGGGCGCTTGGGCACGCCGCCGGGGGAGACGTTGATCTGCACGATGCGGCCGGTCATGTGACGCCGGCGGCGCCGCGGTCAGGCCGCGGCCGCCTGGCGCTTGATCATTCGCCGCACCGTGGCCTCGAGGACGAGCTCGCCGCGCTGGTTCTTGACCTCGTGCTTGTAGGTCACGATCCCCCGGTCGGGCTTGCTCGTCTCCCGCTTGTCGGTGATGGTCACGGTCACGCGCACTGTGTCGCTGGCCAGCACAGGCGCCACGATGCGGATCTCGCTGCCCAGGTAGGACATGCCGGTGCCGTGGATCAGCCCGGTCTGCATGATCAGGCCCTCGGAGAGGCAGAAGGTGAAGGCGCCCGGCGTGACGCGTCCGCTGAACACCGACTCCTGGGCCACGTACTCCATGTCCATGAACAGCGGCTCGGTGAAGCCACAGAGGTTGACGAAGGCGCAGACGTCGGCCTCGGAGACCGTCCGGCCGAGCGTCTCGTAGCTGGCGCCGATCTTGTGGTCCTCGAAGGTCAGTCCGTGCGTCCGCATCCATCACCCTCCTTCGGGGTCAGGTCTTGAAATCCAACATTTCGTTCCCAAATTTGTCATAAGCCGCGCGGTGACCATTTTCGTCCAAGAATGTCGCAATTCAAGACCTGACCCCTAGGCCTCCCCGAGGTAGGCGCGTCGAACTTCCGGGTTGCCCGCCAGCTCGGTCGCGCTGCCTTCCAGGGCGATGCGCCCCGTCTCGAGCACGTAGCCGCGCTGGGCGATGGACAGCGCCATGGCCGCGTTCTGCTCGACGAGCAGGATGGTCACGCCTTGCTTGTTGATGGTCTGCACGGTGTCGAAGATCTGCTCCACCAGAACGGGCGCCAGCCCCATGGAGGGCTCGTCCAGCAGGAGCAGGCGGGGCTTGGCCATGAGCGCTCGTCCGATGGCCAGCATCTGCTGCTCGCCGCCCGAGAGCGTGCCGGCCACCTGGGTGCGGCGCTCCTTGAGGCGCGGGAAGACGGTGAAGACGCGGTCCATGTCCTCGCCGACGCCCTTGTCGCTGCGCGTGTAGGCGCCCATGACCAGGTTCTCGACCACGGTGAGCCGGTTGAAGATACGGCGTCCCTCGGGCACGTGGGTGATGCCGCCGGAGACGATGTCGTGGGGCGGGATGCCGATCAGCGAGCGGTCGCCGAAGAGCACCTCGCCGGCGCGGGGGGCCAGCAGGCCGGACACCGTGCGCAGCGTCGTGGTCTTGCCCGCGCCGTTGTTCCCCAGCAGCGTGACGATCTCGCCCGGCGCCACGCTGAATGACACGCCCTTGAGCGCCTGGATCTCGCCGTAATAGACGTGCAGGTCCCGCACCTCAAGCATGGGCCGCTCCGGCGCCGGGCGCCCAGCGCTTCCGCCCGAGGTAGGCCTCGATCACCCGTGGGTTCCGCTGCACCTCCGCCGGCCGTCCCTCGGCGATCTTCTCGCCGTAGTCCAGCACCGTGACCTGGTCGGACACCTCCATGACCACGCGCATGTTGTGCTCGATGAGGAGGATCGTCAGCCCGCGCTCGCCGACCAGGCGCCGGAGCAGGGTCATCAGGCTCCGCGCCTCGCCCTGGGTCATGCCGGCGGTGGGCTCGTCCAGGAGCAGGAGCGCCGGCTGGGCCGCCAGCGCCCGGGCCAGCTCGAGCCGGCGCTGCTCGCCGTAGGGGAGATTGCGCGCCAGCTCGTTGGCCTTCTCGCGCAGCCCCACCACGCCCAGCACGTCGGCGCCGTGCTCCCAGAGGCCGTGCTCCTCCCGCTGCCAGCGCGGATTGCGGCTCAGCACGTCCCAGAACGCGACGGACACGCGCGAGTGCATGCCGATCAGGACGTTCTCCACGGCTGTCATGTTGCTGAAGAGGCGGATGTTCTGGAAGGTCCGGCAGATTCCGAGCGCGGTGATCTGATCCGGACGCCGGCCGAGGACCGGCGCTCCCCGGAACGTGACCGTGCCCTCTTCTGGCTGATAGATCCCCGTGAAGACGTTGAAGAACGTCGTCTTGCCGGCTCCGTTGGGGCCAATGATGGAGGCGATGTGGCCCTCCTCGAGATCGAAGTCCACCGTGCTCAGCGCGGTGAGCCCGCCGAAGCGCTTGGTGATTCCCCGGGCCTCGAGGAGCGTGGCCACCGCTAGAGCACCTCGGGCGTGGGCGGTGTCTCGGCCAGCTCGCGGCGGCGGCGCTTGGCCGGCAGGATCCCCTGGGGCCGGAAGATCATCATGAGCACGAGGATGAGGCCAAAGACCATGCGCTCGTACTTGGCCGGCTCGAACTGGCTCGGCAGGTTGGCGAGGTTGTAGCCGAAGATCTCGACGCCTGCGTTCCGGAGCTCGTTGAGCCAGAGCGAGAAGCCTTTGAGGACCTGGAGGTTCAGCACCGTGACCACGGTGGCCCCGAGGATCGCGCCCGGGATGGAGCCCATGCCGCCCAGGATCACCATCGCCAGCACCCCGATGGACTCCATGAAGGTGAACGACTCAGGGTTGATGAAGACCTGCTTGGCGGAGAAGAGCACGCCCACGGCGCCGGCGAAGGAGGCGCCGCAGGCGAAGGCCATCAGCTTCATCCGCACCAGCGGCACGCCCATGGCTTGCGCCGCGACTTCGTCCTCCCGGATCGCCTCCCAGGCGCGGCCGATGTGAGAGTCCTCAAGCCGGCGGTTGACCAGCACGGTGACCCCGACGATGAGCAGGACCAGGAAATAGAGATAGAGCGGGTAGACGACGTTGGGTCCGGCGTCGATGCCCACGGCTTTGAGCAGCGGGTCGAAGAAGATCGGCGGGCGCGTGATCGGCGTGATGCCCTTCGGGCCGTTGGTGAAGTTGATGGGCTTGTCCAGGTTGTTGGCCAGGACGCGGATCACCTCGCCGAAGCCCAGCGTCACGATCGCCAGGTAGTCGCCGTGCAGCCTCAGCACGGGTAGGCCCAGCAGGATGCCTGCGCTGGCCGCCACGGCCACGCCCGCCAGCAGGAAGATGAAGAACCAGACCGGGGAGAGCGGGAAGAAGCTCCCCCCGAAGATCTGGTTCGCCTGCGGCGAGCCGAAGATGGCCCAGGTGTAGGCGCCGACGGCGAAGAAGGCGACATAGCCCAGGTCCAGGAGTCCCGCCAGCCCGACCACGATGTTGAGCCCCAGGGCCAGCGCCACGAAGATGCCGACCTGGATGGCGATCTCGAGGTAGTAGGCGTTGATAGTGCCGAGGATCGGCATGAGCCCGCCCAGCGCGGCCGCGGTGAGGAGCGCCTTGAGCCAGCCGGGCATCCGCGCGAAGTAGAGCACCAGGATCGAGCCCTGGAAGAGCATGAAGGCCACGATCGAGCGCGGATAATGCGCCACGGCGATCGCCGTCACCGCCAGCATCACGACGGCCAGCACGGTGGCGGGGACGGGACGCTCGAGGAGGGCGCTGATCCAGCTCACGCCCGTCCTCGCACGATCTCGCCCAGCAGGCCCTTGGGCCGGAAGATCAGGATCAAGATGAGCAGCGAGAAGGCCAGGATGTCCTTGTACTCGGCCCCGAAGGCGCCCCCCGTGAGCAGCGAGAGATACGAGGCCGCAAACGCCTCGAGGACTCCGAGCACTAACCCTCCCAGCATCGCGCCTGGGATGTTGCCGATCCCGCCGAGGACGGCTGCCGTGAAGGCCTTGAGTCCCGGGATGAAGCCCGTGTAGGGATTGATCAGTCCATACTGAACGCCGAAGAGCACGCCCGCCGCCCCGCCCATACCGCCGCCGATGAGAAAGGTGAGCGAGATGATGCGGTTGACGTTGATGCCCATGAGGCTGGCTGCGGCCTGGTCCTCCGCGACCGCCCGGATGGCGGTCCCGATCTTCGTCCGATTGACGAGCGCGTGGAGTGCCCAGAGCATCAGGAGCGCCGCCACGATCACCACGAGGGACTTGACCGAGATGTCGATGGTCGAGGTCAGCTCGAAGCGGCGGTTGAGGGCGTCCATGCTCGGATAGACGAGATTGAAGGCGTTTCGCCAGACGGATTCGAACAGGCGGATCGCGTCCTGGAGGAAGAAGGACACGCCGATGGCCGAGATGAGGGGGATCAGGCGGGGGGCATGGCGCAGCGGCCGGTAGGCCGCGCGCTCCACCAGCACGGCGAGCGCCCCGCTCACGATCATGCCGGTCAGCAGGATCAGCAGCAGCACGAGGATCCACGGCAGCGGGTCGAGCCATCCGTGGCTCTTGAGACCCAGCAGGATCTCGACGCCGACGAAGCCGCCGACGATGAAGATCTCCGAATGGGCGAAGTTGATGAACTCCAGCACGCCGTACACCATGGTGTAGCCGAGCGCGATCAAGGCGTACATGAAGCCGAGGATGAGGCCGTCGAGGAGCACCTGCGGGAAGATGGCGAGGAGAAGCTGGAAATCCATGGAGGCTCCGGCGGGAGCAGCGAGCGGGAGGGGCGAGCGATTCCGCCCCTCCCGCCGGTTGACCGCGCGAGCCGGCTACTTCTTGGCCGCTGGGGCGGCGATGGTGAGCTGCTTGATGATCTTGTTGTCCCCCCACTTGCCAGGGTCGTCGCTCACGACCTGCAGCACGAAGTACTGGGCCTTCTGCCGATCGCCCTTGGAGTCGAAGGCGATCTCACCCGTGATGCCCGCGAGCTTGGCCTTGCGGACGGCGGTCGACACGTCCTCGCGGGTCACCTTGCCGCCCTTCGCAGCCTGCTCGATGGCCAAGATCGCGATGTGGGTGGCGTCGTAGGCCTCGGCGGCGTACGGCTCGGGGTTCTTGCCGAACTTCTTCTTGAACTCTTCGACGAAGGCCTTGGCCTTGGGCAGGGCGGAGGCGGGACCGGCGGCGGAGGTGTAGTACATGCCGACGACGGCCTTGCCGGCGATCTTGGTGAGGTCGGACGAGTCCATCCCGTCCGGCCCCATGAACTTGGCCTTGATCCCCTTCTCGCGTGCCTGCTTGAAGAAGGGCGCGGCCTGGTCGTAGATGCCGCCGAAGTAGATCAGGTCGGGATTCTTCGCCTTGATCGGCGTCAGGATCGGGTCGAAGTTGGACTTCTCCTCGGTGCCCTCGAAGCCGAGCACCTTGATGCCCTTCTTCTCGGCGTCGGCCTTGAAGAACTCGGCGACGCTCTGCCCGTACTGCGTCTTGTCGTGGACGATGTAGGCGCTCTTGACCTTGACGGTGCCGTGAGCGAACTCGGAGCCCACCACGCCCTGAACGTCGTCGCGGCCGCAGACGCGATTGACGTTCGGATAGCCGCGGTCAGTCACGACGGGATTGGTGTTGGCCGGAGAGATCATCGTGAGCGTGACTTCCTTGTAGACCTCGGAGGAGGGGATGGCCACGCCCGAGTTGAGGTGGCCGATCACGGCCATGATTTCCTTGTCCGCGATGATGTTCTTGGCGTTGGCGACGCCCACGTCGGGCTTGGCCTGGTCGTCGAAGGGCACGAAGTCGACCTTGTAGCCCATCTTCACCAGGTTGCCCTTGAACTTCTCGACCGCCAGCTGGGTCCCCAGCTTGATCCCTTCGCCCAGGGCCGCCTGGCCGCCCGACAGCGGACTCTGGGATGCGATCTTGATGGTGCCCTTGGACTGGGCATCCGCGATCGAGGTCACCGGCAGAATCAGCGCGAGGGCGGCGACCGGAATCAGGAGATAGCGGAGTCTGGCGTTTCTCATCAGTTCCCTCCTCATGGACAGGGCGGGTGGGGGTTTCAGGCGCCGACATTATAGCCGTTTTTTGGGGTCCGTCAACGCGCGGCGGTCAGCGCGCCGGCACTCGCGCCGCCAAGGCCGGGTCGAGCGCGCGAAGGGTCGCCAGCGCCTCCTGCTCGTGCTGGCGGTCACCCGCGGCGCGGTACGCCCGAGCGAGCCAGTACGGCGCAGCCGGCGCGGTGGGATCGAGCGCCGCAGCGCGCCGCAGCACATCTATCGCTTCGGCCCGTCGTTCCTGCTCGACCAAGGCCCGACCGATGAAGACGAGTGTCTCCGGCGTGTCGCTCAGGAGTCCGAGGGCCTCGCTGAGCGGCGCGTTGCCTCCCGCCGTCGCCGACCGCGTCCGCTCGCCGCGCATGATGGCGGCCTGATGCAGGAGCGGCATCGCCTCGGCGTAGCGACCCTGGACGAGGTAGAGCACTCCGAGGCGCTCGGGACCCACGGCCCGTGCCGGCGCCAGCCTCACGAAGGCCCGCAGCGCGACTTCCGCTTCGTCGTAGCGCTTCTGGACCAGCAGCGCGGTGCCGAGGTTGTAGTACGCTTCGGCGTAGTCGGGCTTGAGCCTGATGGCTTCACGGACCAGGCTTTCCGCCTCGCCGAGCCTCGCCTCGCCCGTCGCGGCGTCTTTGGTCACCGCCTGACCCAGGTTGAGGCGGCACACGGCGCATCGTGGGTCCACGTCGACGGCCCAGCGCCAGAGTGTTTCCGAGTCGCGCCAGGTATAGCTCTGCTCCCAGCTCCCCGCGGCCAGTCCCGCGATGGCGAGGGTGGCGCCCGCGGTCAGCACCGCCGTCATGAAGGGGCGGATCCGCCCGCGCGCCCGCAGCGCCAGCACCCACGCCACCGCCGCCCCGCCCAGCAGCGCGAAGCTCAGGCTGGAGAGGTAGCTGTAGCGGTCGTGGGCGAGCTGGTGCCCCGAGTGGATGATGCCGCTCACCGGAAGCAGCATGAGCGCCGAGTAGGTCCAGGCGGCCAGTCCCGCGGGCCACCGCCGGCGTGCCAGCACGAGCGCGATGCTCACGACGACGACGGCGGCGAGCGAGGCGGCGAAGCGCCACTCGGTCAGCTCTACCCGGGCGGGCAGCTCGTAGAGCGGGGACAGGTCGCTCGGCCAGAGGAACTTGCGCGGGTAGAAGATCAGGCTGTAGCCGACCATGCCGAGCCGCGCGAGCGGGCCGTACTGCTCGTAGCCCGTGACGGCGCCCGCCTGGGGCAGGACGACCAGCGCGATCACGGCCGCGGCAGCCGCGAGCATCGCGTAGGGGGCCTTCTCCAGGGCGAGCCGCCGCCAGCCGAGCCCCCGTCGTCTGAGCGGGTAGACGTCGAGCAGCAGGAGCACCAGGGGCAGCGGCATCGCCGCGGCCTTGGAAAGCAGGGAGGCGGCGAAGGCCAGCAGGGAGAGCGCGCGCCAGCGCCCGCGGAGCGGGCCGCCCGCCTCCACACCGCGCAGGTAGGCCAGCACGGCCAACAGGAAGAAGAGCCCGCAGAGGACGTCGCGACGCTCGGTGACCCACGCCACCGACTCCACCCGTAGCGGGTGCACGCCGAAGAGCAGCGAGGCGAAGGCCGCCGCCCAGTAGACGGCGGGCTCGGGCACGCCGGCGGCCGAGAGCAGGCGCCGGCTCACGAAGTAGAACAGCGTCGCATTGGTGGCGTGGACCAGAAGGCTGAGCAGATGATAGCCCCACGGGTTCATGCCGCCCGCCACGTAGTTCGCCCCGAGGGTGAGCCAGGTCACCGGGATGTAGTGGCCCATCAGGGCCGTGGTGAACATCCAGTGGATCTGCCGCCAGCCGAGCCCGCGATAACCCGGGTTGCCGAGGAAGTTGACCGAGTCGTCCCAGTTGAGGAACTGGCCCTCGAGGGCGGGGAGGAAAGCGGCGAAGCAGGCGGCGGCGACGAGAAGGGGCAGGATCGCGCGGAGCGCCTTCATCCGCGGCGGCCGGCCGCGCGGGCGAGGCGCTCGAGGAAGCGGCGGGTCGCGCCTTCGGGGTCGGCGGCCGCGCAGACGGCCGAGATGACCGCCACGGCGTCGGCCCCTGCGGCGACGACCTCCTCGCAGTTGTCCACGGTGATGCCGCCGATGGCGACGATGGGGACGGGAATCTCCGGCCGGATCCGCTCGACGAGACCGGGGCCCACGAGCTGGAAGCCCGGCTTCGTTCCCGTGGGGAACATGCTCCCGACCGCGATGTAGTCGGCGCCGTCGGCGAGCGCCCGGCGCGCCTGGTCGGCATCGTGGGTGGAGACCCCGAGGATCATGCCGGGGCCTAAGAGCCGCCGCCCCGCCGCGGCCGGCAGGTCGTCCTGCCCCACGTGCAGGCCGGTGGCGCCGGCCGCCAGCGCCAGATCGGCGCGGTCATTGACGACGAAGAGCGCGCCGGTCTCCCGACAGCGGCGGCTCATGGCCTGCGCGATCGGGTAGAGCTCGGACAACGGCATGCTCTTCTCGCGCAGCTGGACCATGCGGCCGCCGCCCGCCAGCACGGCTTCCAGCAGCTCGGGTACGGTGCGGCCCCGGGCGACGCTGCGATCGAGAATCACGTACAGCGGCGACGGCAGAATCACGAGGCATTCTCCCTCTCCCCAATGGGGCGTGGTGCGAGCCGAGAGACGGCCGCGCTGCCGTCAGGCACGCGCGTCACGAGGCGAGCGGTGAAATCGTTCGAACGCCAGGGTGAGGGGTCACGATCCTACAGGCTCTGTTCCAGCCGGGGCAGGCTGAACTCGCCGGCGAGGAAGACCGGATCCGCCAGCAGCTTCAGTTGATAGGGAATGGTGGTCTTGACCCCCTCGACCACGGTCTCCGACAGGGCGCGATGCATGCGCGCGATGGCCTCACCCCGGTCGCGGCCGTGAACGATGATCTTCGCGATCAGCGAGTCGTAGTGCGGCGGCACCGTGTAGCCCGCCATCATGTGGCTGTCCACGCGCACGCCGGGCCCTCCCGGCGGCACCCAGGCCGTGATCCGGCCCGGCGAGGGGACGAAGTGCTCCGGGTCCTCGGCGTTGATGCGGCACTCGATGGCATGGCCGTGGAACCCAACGGCGGCCTGCTTGTAGCCCAGCGGCTCGCCCGCCGCGATCCGGATCTGCTCGCGGATCAGATCCATCCCCGTGACGAGCTCGGTCACCGGATGCTCGACCTGGATGCGCGTGTTCATCTCGATAAAGAAGAACTCGCCCTCCTCGTACAGGAACTCGAAGGTGCCGGCGCCGCGGTAGCCGATGCGCTTGCAGGCGTCGACGCAGCGCTCGCCGATCGCGTACACATGGCCGTGGTGATCGGCGAGGACCTGTACCTCGATGTGGCGCGGGCGTTCGAGAAACCGTTCGAGATAGACATCGCCGTTCGCGAACGCCGCTTCGGCTTCCGACTGCGCGAGCGGCAGCAGCCGGGTCAACTCGGCATCGTTCCGCGCAACGCGCATGCCACGCCCGCCGCCACCAGCGACTGCCTTGATCATGACCGGAT
>DASSSH010000306.1:0-2930 GCA_035708525.1 Candidatus Methylomirabilota bacterium
ATCGGCATGCACGTGCTCGGTTGGAGCGCCACGGGGAACGAGAAGCGGATCTTGAAGGCGGGCGCCGGCCCGGCGACCAAGGACGAGATCCTCCGCAGCGCCGACGTGGTGAGCCTCCACGTCCGGCTCACCCCCGAGACCCGGGGCTTTCTTGGGCGACGGGAGCTGGCGCTGATGAAGCCCACGGCGATCCTCGTGAACACCGGGCGCGGCGCGCTGGTCGACCGCGAAGCCCTCCTCGACGCGCTCAAGCAGCGCCGCCTCCTGGGCGCGGGCCTCGATGTCTTCCACCAGGAGCCCGTGCCGCCCGACGATCCCATCCTGACGCTCCCCAACGTGGTCTGCTCGCCCCACAACGCGGGCCAGACCGCCGAGGTCATCCGCGACGGCCTGCTCCGCGCCGTCGAGAACGTCGAGAACTTCCTCAAGGGCACGCCCACCGACCTGGTCGTCTCCCCGCTCAAGTAGCGCCGCGACGAAGGAAGGCGTAAGCTCGCAGGGAGTCTCCTTCCAACAAGGAGGTCCACCATGGCGAAGATTCTCAAGTGCGGCGACCTGATGCCCGGCTGCAATTTCGTGGCGGAAGGCAAGGACGAGGCCGAAGTGATGGCCAAGGGCGCGGAACACGCCAAGCAGGCTCACGGCATGGCGACCATCCCGCCCGACGTCGCCGCCAAGGTCAAGGCGGCGATCAAGGAGAAGTAATCGGCGTATCGCTCGCTGGAACAGCTCCCGATGCTGATCGCCCCGGCTAGAGCAGGCCGCGCACCGCCGCCGCGATGTCGTCGCGCGAGGGAATCGTGGCCTGCTCCAGCTTGTCGTTGTACGGCATCGGCACGTTCCGGGCTCCGAGCCGCACAATGGGTGCGTCCAGCTCG
This sequence comes from Candidatus Methylomirabilota bacterium, assembly GCA_035708525.1. GTDB lineage: Bacteria > Methylomirabilota > Methylomirabilia > Rokubacteriales > CSP1-6 > DASSSH01. The sequence goes on from DASSSH010000306.1 coordinate 879, forward strand.
TCCAGGGCGCGCTCGGTGACCAGGGCCGCCACCTCGGCGCCGAAGCCCCCGCGCTTGACGGCTTCGTGCACGATCACGAGGCGGTGAGTCTTGCCCACCGACTCCAGGATGCTCTCCTCGTCCAGCGGCACGAGGGTCCGCGGGTCGATGACCTCGACGCTGATCCCGTCCTGCTCGAGATCCTGCGCCGCGCCCAGCGCCCGCTGCACCATCATCTGAGTGGCGATCACCGTGACGTCGGTGCCCCGGCGCTTGACGTCCGCCTTGCCGAGGGGGATCAGGTACTCGCCCTCCGGCACCTCGCCCTTGGTCGGATAGAGCATCTTGTGCTCGAGGAAGATGACGGGGTTGTCGTCCCGGATGGCGCTGGCGAGGAGACCCTTGAAATCGTAAGGTGTCGAGGGCGCCACCACGACGAGCCCGGGCACGTGGACGAACCATGCCTCCAGGCTCTGGGAATGCTGGGCGGCCAAGCGGATGCCGCCGCCTTGCGGGCCGCGGATCACCAGCGGCACCGTCGGACGGCCCCCCAACATGTACCGGATCTTCGCCGCCTGGTTGACGACCTGGTCCATGGTCATGGCGATGAAGTCCCAGATCTGGATCTCCACGATGGGCCGCATCCCGGCCACGGCGGCGCCCACCCCCATGCCCACGAACGTCGGCTCCGAAATCGGCGTGTCGCGCACACGCTCCTCCCCGAACCGCTCGCGGAGTCCCCGGGAGACGCCGAAGATGCCGCCGATCAGCCCGACGTCCTCTCCCATGAGGAACACGCGATCATCCCTGGCCATCTCCTGGTGGAGGGCGGTGTTGAGCGCCTCGACGACCGTCATCTCGCGGCCGGCCCGACTCGCCGGCTCCGTCACCCGCGCGTGCGGGGCGTAGACGGCGGCCTCCATCATCTCCACGGTCGGCTCGGGGCTCTCCACGGCATAGGCCGCGGCGGCCTCCAGCTCGCCGTCGACCCGCAGCCGGAGCTCCTTCAGCTCGACCTCGCTCGCGCCCAGCTCGAGCAGCCGCTGCTCGACGCGGGCGATGGGGTCCTTGGTCATCCACTGGAGCTCCTCTTCCTTCGTGCGGTACTCGGGCAGGTTCGCCCGCATGCTGTGACCGCCCCACCGATAGGTGACGGCCTCGACGCAGCTCGGCCCCTCCCCGCGGCGGGCGCGCGCCACCGCCTCCCCGAGCGCCTCGTGGACGGCCAGCAGATCGTTGCCATCCACCCGTACCGCCGGGATTCCGTAGGCCCGCGCGCGGACGGCGACTCCCTCGCCCGCGGTGGTGCGTGACTGGTCGGTGGACAGCGCGTACTTGTTGTTCTCGCAGACGAAGACGAAGGGCAGCTTCCAGACGGCCGCCAGGTTCATGGCCTCGTGGACCACGCCCTGGTTGGCGCCGCCGTCGCCGAAAAAGGAGAGCACGACCCGGTCGCTCCCCCGCAGCTTGGCAGCCAGGGCCGCACCGGCTCCCAGCGGCACGCCGGCGCCGACGATGCCGTTGGCGCCCAGCATGTTGAGGTCGAGCGCCGCGATGTGCATCGACCCGCCCAAGCCGCGGCAGTAGCCCGACTCCCGTCCCATGAGCTCGGCCATCATGAGGTCCAGACGCGCCCCCTTGGCGATGCAGTGGCCGTGGCCGCGATGGTTGCTGATGATGGAATCTTCTGGAGTCAGGTGGGCGCAGGCGCCGGTCGCCACCGCTTCCTGCCCCACGTAGCTGTGCGCGGTGCCCTTGACGAGCCCGGCATTGAAGAGCTCCACCGTCTTCTCGTCGAAGCGGCGGATGCGAACCATAACCTGATAGAGCCGTTTGAGCGTCTCGGTGTCGACCGTCACGGGTTCCTCCATGGCTGGACCGCCAGCGGCGGTCCGAAAGACGTCAGATCGCGAGCGCCACGCGCAGCACTTCGGCCGGGTGCTTGGCGCGCCGGTCCGCCAGATGCGCGATCTGCTGGCGGCACGAGATGCCGGGCGCGACGATCTCGACCCCTTCCGGGGCGGCGTTCACGGCGGGCACGAGGCGCCGGTTCCCCAGCGTGACCGAGATGTC
>DASSSH010000307.1:0-21723 GCA_035708525.1 Candidatus Methylomirabilota bacterium
CGCGGCCGAGGTCTTCTACTGCTTTCCCCACGCGCTGCTGATCCTGATGGCGGCGCTGGCGGCCACCGACGCGCGGCTCTACGACGCGGCGCGGACTCTGGGCGCTTCCCCGCTCAAGACGTTCCTGACCGTCACCCTGCCCGGCGTGAAGTTCGGGCTGGTCAGCGCCTGCTTCGTCGTCTTCACCCTGGTGATCACCGACTTCGGCGCGCCCAAGGCCATCGGCGGCAAGTTCTCGGTCATGGCGACGGAGATCTACAACCAGGTGTCCGGCCAGCAGAATTTCACCATGGGCGCGACCGTGTCGGTCGTGTTGCTGATTCCCGCCGTCCTGGCGTTCATCGTGGACCGGCTCGTCCAGCGGCGCCAGTATGCGCTCGTCACCTCTGCCTCGAAGCCGCTCCAGCCGCGTCGGCGGCCGCTGGCCGACTGGGGACTGTTTGTCTACTGCGGGGCGATCTCGGCTGCGATCGCCGGGATGCTGCTGGCGATCCTGGTCTACTCGCTCGTGCGGCGCTGGCCCTACAACTTCACCCCGACCCTCCGCCACTACACCTTCGACACCGTCGGGGGCTATTTCCCGCTGCTCAACAGCGTCTACGTGGCCGCGCTGACGGCGATCGTGGGCACGGTGCTCGCCTTCGTCGGCGCCTATGTCGTGGAGAAGTGCCGGACGCCGGCGAGTGGACCGCTGTATCTGCTGGCCGTGCTGCCCGTCTCGATCCCCGGCATGGTGCTCGGGCTGGCGTATATCTTCGCCTTCAACGCACCGGGCAGCATCCTCAACCGGCTCTACGGCACCCTGGCGATCCTGATCATCTCCAACGTCATCCACTACTTCACGGTGGGGTTCCTCACGGCCATGACGGCGCTGAAGCAGATGGACGCCGACTTCGAGAACGTGTCGGCCTCGCTGGGCGTGCCGTTCTACCGCACCTTCTGGCGGGTGACGGTGCCCATCGCGCTCCCGTCCATCATCGGGATCAGCATGTACTTCTTCCTCAACGCCATGGTCACGCTCTCGGCGGTCGTCTTCCTGGTCGCCCCGGGCACCGAGCTGGCGGCCGTGGCGGTCCTGCTGATGGACGACGCCGGCGACACGGCGCAAGCTGCGGCCATGTCCATCTGCATCATCACCATCGGCCTCGCGGTCCGCCTCGGATACTGGACCCTCATGCGGGGCGTCAGCCGCCGCACCCAGGCCTGGCTGCAGACGGGCGCGGAGCAGCCGGGCTGATGGCTGAGCGCCAGAGCCCGACCCTGGTGGACATCACCCGCTACCGCGGGCAGTTCTTCGCCGTGTTGCAGCAGACGGCGCGCAGCCAGACGGCCGTCATGACGATCGGACCGGGACGGGACGCAGGACCCGAGGAAACCCACAAGGCCGACCAAGTCGTCTACGTCATCGAGGGAGAGGCCATCATCCGCGTGGAGGGCGTCGAGCACCGCGCGAGGGCCGGCGGCTGCGCGCTGATCCCCGCCGGCGCCCGGCACCATGTGAAGAACCCCGGGACTGATCCCCTGTTCTTTCTGACCATCTACGCCCCGCCGGCCTACTGACGGGCCGGGCGAATGGGAGGAGGCCGCATGTCGCTCGCTCAGAAGACCGCTCTCGTCACCGGCTCTGCCCGCGGCATCGGGCTGGCCATCGCCAGTCGGCTCAGCGCCGAGGGCGCCCGAGTCGCCGTCCTCGACCTGGATCTCGGGGCCGCGCAGGCCGCCGCGCAGAAAGTCGGCGGCGGCGCCATCGCCATCGCCGCCGATGTGACCCGAACCACGGAAGTGGACGGCGCGGTCAAGCGGGTCGTGGACACCTGGGGACGGCTCGACATCCTCGTCAACAATGCCGGGATCACCGGCCGGTCGTTCCCGATCTGGGAGCTCAGCGACGAAGACTGGGCTCGCGTCATGGCCGTGGATCTCACCAGCGTCTTCCTCTGCTGTCGCGCGGCCGTCAAGGTCATGCTCGGGCAGGGGGGCGGGCGCATCATTAATATCGCCTCCATCGCCGGCAAGGAAGGCAACCCGACCCTGGTGCCCTACTCTAGCGCCAAGGCTGGCGTCATCGGACTCACCAAGGCCTTGGCGAAGGAAGTGGCGACCCGGGGAATCTTCGTCAACGCGGTGGCGCCCGCCGTCATCGGGACCGAGATGCTCAAGCAGATGGAGCAGAGCACGGTGGACCTGCTCATCTCGAAGATTCCCATGGGGCGGGTGGGCCGCCCCGAGGAAGTAGCGGCGCTCGTCGCCTGGCTGGCCTCCGACGAGTGCTCCTTCAGCACGGGCGCCGTCTACGATCTCTCGGGCGGCCGCGCGACATACTGAGCCGATGCTGACCACCGACCGGGTGGCGGGAGGCGCTCTGGCGCTCCTGGGTGTGCTGGTGATCGTGGAGAGCCGCAGCCTACCTCTCGGCAGCTTGCGCAATCCCGGTCCGGCGTTCATGCCCGTGGCGCTGGCCCTCGTGCTGCTGGCCTTCGGGGTGCTGATCGCGGGGCTCGGCGCGGGAGCGCCGGGGGTCGCCGCGGTGGGCTGGGCCGAGGCTCGCCACGCGGTGGTGATCCTGGCCGTCTGCGCCTTCACGACCCTGGCGCTCGAGCGGCTCGGCTATCGGCTGACCATGCTCCTGGCGCTGTTCGTGCTGGTCAAGCTGGTCGAGCGCAGGGGTCTCATGGCGTCTGTGGTCTTTTCCGCCGGCATGGCTTTCGGCTCCTACTTCCTCTTCGATACCCTGCTGCGCGTGCCACTGCCGCGCGGCCCGCTCGGGATCTGACGCTGGGGCGTCCATGATCGAGACGCTCCAGAACCTCGCGCTTGGCTTCTCGGTCGCGCTGCAGCCGACCGTGCTCTTCTACGCCTTCGCAGGGTGCGTGATCGGAACCCTGGTCGGGGTCCTGCCGGGCGTGGGGCCGCTGGCCGGGATCAGCCTGCTGCTGCCGGCCACCTTCGGGCTGAGTGCGACCAACGCCATCGTCATGCTCGCGGGCATCTACTACGGCGCCATGTACGGCGGCTCGACGACATCCATCCTGATGCGCATTCCCGGCGAGGCGGCCTCGGTGATGACGTGCATCGACGGCTACGCGATGGCCCGCAAGGGGCGCGCGGGGGCGGCGCTGGCCATCGCCGCCATCGGGTCGTTCATCGCCGGCACCATCAGCGTGATCGGCCTCATGCTGCTGGCTCCGCCGCTGGCTTCCTTCGCGCTGCGCTTCGGCCCGCCCGAATACTTCGCGCTCCTGCTCCTGGGCCTGCTCGTGCTGGCTTATATGAGCGGAGGCTCGATGCTCAAATCGCTGGCGATGGCGGTCCTGGGGCTGCTCCTCGGGATGATCGGCATCGATCAGATGAGCGGGTACTTCCGCTTTGCGTACGGCGTCGTCGAGCTGGGCGATGGCATCGGCGTGGTGCCGCTGGCCGTGGGGCTGTTCGGCCTGGCCGAGGTCTTCGCCACGGCCGGGCAGGAGACGCCGCCAGAAGTGCTCAAGCCGCGCTTCCGCGAGCTGCTGCCCTCGCGCGAGGAATGGCGAGACGCGATCATGCCCGTCGGCCGGGGGACCGTGCTCGGCTTCCTGATCGGGATCATCCCGGGCTCGGCCCACATCATCGCGAGCTTCGTGTCCTACGCGGTCGAGCGGCGGCTGAGCCGGCGGCCCGAGGAGTTCGGCCGGGGCGCCGTGGCCGGCGTCGCCGGACCCGAATCGGCGAACAACTCGGCGACCTCCGGCGCCTTCGTGCCCATGCTGGCGCTGGGCGTGCCATCGGGGCCCATCCCAGCCGTGATGCTGGCCGCCATGATGGTGCACGGCGTCTCGCCTGGTCCGCTGCTCATCAAGCAGGCCCCCGAGCTCTTCTGGGGCTTCATCGCCTCGATGTACGTGGGTAACGTGATGTTGTTGATGCTCAACCTGCCCATGGTGGGCCTGTTCGTCAACGTGCTTCGGATCCCGTACGCGCTGCTCTATCCCGCCATCATCATGTTCTGCATTCTCGGCGTCTATGCGGTGAACGGCAGCGTGGTGGACGTCTGGATCGCTCTGGCGATGGGCGTGCTGGGCTATCTGCTGCGCAAGCTGGGCTTCGAGACGGCGCCCATCGTGCTCGGCGCCATCCTGGCGCCCATGATCGAGATGGCCCTGCGCCAGTCCCTGGCGATGTCGGACGGGCAGTACACTATCTTCGTCGCGCGGCCCATCGCCGCCACGCTCCTCGGGGTCGGCATCGTGCTCGTGCTCCTGAGCGTCCGGCCCTGGATCACGCGGCGGCTTGACTGGCGCGGGCGCGTGGCGCTCGCCGAGAAAGGAGACCTTCCATGAAGCGCGTCCTGGCGGCTCTGGGAATGCTGGCGCTGAGCGCGGCAGCGGCGACGGCGCAGGAGGCCTATCCCTCGCGGCCGATCTCGATCGTCGTGCCCTTTCCGCCCGGCGGTGTCGCCGACCTGACCGCGCGCCCCGTCGCCGCGGCCCTGGAACGCACGCTGAAGAACCCGGTCGGCGTGGTGAACAAGACCGGCGCCGCGGGCGCCGTCGGCATGCAGTTCGTCGCGACCAGCCGGCCCGACGGCTACACGCTGCTGCTGGCGCTGTCCAGCATCTCGATCATCCCGGAGGCCGACAAGCTCTTCGGCCGGCAGCCCGCGTTCACCGTGGACCAGTTCGCCCCCATCGCGCTCATCTCGGCGGACCCGACGGTGCTCGTGGTGCGCACCGAAAGCCCGTGGAAGACGGCCCGGGAGTTCATCGAGGACGCGCGAAAGCGGCCGGGGCAGATCTCGTTCAGCTCGTCCGGCATCTACGGCACGCTGCACATGGCGATGGAGCTGCTCTCGCATGCGGCGGGAATCAAGCTCCGCCACGTGCCCTACGCGGGCGCCGGGCCGGCCCTGACCGCCATTCTGGGCGGCCACGTCGATGCCCTCGCCTCCGGCCCGGCCGTCGTGCTGCCCCATATCAAGTCCGGCAAGCTGCGCGCGCTGGCCGGCTGGGGAGACAAGCGCGTGGCCGCGCTGCCGGAGGTACCGACCTTCAAGGAGCTCGGGTATCCGGATGCGGAGTTCTATATCTGGGCCGGCGTCTTCGCTCCCAAGGGCACGCCGGAGCCGGCGTTGCAGAAGCTGCGGGAGGCGCTCCGCGCCGCCGTCAACGACCCCGAGTTCAAGCAGGCGATGGAGAAGCTCGAGACACCCGTGGCCTTCAAGCAGGGGGAGGAGTTCCAGCGGTTCTTCGACGCCGATGCGCGGCGGCTCGCCGAAGGGGTGCGCAAGGTGGGCCGGATCGAGACGAAGTAGCCTCGTCCGCCTCGCGATCGACCGCGGCGGCGACGCCCGGACTACGGTTTCATCGAGGTCTTCGCCAGCTCGCCGACGGCGCGCTCCCCGCCGTCTTCGACCGCCGAGACCGTGGCCTGCTGGAAGGTGCGGACGAGCCACCGGCCCGCGTCCGAGTTGAGAAAGCGCGCGTACTCGTCCAGGTCGGCATCACGGGCGCCGCGGAAGGCGAAGAGGAAGTGGACAAAGGTGGACTGGTCGACCGTGGCCTTCGACTGGCTGAGGGCCGTGGCGAGCACCGGCTCGGCCGTGCCCAACCGGGTGGCGCTGTCGCCGGCCTTGAGCCGATCGAGCCCCTTGGCCAGCCCGACCAGCAGCGCGCGCGCGGCATCGAAATAGAAGTCCGGCTGGTTCGACGCCTCGAGCAGGCGGTTGACCAGGATGAAGCGTTCGGAGCTGGGCGCGCGGGTCTCGAGCTCAGCCTCAAACTCCCTGAGGGCCGCCGTGGCATCGGCGGAGACCGCCTGCCCCTCGAGCCCAACGACTTTGCGTCCGACCGGTGAGCGGAGCCACGCGATTGCGGCGGTGGCCTGAGCGCGGTCCACGTTCTCGCGGAACCGAGCGCGCACCGCCCTCTGCAGCGCATCGCCCTTGAAGCTCTCGGTCAGGAAGCGGTCCAGCAATTCCTGGGCCTCCGGATCGAGGCTCGCCCGCGCTTCCCGCATCCGGCTCCGGAGCGTTCGCTGCAGATAGTCGATCTGCTTGGTGGTACCGGCCAGGACCAGGGTCTGGTCGGCCAGCGCGATGCGCTCTCGGCTGTCGTCGGCGGCCTCGGCGGCGGCGGACAGCCCGAATGTCAGCGCGAGGGCGAGGGCACGGAGCATGTAGTTCATCGCTACACCGACAGTAGCATCGGCCGCGTGCGAGCGGCAAGATCTCAGAGCACCAGACCGCGGCGCAGCGCGGCGGCGAGGAGCGAGACCTTGGAGACCGACTCGGTGATCCGCTCGTCGAGCGCCATGGCGACGGCCTCGCGGAACGGCACCACGCGGCGCTCGAAGAACTCGTCGTCGTCGGACTCGAGCGCGTCGGGGGTCAGGTCCTCGCCGACATAGCACCACGCGGTCTCGTCGAGATAGGCGTTGGAGGGAAGGAAGCGGGTGAGCAGCGTCAACCGGCCGGCGCGGTACCCGCCCTCCTCGCGCAGCTCGCGCTGGGCCGCGGCCTCGGGCGCCTCGCCCGGGAGTCCGCCGCCACCCGGCAGCTCCCAGGACTCGGCGCGGGCCAGGTGGCGGAATTGGCGGACGAGGAGCACGTGTTCCGCGTCCACGAACGGCACGATGCCCACGGTCAGCCCCACGTGGAGCACAGGATAGAGGCGCTCGGCGCCGGTGGGCAGCCGCCAGACGTCTTCCCGCAACGTCAGCTTGCCCAGGCGCTGCAGTGGGGTGGAGCGCAGGAACTGCCAGGGCTCGGTCATGGGTCCCTCCTTCGAGCCGCCACCGCTGCGGTCTCGGGCGATTATACGTGTGATATCGTAAGGGCCATGACGTCGGATCGCCATACCGAGCGCCTCATGGAGAAACTCCTGCGGGCCATCCAGCTCTCCCTCGAGGCCACGGAGGCCTCGCGAGATGCCGTGCAGGAAATCCTCAAGCGCGGCGCCGATACAGGCATCTTCTTCATGGGAAGCGGGCGCGCTGCGGTGGAGTCCGACGGTTTCGAGCTGACCGAGCAGGACCGCGACTTCCTGCGCTCGCTCTCCATCCGCCCGGATCGCGGCCGCTGACGCGATGCGGGCCCTGCTCTTCCTGGCCGTCATCGTCCTCGCCGCCATGGCCCTGGCGCCCGTGATCGGCGCCTGGCGCCGGCGGCTGCCACGAAGCACGCCACCGAGCCGGGACGAGCTCGTCAAGGATCCCGTCTGCCAGACCTACGTGCTGCTGTCCCGCGCGGTGACCACCGAGGAAGACGGCGTCGTCACGCACTTCTGCAGCCCGGAGTGCGCGGCGCGCTTCGCGCGGGGAGAACGCCGGGCGTGAATCCGGTGCGGCGCGGGGTCCGGCCGCCGCTCCTGCCGCTGCTCCGCCATCCAGACACCCGGCGCTAGCCGTGTCCTACGCCCTGCTGGTCTGCGATCTCGACGGCACGCTGATCGACCACTCGCTGTTGCTCGATCCCGAGCTGGTCGGGGCGTTCCGGCGCGCCGCCGAGCGGGGCCTGCTGATCTCCCTCGCGACCGGCCGGATGCCGGCCGCCGCGGACCGGTACCGGGACGAGCTGCGGATTCGGGCGCCGATCATCTACTACAACGGGGCGCTCCTTCGGGATCCGCTGAGCGGCAAGGACCTCCTGTCGATCACGCTGCCGCGCGGCATCCTCCGTCAGGCCTATGAGGTCTTCGCCCACGCGCCGGTCCACCCGCTCTTCTATCGGGATGACACGCTCTACTGCCTCGAGCAGAGCCTGCCGGTGAGGAGCTACTGCGACGAGGAGGGGCTGCGGGCCGAAGTGATCGACGAGCCGGCGGATTTCCTGGCGCTCGGCGCCTTCGTCAAGAGCCTGCTCATCGGCCACCCGCAGGCGCTGCCGCTCGTGCGCGAGGAGCTCGAGGGCGTGGTCGGCGAGGGCGCCAGGCTGCTACGCACCCGCAGCACCTACCTCGAGGTGGTGCCGGCCTCGGCCTCGAAGGGCAGCGCCCTGAGGCGGCTCACCGAGCACCTGGGCGTGCCGCTCGAGCGCACGGTCGCGGTGGGTGACCAGGAGAACGATCTCGAGATGATCCAGGCAGCCGGGCTGGGTGTGGCGATGCCGCACGCGCCCGAGTTCGTTCGCGCCGCCGCGGACCGCGTCGCACCCGAACCGGAAGCCGGAGGCCTGCTGGCCCTGCTCCGCGAGCTGATGCCGGAGCACTTCGCCTGACCAGCCGCGCCTCGAGCAAGGCCCGACCCGCTCGAGCCGGTCGTCTCATCCAGTCCTAACGCCGCGCTGCGCAAGGCGGTTATACTGGTAGCGACTCCGGCGATGAGTGGCGACCGCGCCCGACGCCCGCTCCGAACCGACGCCGAGCCCGCGGCCAGGGAGCTCGAAGGGCGCCTCACCGCCGCCCTTTCCCAGCTGGAGGCCGCGCGCGCCGAGTCCCGCCGGCACGCCGACCGCGTCGAGACGCTCGCCCGGTTGACCCGCACGATCAGCGGCTCGCTCGACCCTGAGGTGATCCTGCCGGCCGTCGCGGAGGCCGCCGTCTCGCTGTTTCCTGGCTGTGTGTGCCGGCTCTGGACCGCCGACGGCGATCGCCTGCTCGTGCGGGCCGGAGCGGGCACCGACGCCGCGACGGCGTCCGAGGGGTGGGAAACGAGGATCGGCGAGGGATTGATCGGGGGTGTCGCCGCTGGGGTCAAACCCGTCCTGGTCGAAGACCTGGCCGGCTGCGACCTTCTCTCAGCCGCCGAACGCAGCCGAACCGGCGGATTCGTGTCCCAAGGGCTCGCGTCCGTCGCCGCGCTGCCGCTGGTGGTCGCTGGACGCGCGGTGGGCGTGGCCGCGCTCTTCTCGCGTCAACGAGGCGCGCTCCCGGCTCCCGACGTCAAGCTCCTGGAGGCGCTGGTGGACCAGGCCGCCGTGGCCCTCACGACGGCGCGCCTCTTCCAGGACACTCAGGACCGCCGCCGACTCACCGAGGATCTCTACGCGCTCACGGTGGCCATGACCCGCACCATGGAGGTGCAGCACCGCACCGACACCTTCGTCGAGCGGATTCCGCAGGCGCTGGGCTTCGACCGCGTCGCTGTGATGCTGGCGACCCCGGACGGCTCGGCGCTCGAGCTGGTGTCAGCCACCGGGCTCACGCCGGATGCGCCGCGCCGGATCCCGCTCGCCGCCGGTGGCGGGGCGCTGCAGAGGGTCTGGGAGTCGGGCGAAACCCTGATCGTGTCGTCTGACGCCGAGCTGGCGAAGGTGCCGCCGCTGGCGCCCGAGCTGCGGAGCCATCCGGTGCTGCGCTCCCGCCGCTTCGCCGTGGTTCCCCTCACGTTTCGTGAGAAGCCTATCGGCCTGGTCACGGCCGATCACAAGGTGAGCCGCCGGCCGGTTACCCGCCGCGGCGTCGCCCATCTCGAGCTCTTCTCGCAGCAGCTCGCGTCCTCGATCAACAATGCCCGCCTCTACGGCGAGGCCCGGCAGCGCGAGCGCGACGCGACGGTCATGTTCGAGGTCACGCGCACGCTCGCGGCGACCCTGGATCTGGACTCCGTCCTCGACACCATCGCCGACGGCACGATCGAGGCGCTCGGCTGCGACGCGGCCGGATTCTACTCGTGGGATGCCGCGCGGGAGGGCTTGGTCTTCACCCGCGGCCGAAACCTGGACCCGCAGATCACCGAGCGGCTGGTGCTCAAGCGCGGCGAAGGCATCGGCGGTCGCGCGTATGCCGAACGGCGTCCGGTCTGGACCGCCGACCGGATGGCGGAGGCGGCGCTCGGCTACTCGCCGGCGAATGCCGCCGTCTTCGCGGAGCGCGCGGGGCCGCGCGCGCTCCTGGCGGCGCCGGTGATCCTCCGCGACGAGCTGGCCGGCGTGCTCCTGGCGGCGTACGTCGCGCCCCATCCCTGGAGCGAGCGACAGGTGCACCTCCTCTCGAGCCTGGCGGCCCAGGCGGCGGTGGCCATCGAGAACGCGCGGCTGTACACGGCGGCGCAACAGAACCTGGCCCAGGCGGCGCTGCTCAACGAGGCGGCGCGGACGCTTCACCGCACTCTCGACGTCAAGCGTCTGCTGCCCGACGCCATCGCCAGCCTCGGCCAAACCTTCGGGGCGGTCGGGGCCGGCGTCGTGCTGTTCGACGAAGCCAGTCGACGCCAGGGGCAGGCGATCCGCTGGGGTGAGTGGAGCGAGGAGGCCGTGCGGGCGGCCGCCGAACCCCTGCGGCGGCGCGAGGCGCCGCTGCTGATCCTGGATCTGAGCGCACGCCCGGACGTGATCTCCCCCGGGCTGCTTGCGCCGGGGCCGCGCGCGCTGGCCGCCTTCCCGGTGCGCGGTCGCAGCCGTGTGCTTGGGGGCCTGACCCTGCTCTTCGTCGGGCCGCGCGCCGTCTCCGAGGCCGAGACGCGGCTGCTGGCCGCCTATGCGGATCAGCTGGCGATGGCGCTGGACAACGCCGCGCTGTTTGAGGAGGCCGAGAACAAGAAGACCCAGCTCGAGCAGGTCTTCGCTTCGACCTCCGACGGCTTCCTGGTGCTGGACCTCGAGGAGCGGATCGTCGCCTTCAACCGCCAGGGCGGAGAGCTCCTGGGCATCGCGCCTGACGAGGTGATCGGCCGGCCGTTCCGCCGCCTGGTCGAGGCGTTGAGCGACGCCGTCGTGTGGGAGGACACGGGTGGACAGGCGCTGGCGGCGGCCCTCGAGCGGCGCGGCGAGCCGGCCGCGGGCGATCTCGAGCTCCGGCGGCCGGAGCGGCGGACGCTGCGCTGGCATACGACGCCGACGCGGGACCTGCTGGGCAGCACGGTGGGCGTGACGGTCACGCTCCGCGACGTCACGCGCGAGCGCGAGATCGACCGGATGAAGACCGAGTTCGTGTCCACGGTGTCGCACGAGCTGCGCACCCCGTTGACCTCGATCAAGGGCTCGCTCCACCTGCTCCTGTCCGATCCGGCGCTCGAGCTGGACGAGACCCAGCGGCACCTGGTGGACATCTCGGTCAAGAACACGGACCGGCTGATTCGTCTGATCACCAACATCCTGGACATCTCCAAGATCGAGGCGGGCCGCATCCAGCTCGACCTGGGCGACCAGCGGCCGTGCGACTTCGTCTCGATGGCGGTGGAGGGGATCCGCGGTTTCGCCGAGTCCCGCGAGGTAGTGCTCGAGCAGGACGTGCCTGACAGCTTGCCCCAGGTCCGGGCGGACTTCGACCGCATGGTGCAGGTGGTGACGAACCTCCTCTCCAACGCCGTCAAGTTCTCCCCGACGGGCGGACGCGTCACCGTGACCGGCCGGCTCGTGGGTGGCGAGCTCGAGCTGCGTGTGAGCGACCAGGGATGCGGCATCGCGCCCCACGACATGAGCCGGCTGTTCAGGAAGTTCCAGCAGCTGGATGGCAGCAACGTGCGCGAAGTGGGCGGCACCGGTCTGGGCCTCGTGATCTGCCGCGGCATCGTCGAAGAGCACGGCGGGCGCATCGGCGTCGAAAGCCAGCCGGGGGCGGGGGCGACCTTCATCGTGTCGCTGCCGGCGCCGCGCGCCGAGGTCGCCGACCGAGGGCCCGCGGAGACCAGCCCTGCCCAGGCTCCCCTCGTCCTGGTGGTGGATGACGAGCCCGATCTGCGGATGCTGCTGCGCGACCAGCTGGAGCTGGAGGGCTTTCGGGTCATGGAGGCCGGGCGCGCGCTCGAGGCAATCGAGCTGGCGCGCGAACGGCCGCCGGACCTCATCACGATGGACGTGATGCTGCCCGACCTGGATGGCTTCGAGGCCATCCGGCTGCTGCGCGCCCAGCCGGAGACGCAGGCAACGCCGGTCGTGATCCTGAGTGCCATCGAAGTGGAGCCCGGGGACACGCGCGCGCTGGGCACCACCGTGTATCTCACCAAGCCGTTCAGCACCGCCGCGCTGCTGAAGGCGGTTCGCGCCAGCCTCCAGGCCGGCAAGGGGACTGGAGCGTGAGCGCCCCGCGCATCCTGGTGGTAGACGACGAAGCCGACATCAGCACGATCCTCACGGTGGTCCTTCGGCGGGCGGGCTACGAAGTCTCGAGCGCGGCGGATGGTCTCGAGGCGATCGAGGCCATCCGGCGTCAGGCGCCCGACCTGGTGCTGCTCGACGTGATGATGCCGCGCGCCGATGGGCTCGAGACGCTACGGCGCATCCGCGAGCACGGCCCGACCGCCCAGGTGCCGGTGATCATGCTGACGGCGAAGGCGGCGCTGGCGGACAAGATGAAAGGATTCGAGCGCGGCGCCGATGACTATGTCGCCAAGCCGTTCGAGCCCGCCGAGATCCTGGCCCGCGTGCAGATTCTGCTCAAGCGCACGGCCCAGGCGCGCCTGACCGCCCCGCTGCTGGGCGTCCTCGGCGAGTGGTCCACCGCCGAGGGCGTGGCGCAGCTCGGCCGCGATCTGGAGTCGGCACGCGAGATCCAGATGCGGCTGCTGCCCCAGGTCCCGTCCCAGCTGGCGGGGCTCGAGGCCGCCGCGGCGCTGCGGCCATCGGCGGTCGTGGGCGGTGATTTCTACGATCTCGTCCCCATGGGCGACCGCGTGGGCGTGGCCCTGGGCGACGTCGCGGGCAAGGGGATCCCGGCCGCGCTCGTCATGGTGATGGTCCGCACGCTGTTGCGCGAGATCGCCCGCGGCCTCCGGGAGCCGGGAGAGGTGCTGGGCTGGCTCAATGCCTCGCTCTGCCGGGATATGCCGCCCAACATGTTCGTCAGCTTGGTCCTCGCCGTGCTCGACCCGACCCGCCCGGGCCACATCACCCTGGCCAACGCCGGACACCCGGCGCCGCTGGTGATGCGCCGCGGCGCCGAGCCCGAGCCGGTCACCGTGGCCGGCCCGCTGCTGGGGGTGCGCGAGGACTCGGTCTTCGACCAGACGGCACTGGAGTTCGTTCTGGGCGGTGACACGCTCGTCCTGTTCACCGACGGTGTCGTCGAGCCGACCGAGGAGCGGGGGAAGCGGTCCGGGCTCACGCGCCTGATGGAGCTCCTCGACCGCGAGCGCTCGCGGAGCGCTCCCGAGCTCGTCCAGGCCATCACCGATGACGTGTTCCGTCGTACCGCCCGGCTGCCGGACGACATGGCGCTGTTCGTCCTCAGACGGCCCTGACAGGAGAGGCGCATGCGACTCGGCACCATACTGATCTTCTCGGCGCTGCTGGGAGCGGCGGTCGGCGGGACCGGCGAGGCGGCCACCAAAGACGTCGTGGTGCTGACCTCGTTTCCCAAGGAGCTGTTCGAGGCCTACAAGCAGGCCTTCGAGCAGCACATGCCGGGCGTCAAAGTCATCGTCAAGCAGCAGCAGACCAACCAGGGCGTCACCTATCTGCGCGAGACCCGAGCCAAGCCCGAGGCCGATATCTTCTGGGCCTCCGCCGTGGACGCCTTCCAGACGCTCAAGACCGACGGGCTGCTGGAGAAAGTGACCCTGCCGAAGGAGATCCTCGGGCGGATCCCGGCGAGGATCGGCAGCTTCCCGCTCCATGATCCGGACGGGACCTACTGGGGCTTTGCGGTCTCCGGCTACGGCCTGATGTGGAACACCCGCTATCTGGCGCTGCACAAGCTGCCGGCGCCGCGCGAATGGACCGATCTCGCCGACCCGCGCTATCACGGCCACCTCGTGATCTCGGCGCCGTCGCGCAGCGGCACGACCCACCTGACCGTGGAGGTGATCCTCCAGGCCTACGGATGGGAGCGGGGCTGGGCGTTGCTGCTCCAGACCGGCGGCAACATGGGCTCCATCACCGAGCGCAGCTTCGGCGTGCCGGAGGCGGTCATCTCGGGCCAGTACGGCATCGGCGTGGTGATCGACTTCTTCGGGCTGTCGGCCATCGCCTCGGGGCATCCCATCGACTTCGTCTACCCGCCGCTGACCTCGGTCGTGCCGGCCTCGGTCGCCGTGGTGAAGAACGGGCCCAACCCCGACAACGCCCGCGCCTTCGTCCAGTACCTGCTGAGCGACGAGGGCCAGCTCAGGCTCTTCTCTCCCGAGATCGGACGGCTGCCGGTGGTGCCGGCACTCTACAGCAAGGCGCCCAAGGCCTACCCCAATCCTTTCACGATGAAGCTGGGCGGCGTGGACTTCGACGACAAGCTCTCGTCCACCCGCCGCAACGTGGTGAACTCGCTCTTCGACCATCTGATCACCTTCCGCCACGCCGAGCTCAAGGCGGCGTGGGCCGCGATCTACTCGGCGGAGGCCCAGGTGGCCAAGGCCAAGGCCGCAGGCAGGAACGTCGAGGCCGCGGGTGCTCAGCTCGCCGAGGCCCGGAAGCTGGCGTCCGCGGTGCCGCTCGACGCCAAACAGGCCACGGACAAGGCCGTCAACGCCGCATTCAAGGACAAGCCCGAGGTCAAGTCGCGGATGGAGACGGAGTGGGACACCGTGGCCAAGGCGAACTACGCCAAGGCGAAAGAGCTGGCCGACTCGGCCGCCGGCCGGATCCGTTAGGAGGAGAGTCATGCCCCGTGTGAAGGAAATCGAGAGCGACGGCGGCGACCCGATTCTCAAGGAGATCTTCGCCAAGGAGCGGGAGGCCTTCGGCGCCCTGTTCAATACCACCAAGGTCCTGGCCCACTGCCCGCCGATTCTCAAGGCGGCCAAGCAGCTGTCGCTGTCCATCGAGAAGTCGGGGCTGCTGCCCCCGAGCCTGGTGCCCCTGATCTATCTCCGGGTCGCGCTCATCAACGGCTGCCCGTTCTGAATTGACATCAACGCATCCCGTGGGATGCAAACGGGTGCCACCGAGGAGAAGATCCGCCAGGTCCCCGACTGGCGGCAGAGCCCGCTCTTCACCCCGATGGAGCGTGACGCGCTCGAATACGCCGAGCGGATGACGATCACGGGCGAGAAGGTGACCGACGAGCTCTGGGCGCGGCTGAGGGGCCACTTCGCCGAGGCCCAGCTCGTGGAGCTGACCGCCGTGGTCGCGCTCGAGAATTTCCGCAGCAAGTTCAACGTGCCGCTGGGCGTGGAGTCGCAGGGGTTCTGCGTCCTCCGGTAGCCGGAACAGGCCGTCGCTGCGCCGTTCGTCGCGCCCCTGACGCCTCATGGCAGTTCGGCGGACAGGATTCGTCACTTCCCGCCTCTTGGTGACGAGAAGGGCCCTCCCATGCCCCAATACCCCGCTGGGGGCGGCGTGGTCCCCACGGCCCGGCCGGGGTCCAAGTGGCACGGCGCTCGCATGCTCAGGGCACCATGGCACGCCGGGTGGGGCTGCTCGGGCTGCTCGTGTGCGTGGCACTGGCCACTGGTACCGTCGTCTGGACCCTGCGCGAGAGGCCCTGCGCGAGACCGATCGCCCTTCGCCTCGGTCAGATCGACGAGCGCTTCGGGCTGACGCGGAACGAGGCGCTCGAGGCGCTGCGACAGGCCGAGGAGCTCTGGGAGCGCGCCCTGGGGCGCAGCCTCTTCACCCACGGCCCCACGGCGGCCCTGACGGTCAACCTCGTCTACGACGAGCGCCAGCAGACCACCCAGAACCGCGAGCAGCTGCGGGAGTCCATGCGGAAGACCGAGGCGTCGCACGCGGCGGTCAGCCGGTCATATGACCAGTGGCGCATGACCTACGAAGGCCGCGTCCGGCACTTCGAGACCCTCCGCGCGGCCTATCAGGAGCGCGCCCAGGCGTACAACGCGCAGGTACAGGAGTGGAACGCGCGTGGCGGTGCGCCGCCGGAAGTGCATGCGGGCCTGGAGGCCGAGCGCGGCCGGCTGGAGGCGATGCGGCGGCAGCTGGAGAGTGACCGGGCCGCCCTCGAGGACTTCGCGGGCACCGTGAACTCATTGGCCGACCGAGGCAATGCCATCGCGGGGGCTCACAACCGCACCGCCACCACGTTCAACGCGCTCTATGGGACGCCGCGGCAGTTCCACAAGGGCGAGTTCGACGGCCGGGACATCACCGTGTTCGAGTTCCACGACCTCCGGGACTTCACCCTCGTGCTCGCCCACGAGCTGGGCCACGCCCTCGGGCTCGGGCACGTCAATGATCCGACCGCCGTGATGCACGCCGTGGGAGGCGAGCAGATCGTCGAGCCGCTCGGCCTGACGGCGGCTGATGTGGCCGCGCTCAGGAGCATCTGCCGGCGCTGAACGGAGAACGGTCAGACCGGCGCCCCCCTCAGGCGCCGTGAGAGCTCGAGCGCTTCGACTGCTATAATCCCCCGCAGCGATGACCGCGCGGCCCGGCACCTGCGCCGTGACGAGCGGAGCCGAGCGTCCCGAATGAGGCGCCCCTGGAGTGCAGAGGGCGCGCTGGTCGCGGCGCTCCTGCTCCTGCTGACCGCCGGGATCCTCTACCCGCTCCTCCAGGTGCTCTCGGTCGCGCTCCTCGAGGGCGGCTGGCCCACGCTGCGGCCGCTGTTGGCCTTCTTCGCCCGCCCGCTCTTCCGGGAAGCGCTGCTCAACACCTTGCTCTCGGGGGTGCTGGCCGTCGTGTTCGGCAGCCTGATCGGCGTGCCGCTGGCCCTGCTCACGGTGCGCTACCGGTTCCCCGGGCGCGGGCTGCTGGCGGTGCTGGCGGTGCTGCCCCTGGTGGTTCCGCCCTTCGTGGGTGCCGTGGCCTTCCAGCAGATCCTCGGACGGAGCGGCGCGGTGAACCTCCTGCTGCTCGAGCGCTTTGGCTTCACCGTGCCGTTCATGGATGGCCTCACGGGCGTGGTCCTGGTCCAGACCCTGCACTACTTCCCGTTCATCCTCCTCAATACGGCCGCCGCCCTCGCGGGGCTCGACCGCGCCCTCGAGGAGGCCGCGCAGAACCTCGGGGCCTCGGGCTTTCGGCTCTTCCGCCGCGTCCTGCTGCCGCTGGCACTGCCCGGCTACGCGGCGGGGGCGTTGCTGACCTTCATCCGGGTCATCGACGACCTCGGCACCCCTCTGATGCTCAACTACACCAAGCTGCTGGCGCCCCAGGCCTACGTGCGCGTCACCACGGTGGGGCTCACCGACGTGGACGGCTACGTGATCTGCGTGGTCCTGGTCGCGCTGTCGCTGGGAGCGCTCTGGGTGTCGAAGGCGAGCCTCGCGCGGGGCGAGTTCGCCGCGCTGGGCCGGGGCGGCGAAGCACCCGCCCTCGCGCTGGGGCGCGGCGGCGCCGCCCTGGCCTGGCTCGTGGCCGCGGCCCTGCTGGGGCCGGCGCTGCTCCCGCATCTGGGCATCATGCTGCTGTCGGTGTCCAAGGTCTGGAGTCTCACACCGCTGCCGACCGTCTATACGACGGGCAACTACGGCGAGATCCTGTTCCGCTCGCCTGAGTTCATCTGGAACACGCTGCGCTACGCGCTGCTGGCGGCGGCGGCCGACGTCGCGCTGGGCGCCGTCATCGGCTGGCTCCTGCTCCGGGGCCGCGCGCCCGGACGCCGATGGCTCGACCCGATCGCGACCATGCCGCTGGCCATTCCCGGCGTGGTGATCGCCGTGGGCTATCTCCGGGTCTTCCACGGCTGGACGGTGCCCGGGTTGGGCGAGTCGCTGACCTCCACGTGGTTCATTCTCGTGATCGTCTACGCCATGCGGCGGCTGCCGTACACGGTCCGCGGCGCCTATGCGGCGCTTCAGCAGCTGCCCGTCGCGCTCGAAGAGGCCGGGCAGAACCTGGGCGCCAACCGCCGGCGCACGTTCTGGAAGATCACGCTGCCGCTGATGGGGCGCGGGTTGCTGGCCGGGGGGCTGCTGGCCTTCATCACCTCGGCGGTGGATCTCTCCTCGACGATCCTCCTGGTTCCACGCGTGGAGCTGGGACCGCTCTCGTACGGTATCTACCTCTACATGCAGTCCGCGGTCGGCCGCGGCCCGGGCGCGGCCCTCGGTGTGCTGGCTATCGCGCTGGTGGCGGTGGGGACCTGGGTGGCGACACGGCTGGCCGGCCGCTCCGCCGGCGGATCCATCTACCGCGCATGAGCCCGCTGCGGGCGGGCGGGGAGTGGGTGCTGCCGGCGTCCATGTTCGTCGGCACCTTCGCCTGGTCCTTCGTCTACGTGAGCCTGCCTTTCTACATCCAGAGCATCTCGTCGCTGGACGCCATCGCCACCTTGCGCTGGACGGGGTGGATCCTGGGCATCAGCCCGCTGATCACCGTGGTGACAGCGCCGCTGTCGGGCCGGCTCGGCGAGCGGATCGATCCCAAGCGCGGCTACATCTTCGTCCAGATGTGCCAGGGCGCGGGCTTCTTCCTGATGGCGCTGGCCCGAACCCTGCCGGAGCTCTTCTTCGCCCGGCTGTTGCTGGGGCTGATGGGCGCCGTCTCGACCTTCGCCTTCATCATTGTCGGCCGCTCCTCACGCGACGTGCGCCGAGGCGTCTCCGCGATCCAGTCGGGCATGACGCTGGGCCAGGTGCTGGGACCCGCGGCCGGCGCCTTGGTTGCCGCCCGCGTCGGCTTCCGGCTGTCGTTCCTCCTGGCGGGGCTCATGCTCTGGGCTTGCTCGAGCATGGTTGCCTGGGGCGTGCCCCGCCAGGGAGCGGGGCGCCCCGCCGGTCATGCCGGCCGGACCACGTCGGTGCGGGAGGTTGCCACCGTGTGCCTGCTGGTGTTGGCGGGCTCGACCCAGGTATTCTTTCTCACCGCCATCCTGCCCCAGATCCTGCCGCCGCTCGGCGTGGCCCCGGCGGCGACGCTCGAGGTGGGCGGGCTCATCATCTTCGCCACGGGAATGGCGGCGGCGCTCGGCTCGATGGCGGCGCCGCGGCTGGCCGAACTGATGGGCGACCGCCGCGCGGTGCCGTGGTTCCTCGTGGGCTCGTCCCTGCTGCTGGCCGCCCTCGGGCTGGCCCGCGGTGTGTGGAGCTTCAGCGTCCTGCGCTTCCTGCAGGTGCTGTTCATCGCGCCGATCTTCCCGCTGTCGGTGGCGGCCATCGCCCAGCGTGCGTCGGGCGGCGCGATCGGCCTCGTGAACTCGGCCCGGATCGGCGCGGCCTTTCTTGGGCCGGTGGTGGCGACGACCTTGTTGGTGTGGGTGCCACCTGGAGCCGTGTATCTGGTTCTGGCCGCGCTGGGGCTGGCGCTGCTGCCCTTGGTGCTGGGCCTCACGCCACGCCACACCACCTCGGAGGGGGTCGTCTCGTGATGCAAGAGAGCGTGATCCGGCTGTCCGACGTCAAGATCGAGGGCGTCGGCAAGCGCTTCGGCGAGACGTGGGCGGTGCGCGACGTCTCGCTGGCGATCCGTCACGGCGAGTTCTACACGCTGCTCGGTCCCTCCGGCTGCGGCAAGACCACCTTGCTCCGGATGGTGGCGGGCTTCGTCACGCCCGACACGGGACGCATCATCGTGGACGACGAGGTGATCGACCCGCTTCCGCCGTGGAAGCGCAACCTCGGGATGGTGTTCCAGCATTATGCGCTCTGGCCGCACATGAACGTGTTCGAGAACGTCGCCTTCGGGCTGCGCGAGCGCGGCGTGTCGGGAGAGGGGCTCGCCCGGAAGGTGAAAGCCGCGCTCGCCCAGGTCGGCCTCGACGGGTTCGAGAGCCGGCGGCCTTCCCAGCTCTCGGGCGGCCAGCAGCAGCGCGTCGCGCTGGCGCGCACTCTGGTGATCCAGCCGCGACTCCTGCTGCTGGACGAGCCCCTGTCGAATCTCGACGCGCTGCTGCGCGCCCAGATGCGGCTGGAGCTGGCGCGGCTGCACCGCGACGTGGGGATCACCACCATCTATGTCACCCACGACCAGGCCGAGGCGCTGTCGCTCTCGACGCGGATCGCCGTGATGTCGGGCGGCCGGATCATCCAGGAGGGACGGCCCGAGGAGATCTACTGGCGCCCGCGCAACCGATTCGTCGCCGAGTTCGTCGGCGCGGCGAACCTCGTGCCCGTGCGCGTGGTCGAGGTCCGCGATCTGGGGGTTCTCGTCGAGACGGCCGGCGGCTCGCGGATTCCCGTCGCCTCGGGCGGCCATGACTGGGCCGTCGGCGCTCGCGGCTTGCTCTGCTTGCGGCCCGAGGCGCTCCAGCTCGAGGAAGCCGAGCGCGCCGCCGGCGGCATCCGCGGCACGGTGACCGCCCACTCCTTCGAGGGCTCGCGCCAGTTCTACGACGTGGCGATCAGCAGCGGGATGCTGCGGGTGGAGATGATCACCTCGGCGCTGCGGGGCCGGAGCTTCCAGGCGGGCGACCGCGTCAAGGTCGAGGTGTCACCCGAGACGTCCGTGCTGCTTCCCGATCAGCCAACACCAGCCACCGCCGACTGATGGGGGCTGGTGCTCGGGATTGCGGGAGCTGAAGCACAGGGAGGGGGAGAGAGCATGCCGGAAGACATCACGCCGCCGCAGCTCAAGGCGCGGCTGGACCGGAAGGAGCCGATCGTGCTGCTCGACGTCCGCGATGGGTGGGAAACGGCGCTCTGCCGGCTGGAGAACTCCGTCCACATCCCGCTCGAGGAGCTCGAGTTCCGCGTGGACGAGCTCGACCGCGGTGACGACATCGTCGTCTACTGCCACCACGGCATCCGCAGCGCGGCGGTCGCCAGCTTTCTCCGCAATCAAGGCTTCGCCAAGGCCGTGAATCTGGCCGGCGGGCTGGATGCGTGGGCCCAGACGGTCGACCGCGGCATGAGGCGCTACTGATCGTGCTCGACAGATACGGGGGCAGACCGCTGCGGCGCGCGGCCTCTCGTGAGAGCAAGGAGACCCAGTCGCCATGGCGATACAGGATTTCGTGAGCCTCGACGTCCGCCGGGGATGCGCGTGGGTGACTTTGGATCGGCCGCCCCTGAACCTCATCGTCCCCGAGATGGTGCAGGGGATCACCGCGGCCTTCGAGAGCCTCCGCGCCGATCCGGCCGTGCGTGCCGCCGTGGTCACCGGGCGCGGCCGGCTCACGACGGGTGGGATGCAGCTCCAGGTGCTGCGGGATCTCACACCGGCGACCGCCAAGGCGTTCATCGCGAGCCTGCACGCCGCGATCCACGCCGTGCACGACGCCCCATTTCCCACCGTGTGCATGATGAACGGCCACTGCCTGGGCGGCGGCTTCGAGCTGGCCATGGCCTGCGACATGCGGACGGCGGCGGAGGACGCCCTCATGGGGCTGCCGGAGATCCGCGTCGGCATCCCGTCCGTGATCGAGGCGGCGCTCCTGCCGGCGCTGATCGGGCCCGGCCGGGCGGCCGAGTTCCTGCTGACCGGGGAGAACATCACGGCCCGGCAGGCGCTGGAGTGGGGGCTCGTCAATCGAGTCGCCCCCCGCGAGCGCCTGGAGACCGTGACGGCCGAGCTCGTCGACCGCATCCTCGAGTGCGCGCCCGGCGCGGTGCGGCTCCAGAAGGAGCTGATCATCCGCTGGCGCAACACCGACCTCCGCACGGCCATCGAGTCCGGCATCAATGCGCTGGCGCAGGCCTACGCGACCGACGAGCCGCGCGAGGCGATGCAGGCCTTCCTGGAAAAGCGCAAGCTCAAGTTCGATCGGTGAGCCTCGCCCTCATCGTAACGGAGAGAGCGCTGGGCCCGGGATACGGGGGTCCCGGGAGCGCCGTATGGCGAGCCGTGTCCCGTTGCTCCGCTCCGGGCGGGGCGAGCGCGCGATCGCGGACGGACTGCCCACGGCCGAGCCCCCTCTGGGGGATGGGGGGTCGCGCGAGGCCCGCCCGAGCGAGCGTCGGCGTACAGGCGAGCCATCGTCGGCGCGACCGGGGCGTCGGTATCCGGGGCCGAGTCTCTACTTTCCGAGGATCGTTGGCCTGGTGATGGCGATCCGCGTGGTGACGTTCGACTTCTGGGAGACCCTGGTCAAGGACTCGCCGGAC
>DASSSH010000308.1:0-5084 GCA_035708525.1 Candidatus Methylomirabilota bacterium
ACCCTGCTGCTGCTCGTCGCGGCGTTCGCCGGCCGCGAGCTCATCCTGGCCGCCTACCGCCACGCGGTCACCGAGCGCTATCGATTCTACTCCTACGGCGACGCGATGTTGATCCTCTAGCCGGGCCGATGCGCATCGCCACATCTTCTCAGCCCTCGTCTCGCCGCTTTGCGGCTCAACTCGAACGGCCACGTTCTCAGTCGTCGCCGACCCTCAACGTACGATCGACTCAGCCCTCGCCTCGCGGCAGGGCCGCTCAGCTCGAACTGCCACGTACGCCTCGGGCCGGCTCCTCCCTCGGGCCTCGTCTGACTCGCGCCTCGGCCCGGCTCGTCCGGCTATCGCTGAGCCGATGCGCATCGCCGGATCTTCTCAGCCCTCGCCTCGCCGGCTCGTCTGGCTGTAGCTGAACCGATGCGCGTCGCCGGGTCGTTCGGGTTCGATCTCTTGAAGACGGACGGCACCGCCCGGCTGGGACGACTGCGGACCGGGCATGGTCCAGTCGACACGCCGGCCTTCATGCCGGTCGCCACGCAGGGGACGGTGAAGAGCCTCACGCCCGACGACCTGCGCGCCGCCGGCGCCCAGATTGTGCTGGCGAACACCTACCATCTCTTCCTCCGTCCCGGCCATGCCCTGATTCGCGAGCTCGGCGGGCTCCACCGCTTCATGGGATGGGACGGCCCCATCCTCACCGATTCGGGCGGGTTTCAAGTGTTCAGCCTGGCCAAGCTCCGGAAGGTCGGCGAGGACGGCGTCGAGTTCCGCTCGCACGTCGACGGCTCGCTCCGGACGCTCTCGCCCGAATCCTGTATCGAGATCCAGCACGCCCTCGGGGTCGACATCCTGCACCCGCTCGACGAGTGCCTCGCCCATCCCGCCACGCCGGCCGAGACCGAACGCTCGCTCGCGCTCACGCTGCGCTGGCTCAAGCGCTCGGTCGCCGCCCACCGCGCGCTCAACCGCGACGCCGCGCTGTTCGGCATCGTGCAGGGCGGCGTCTACGAGGATCTGCGGCGTCGCGCCGTGGACGAGACGTGCGCCCTCGATCTCGACGGCTACGCGATCGGCGGGCTCGCCGTCGGCGAGCCCAAGCCTGTCATGTACGCGATCGCGGAGCAGGTCGCCGGCCGGCTGCCGGCGGGCCGGCCCCGATACCTGATGGGCGTGGGCAAGCCGACCGATCTGGTGGAAGCGGTCGCGCGCGGGGTCGATCTCTTCGATTGCGTGATCCCGACTCGCAACGCGCGGAACGGCCAGGCCTTCACGGCGGACGGGCCGCTGACGATCGGCAACGCCGCCTGGGCGCGCGACCCCTCGCCGCTGGACGCCGACTGCGGCTGCGAGGCGTGCCGGCGCTTTTCGCGCGCCTACCTCCGCCACGTCTTTCTCGCCCGCGAGCTGCTCGCCTACCGCCTCCTGACCCTGCACAACCTCACCTTCTTTCTCGGGCTCATGGCGCGGATGCGGCAGGCGATCGGGGACGGGCGTTTCGAGGCATTCCGCTCTGGGTTCCTTGACCGTTATGGGGTAGAATCCCTGCGCGGTCCGCACGATACTCTCGCAGACACGGAGGCCTGATCCTCATGGTGGACTTTGCGTATGCCGCCGGGCAGGCGCCCAACGGCGGCGGCTCGAGCCAGGTCATGACCCAGGTGATCTTCTTCGCGGCCATCTTTGCCATCTTTTACTTTCTCCTGGTGCGCCCGCAGCAGAAGCAGCGCAGGGAGCGTGAAGCCCTCCTGACCGCCGTGAAAAAGGGCGACCGGGTCGTCACCACCAGCGGGCTGCACGGCACGGTGGTGGGACTCACCGACTCCACCGTGACCCTCAAGGTCTCCGACCAGGTTCGCCTCGACTTCGACCGCTCGGCGATCGGCCGTATCGTCCCCGCCGGCGGCGAGAAGGAATCCGCGTCCTGATGCGCAAGCATCTCGGCCTCCGCATCGGCATCGTCGTGGTCGTGATCGTCGCGTCCCTCGGCTATCTTGACGTCCACATCATGCTGGCGCGCCTCTTCGGCGCGAACCTGCCCACGCCAAAGCCGATCAACCTGGGATTGGACCTGCAGGGCGGCATCCACCTCGTGCTGGGCGTGGATGTGGACAAGGCGCTCGAAGCCCAGGTCGAGCGCGCGGGAGACAGCCTCCGCGCCGAGCTGGAGAAGAAGGGCATCGGCGTCGCGAAGATCGAGCGGCGCGGCGCGACGGAGCTGGTCGTGCAGCTCGCCTCCTCCCAGACGTGGAACGACGCCCAGGGCGTGTTCCGCGACATGGCCATTTTCGAGACGAGGGAAGCCGATCAGGGCGCCGGACGGGCGGTGCTGGTGCTGAGACCCCGTGAGGCGGCCGCGATCAGGGATCTGGCCGTCCGGCAGGGGCTGGAGACCATCCGGAACCGCATCGACCAATTCGGGGTGGCCGAGCCTTCCATCCAGCAGCAGGGGGAGAACCGGATCCTCGTCCAGCTGCCTGGTGTCCAGGACCCCGAGCGCGCCAAGGCGCTGATCGGGAAGACCGCGCTGCTCGAGTTCAAGCTGCTGGATGACCGGATGGACGCCGAGACGGCGCTTCGCCAGGGCGTCCCAGAGGGAGACGAGATCCTCTACCAGCGCAAGGTGGACAAGGAGACGAAGCAGGAGCGGAAGATCCCCTACCTCGTCCAGAAGAAGGTCCTGCTGACGGGTCGCGACCTGGCGACGGCGCGGGTCTCCATCGATCAGAACACCAGCGAGCCCTACGTCTCGGTGGACTTGAACGCGGCCGGCGCCAAAGCCTTCGGCGATCTGACCGAGGCCAATGTGGGCCGGCGGCTGGCCATCATCCTCGACGGCAACGTGCACTCGGCGCCCCAGATCCGGGAGCGCATCCCGTCCGGCCGCGCCCAGATCACCGGCGGCTTCACCACGGAGGAGGCGACCGACCTGGCCATCGTGCTGCGGGCGGGCGCCCTCCCGGCGCCGGTCCAGGTGCTGGAAGAGCGCACGGTGGGCCCGTCGCTGGGCGCCGACTCCATCCGCAAGGGGCTCCGCTCGACGCTGGTAGCGGCCCTCGCGGTCGTCGTCTTCATGCTCTTCTACTACCGCCTCTCGGGCGTCGTGGCCGACTTCGCCCTGGCCCTCAACCTGGTCATCCTCATGGCGGCCATGGCGGGCTTTCACGCCACGCTGACCCTGCCGGGGATCGCCGGCGTGGTGCTGACGATCGGCATGGCCGTGGACACCAATATCCTGATCTTCGAGCGCATCCGCGAGGAGCTGCGGCTCGGCAAGCCACCGCGGGCGGCCATCGACGCGGGCTTTGCCCGGGCGTTCCGCACCGTCATCGACACCCACGTCACCGTGCTCGTCTCGGCGGCCATCCTCTACCAATTCGGCACGGGACCGGTGAAGGGCTTCGCCGTCTCCCTGGCCATCGGCATCCTGGCCAGTCTCTTCACCGCGGTGTTCTTCACCCGGCTCGTGTTCGACCTCATCTACATGGGGCAGCGGCGGGTCGAGTCCATTTCCATCTGAGGGCGCCCGATGCTGCAGATCTTCGTCAACGCCAACTACGACTTCGTCGGCAAGCGACGCTGGTTCTACATCGCGTCGGTGATCGGGGTGGCGATCGGCCTCGTGTCGATCGCGCTGCACGGGGGGCTCAACTACGGCATCGACTTCACCGGCGGCACCCTTATCCAGGTGCGCTATGACAAGGCCGTCTCGGTGGATCAGGTCCGCCGCGGGCTCGACGAGATCAAGCTGGGCAACTCCGTCATCCAGCAATTCGGCGACCCACGGGAGTTTCTCATCCGCCTGCCCCAGGGCGAGGTCAAGGCTGAAGAGCTGAGCACCCGCGTCCAGGGCGCGCTCTCCCACGCCTCGGGGAGCCAGGTCGAGATCCGCCGGATCGAGTTCGTCGGACCCCAGGTCGGACGCGACCTCCAGTTCCAGGCCCTCTACGCCGTCCTGGCGGGTATGGCGGGAATCCTGATCTACGTCGCCATCCGGTTCGACTTCCGGGGCGGTGTCATCTCGATCGTCGCGCTGGCGCACGACGTCCTGGTCACCCTGGGCGCCTTGTCGATCTCGAACCGGGAGATGTCGCTGCCGGTGCTGGCGGCCCTGCTGACCATCGTGGGCTATTCGATCAACGACACGATCGTGGTCTTCGACCGGATCCGGGAAAGCCGGGGCAAAGGGCTCCGCAAGGGCCAGGGGCTGGCGGAGCTGGTCAATGGCGCGATCAACCAGACCCTGTCCCGGACGGTGCTGACCTCGTTCACGACCTTCCTGGCGGCGCTCGTCCTCTTCCTGTTCGGCGGTGAGGTCCTGGAAGATTTCGCCTTTGCGCTCGTGGTCGGGGTGATCACCGGCACCTACTCCTCGGTGGCGGCGGCCACTCTGGTGATGGACTGGGAGGAGTGGAGCCGGGGTCGTGCGCGGGCGGGAAGGAAGGTCGCGGCCAAAGCCTAGGGTCGGGAAAAAGTCCTGGCAAAACGCTGGGTTCGGTGGCAAAATAGCTGGTCAACCTGAGGAGGGCGAGGTTGACCCAGCTTCAGACCCTGATCGAGGAGATTCCGAAGTACCAGCCGGGGGCCGACCTGGACCTGGTGCAGCGCGCCTACCGCTTCTCCGAGCAGTCGCACCAGGGCCAGCACCGCGCCTCCGGCGAGCCCTACCTCTCCCACCCCCTCGAGGTGGCCGGCCTGCTCGTCAACTTCAAGATGGACGTGACCACCGTCACCGCCGGGCTGCTCCACGACGTGCTCGAGGACACGCAGGCCACCAAGAACGATCTCCAGCGGGAGTTCGGCCCGGAGATCGCCGACCTGGTGGACGGCGTGACGAAAATCGGCAAGCTGGCGTTCTCCTCCCGTGAGGAGCGGCAGGCCGAGAACTTCCGCAAGATGCTGGTGGCCATGGCCCGCGACCTGCGGGTGCTCATGATCAAGCTGGCCGACCGGCTCCACAACATGCGAACGCTGGATTACCTGCCGCCGGAGAAGGCGCGGAAGATCGGCCAGGAGACCCTGGACATCTACGCGCCGCTGGCCCACCGGCTCGGCATGGCCAAGGTCAAGGCCGAGCTGGAAGACCTGGC
>DASSSH010000309.1:0-4549 GCA_035708525.1 Candidatus Methylomirabilota bacterium
CGAGAACTTCGACGCCATCGGCATAGGCACGCAGCTCTCATCGCTGCCGGGGCTCGGTATCTCCTTCGGCCTCCTGAATGATGGGGTAAGCTTCCCATCGGTCCAGACGAACGCGAGCGGATTCGGCGGCGTCAACCACTCGGCTCCCAATGTCCTCTTCAACGCCATCATCCCTCAGCTGCCGGGGCTTGGGCCGATCGAGATCTTCCCGCTGGTCGCCGGCACCGGCATCACGGCGCTGGGCTACTGGAATACCGGCGGCGATGACACGACGATCGTGCGCTTCTTCGACGCGGGGAACAACCTCATCGAGCAGGTCGTCTCCGGCGCCGGCGCCTCAAACCTCGCGTTCAATGGAATCGTGAGCGGCAGTGCGGCCTGTCGAGTGGAGATCGACGGCGCTGCCGGAAATGGCTTCTTCAGCCTCGACGACTTGCAGGTCACGACGGGCTCGGTCGGCGGTCTCTGCGGCCAGGGCGGCGGTGGCGGCAGGGTGCCGGAACCGGCCACCCTGCTGCTGCTCGGCTCCGGTTTGGTCGCGCTCAGACTGCTCTCGCGGCGTCGGGATCAGGGGCGCTAGCAAGGCCTCCAGCTCGTTTCCGTCCCAGGCGTAGCCCTCACTCCACCGCCTCGGCATCACCGCAAGAGCTGGTCGAGCAGTTTCTTGAGGCTCTTGGTCTCGGGGATCTTGAGCTCGGTGGGAACCACCCGCAGCGAGCCGGCCACGCCGGTGACCCGTCCCTTGATCTGGTTGGCGCCCTCTGTGAAAGTCACATCCATCGCCACGCGGCCGTCGGGAAGCCCATAGGTGCCCTTGGCGGCGATGCGGGTCGTGCCGGCCTGGTAGAGCAGGTCGTCGGTCTTCCACACCCCGTTGGTGATCGTGTAGGTGGCGGTGATCGAATCGAACTCGACGCGTGACTCCCCGCGTTTCGGCAGCCGTCCGGAGCGCAGCGCCGCGGTGACCTGATCGGCCATGCCGAGGACGGCGTCCATGAGCTGGACGACGTCGGAGCCGACCACCTTGCCCCGTCCGATGCGCAGCCGGCCCGAGCCATTGGCGGTGTGCAAGGCATCGGCGACGCGCGCGGTCGCCTCGCCGGTGAGATCCAGCGGCCCGGTGACGGCGAAGGACTGGCAGAGGAAATCCACCAGCAGCGGCCCCAGCTGCAGGCCCTTGATGTTGATGTCCTTGAGCGTCGCCATCGGAGCCTGTCCCAGCGTCAGCGCCAGCCGGGTGGAGACGGTCCCTTGAGCCAGCTTCGCGTCGAGCGGCGCGCTGTCGAGCTGAGCGGGGGTGAGGCTGATCGGGAGGCGCAGCGTGTCCACCGCGAGCTGGCGCCGCTTGGGCGCTTGGCAGCGGGGCCACTCCTCCGAGACCGTGAGCCGGTCGAAGCTCAAGTTTCCCGTGCCGGCCAGACGGGCGGGCGTTCCGGTCAGCTCGAGCCGGCCCTTCATGGGGCCGAACAGCGCCGGCGTGGTCAGCACCGCGGCGCTGAACGGGGCCACATCCTTCGCCTCGATCTCCACCTTCGCCTTGAACGGTGTGTCGCCGAAGGTCGTCCGGACGCCGCCCGGTGTCAGCGTGGCATCGGAGATCTTCAGCGACAGCGCGCCGGGTTGACCGAGCGCGGTGCCGTTGAGCCGCAGGGTCTCGCCGAAGCCGGCCTGCGTCAGCGTGACATTGATCTTCTCCAGCCGGAAGTCGGAGCCCTTGGCGCCCCGCTTGTGGTAGTCGAGCACGCCGTCTTTGATGCTCACGTGGGAGAGCAGCACCGCGCCCGCTGAGGCTCCCCCGCTCCGGCCCGAGTCTCTGCGCGGCGGCGGCGGGCCCGGTGTCGTCGAAGCGGCGAGCGTGCCAACATTCCAGCGCCCCGCGGCGTCCTCGACCAGGGCGATCCGGGGCTCCTCGAGGGTGAGGTCTGCCATCTCGATCCGACCGGAGAAGAGCGGCCAGAGTCGGATGCCGATCCGGCCTTCGGCCACGGTGAGGAACGGCGCAGTTCCGAACGCGGGGTCCTCGGCCACCTGCAGCCCGCGCAGCTTCACCGAGGGCAGCGGCAGGGTGGAGATGGACAGCGAGGTGAACTTGACCGGGCGATTCAGCGCGTGGGTGGCGGCCTGGGTGGCGTAGGCCTGGATCGCCGGCGTGTCGAGCAGCAGCGGCAGGGCCAGCGCGGCCGCCACCAGCAGCACGAGCAGCGCCCCGACCGCGATGGCGAGCCACTTGAGCATGGGAGTTAGCTCCCCCTCACCCTGCCCTCTCCCCCTCCGGGGGCGAGGGTCCCAAGAAAAACTCCCTCTCCCTCTGGGAGGGAGAGGGCTGGGGTGAGGGAGGGCATCCGTCCCGGAAGACTCATCAGCGGGGCTTGCGCAGCTCCTTCTTGAGGATCTTCCCCGTCGGGTTCTTCGGCAGCGCCGCGATGAACTCCACGGCCTCCGGCACCTTGTACGAGGCGATCTTTCCCCGGCAGAGCGCGCGCAGCGCTTCCGCGTCGGCGGCGGCGCCCTCTTTCAGCACGACGAAGGCCTTGACGGCCTCCCCGCGCACGGGATCGGGCATCCCGATCACCGCCGCTTCCTTGACC
The DNA here is from genome assembly GCA_035708525.1 of Candidatus Methylomirabilota bacterium. GTDB lineage: Bacteria > Methylomirabilota > Methylomirabilia > Rokubacteriales > CSP1-6 > DASSSH01. Next base: position 2,589 of record DASSSH010000309.1, read on the forward strand.
GCGGGATGCAGGAACAGCACCTCCTCGACCTCGCGCGGGAAGACCTTGAAGCCGGCCACGTTGATCATGTCCTTCACGCGGTCCACGATGAAGAAGTAGCCGTCCGGGTCGCGGTAGCCGATGTCCCCCGAGTGCAGCCACCCGTCGCGGACGGCCTCGGCCGTCGCCGCCGGGTTGCGGAAGTAGCCTTTCATGACGTTCGGGCCCTTGATCAGGATCTCGCCCAGTTCGCCGTCGGGCACCTCCTGCCCTGTGGCCGGATCGGCGACCTTCATCTGCACGTCCTTGATGGGCGTGCCGATGGAGCCCGGCCGGAAAGCCGTCTCGTGGTTGTAGGAGGCGAACGGCGAGCACTCGGTGAGGCCGTAGCCCTGATGGATGTCGTGCCCGGTCTGCTCCTTCCATTGCCGCTCGGCCTCGGCGGGCAGGCTCGCGGCGGCGGAGAAGCAGAGCCGCAGCGAGGAGGTGTCGCGGTTCTTGAGCCCGGAGGCCAGCATCAGGATGTACATGGTCGGCACCGCGTAGAGGAGCGTAACCTTGTGGGCCGGCACCGCCGCCAGGAAGTCGTCGAGCACGAAGCGCTCCTGAAGCACGAGGGTTCCGCCGCAGCTCAGGAGCGCGTTCATGATGAAGTTCTGACCGAAGCAGTGGAAGAGCGGCAGGGCGCACAGCCCGATGTCGTCCGGCGTCATGCGTAGATGATGGTTGGTCGCCTCGATGTTGGAGACCACGTTGTCCTGCGTGAGCATGACGCCTTTCGGCCGTCCCGTCGTGGCCGAGGTGTACAGGATCGCGCAGGTCGTCTGCCGGTCCAGATCCAGCGCGCGCAGCCCCGGGTCCCCGTCGAGGGCGAGGACGTCACGGATCACATGCTTGACCGACGGAATCCGGTCGGCCGTGGGCAGCTGGGCGGCGACGGGCTCGGCCGTCACGACCGCCACGGCTTCGGCGTCGCTCACGATGTAGGCGATCTCGTCGGTCGCGTAGGTGACGTTGAGCGCGAGGGGAATCACGCCGATCTTGTTGGCGGCGTAGTAGGTGGCCACGAACGCCGGGCTGTTGGGCAGATGCAGCCCGATGCGGTCTCCGGCCTTGAGCCCCAGGGCGCGAAGCCCCGAGGCGACGCGCGAGGCCGCGGCATCCAGCTCGGCGAAGGTCCAGCGCCGGTCCTTGAAGATGAGCGCGGTCCGCGCGCCGTGCTGGCGGGCGGACCGCTCGAGGTTCTGCGCGATGTTCATCTCAACTCCTCACCCTCGAGCCCCTCACAGCCTCTCACCCTCACCCTCTCCCCAGAGGGGAGAGGGAAGATCGAAACCCTCTGGCAAACCGAACCCTCTCCCCCTTGCGGGGGAGAGGGTAGGGTGAGGGGGCGAGATCACTGGCCGTCATCCTGGAATCAGCAGGATCTTGCCCGTCGTCTTCCGCCCCTCGAGGGCCTTGTGGGCCTCGGCGGCCTGGGCCAGTGGGAACTGGTGCTCGACGCGGAGCTTGAGCTTGCCATCACGGATCCAGCCGAGCACCTCGCCGGCCCGCTGCTGCAGCTCCTCGCGCGTGGCGATGTGGTGATTGAGGCTCGGGCGCTGGACGAAGAGGGAGCCGCGCGTGTTCAGCACCTGCAGGTCGAGCGGAGGCACCGGACCACTGGCCGCGCCGAAGAGGATCATAAAGCCGCGCGGGCGCAGGCAGCTGAGCCCCTTGTCGAAGGTGCTGGCGCCTACTCCGTCATAGACCACGTCCACGCCACGCCCATTGGTGATGCGCTTCACCTCCGCCTCGAAGTCCTGCTTGGTGTAGAGGATGACGTGCGCGGCGCCCGCCGCCTTCGCCAGCGCCGCCTTCTCCTCGGTCGAGACGGTGCCGATCACCGTGGCGCCCAGCATCTTGGCGAGCTGGCAGAGCAGCAGGCCCATTCCGCCGGCCGCCGCGTGCACGAGGCACCAGTCGCCCTGCTTGAGCGGGTA
>DASSSH010000310.1:0-5001 GCA_035708525.1 Candidatus Methylomirabilota bacterium
GGTCACGTCGACGAGATTGTTGATGGGGCGTAGCCCGACAGCGCGGAGCCGCTGGGCGAGCCAGGGCGGCGACGGCCGCACGGTGAGCCCGGCGATCAGCCGCGCGGCGAAGCGGGGGCAGAGGTCGGGCGCCTCGATCTCTACCGAGGCCAGGCCTGGCGCCTCCTCCTCGCTCTCCTTCACCGCGACCTGGGGGAAGCGGAACGGCGCGCCTGTCAGCGCGGCGACCTCCCGCGCCACACCGACCACCGACAGGGCGTCGGGCCGGTTCGGAGTGATCTCGATCTCGAAGATCTCGTCGTCGAGCCCGAGGTAGGTGCTGAGATCCGTGCCGATCGGCGCCTCGGACGGCAGCTCGAGGATGCCGCGGTGATCATCGCCGATCCCGAGCTCTCGCTCTGAGCAGAGGATCCCTTCTGACACGACTCCCCGAATCTTTGCCGCCTTGACCGGACCGCCTGGAAGCGAGGCGCCTGGCGGCGCGAACGCGGTGCGGAGTCCGACCACGGCGTTGGGCGCCCCGCAGACCACCGAGAATTTCCGATCCGGCAGCGTTACGCGGCAGAGCCGGTTCACGTGCCCGGCGGCCGTCGTGCCCAGGTCCTTCTCGATCGCTTCGATCACGGCCACCACGACACCCGAGAGGCCCTTGACGACGGGCTCGACGGCTTCCACCGCGATGCCGGCGTTGGTGAGCCGATCGGCGAGCTCGCGCGCCGGGAGATCCGTCTCCACGTACTCCTTGATCCACCGGTAGGAGATTTTCACCGCGCTACCTTATCCCCTCACCCTAGATCCCCTCACCCTAGATCCCCTCACCCTACCCTCTCCCCAGAGGGGAGAGGGAGCCCCCGTGACCCTCTCCCCACAGGGGAGAGGGAGATGCGCCGAACTGTTGGAGAAAGCGCAGGTCGTTCTCGAAGAGCAGCCGGATGTCATCGATGCCGTACTTGAGCATGGCCACGCGCTCCACGCCCATGCCGAAGGCCCAGCCCGTCACCTCTTCGGGATCGTACCCCACGTTGCGTAGCACGTTGGGGTGAACCATTCCCGAGCCGAGAATCTCGAGCCAGCCATCCTTGCAGACGCGGCAGCTGGAGCCGCCGCAGAGGAAGCAGACGACGTCGGCTTCCGCCGAGGGCTCGGTGAACGGGAAGAACGAGGGCCGGAAGCGCAGGCGGGAGCGCGGGCCGAACATCTCGCGGGCGAACAGCTCGAGCGTGGCCTTGAGGTCGGCCATGGTGATGTGGCGGTCCACTGCGAGCCCCTCGACCTGGTGGAACATCGGCGAATGGGTGATGTCGGCATCGCGCCGATAGACCTTCCCGGGACACGTCACCCGAACCGGCGGCCGCTGGGCCTTCATGGTCCTGATCTGCACGGGGGAGGTATGGGTGCGCAGGAGCGTGTCCGGCGAGAGGTGGAAGGTGTCCTGCATGTCCCGCGCCGGATGATCGTCGGGGAAGTTGAGCGCGGAGAAGTTGTAATAGTCCGACTCGACCTCGGGCCCTTCGGCCACCGAGAAACCCAGCCCTTCGAAGATCTCGATGATCTCGTTCTGCACCCGGGTGATGGGATGGACGGCGCCGGCGGACACGCGGCGGCCCGGCAGTGTCAGATCGGGTCGCTCGCCGGCCAGCGCCTCCTCGTGCTCCCGAGCCTTGAGCACCGCCAGCCGCGCGGCGATCCGGTCTTCGAGCTGCGCTTTGGCGGCATTGGCCTCGGCGCCCACGCGCGGCCGGTCGGCGGCCGGGATCGCACCGAGCGAGCGGAGCAGCGCCGTCAGCTCGCCCGAGCGGCCGAGCACGCGGACGCGGACCTGCTCGAGGTCAGACGTGGAGCGGGCCCCGGCGACGTCCGCCAGGGCCCGGTCGAGGATCTCCTGGACCCGCCGGTCCTCCGCCACGCTCAGGCGCGCTGCGCTCGCGCCGTCTCCGCCAGCTTGGCGAAGGCGGTGGGGTCCTGGACGGCCAGCTCGGCGAGGATCTTCCGGTCAAGCCCGATGCCGGCCTTCTTCAGCCCCGCCATGAAGGTCGAGTACGACAGGCCCAGCTGACGGCAGGCCGCGTTGACGCGGATGATCCAGAGCGCGCGGGCCCGCCGCTTCTTCTGCTTGCGCCCCTTGTAGGCAAAGGCGCCGGCGCGCAGCACGGTCTCGGCCGCTGTGCGGTAGAGCTTGCGCCGTCCGCCGAAGTAGCCCTTCGCCTGCTTGAGGACCTTCTTCCTGCGCTGGCGGGTCTTGGCCCCGCCCTTTGCCCGTGGCATCGACGTTTCTCCTTTGCTCTCTCCCTCTCCCTTTCAGGGAGAGGGTCGCGTGTCACCCTGCCCTCTCCCCAAGGGGAGAGGGGCGCCGCATGCTCAGATATATGGAACCAGGGTCCGCAAGCGGGCCTGGTCCGCTTTGGCGATCAAGCTCGCCTTCCTCAGTCGCCGCCGGCGCTTGGGGGACTTGGCCTCGAGCAGGTGGCTCTTCCACCCGCTGCGCCGCATGAGCTTGCCCGACGCCGTGGCCTTGAGCCGCTTGGCGGCGGCGCGCTTCGTCTTCATCTTCGGCATTGCGCAATTCCTTTCCGGGATCGCACCCTCACCCTGCCCTCTCCCTCAAGGGAGAGGGATGCACTTTCCCCTCCTCCCTCTCCATGAGGGGAGGGGTCCACTTTCCCCTCACCTTTCTCCCTCTTCGCCTCACCTTTCCTCCCTCTCCCCAAAGGGGAGAGGGTCGGGGTGATGGGTAGTCTAATGCGGTTTGGGCGACAGGATCATGCTCAGCATGCGACCTTCCATCCTCGGGTGGTTCTCGATGACCGCCACGTCGGACATGATCTCCGTCATCCGGTTGAGCATCTTCCAGCCCAGCTCCGTGTGGGCCATCTCCCGGCCCTTGAAGCGCACCGTGACCTTGGCCTTGTTGCCTTCCTCGAGAAACCGCCTCACGTGCTTCGCCTTGAAGTCGAAGTCGTGCGTGTCGGTCTTGGGACCGAGCTTGACCTCTTTCACCTGGATCACCGTCTGCTTCTTGCGCGCGTCCTTCTGCCGCCGCGCCTGCATGTACTTGTACTTGCCGAAGTCCATGATCCGGCAGACCGGCGGGTTAGCCTCCGCCGCCACCTCCACCAGATCCATATCGCGCTGCCGCGCCAGCTCCAGCGCCTGGGCGATGGGCAGGATCCCCAGCTGCTCACCCTCGGCGCTCACGACGCGGACCTCTCTCACCCTTATGCCCTCATTGACGCGGATGTCTTTTCCCTGTATGGCGCGCGCTCCTTCAGTGGCGGGGCCGGCTCAGCCGCTTCGGCCCACGGTGAGGGTGGCGGAACGACTTCCGATCTCGGCCACGAGCTCGCTCACGATGCGATCCACGGGCACTGCCCCGAGATCCTCCCCGGTGCGGCGCCGCAGGCTCGCAGTCCCGCTCTGCGCCTCGCGCTCTCCCACGACCAGCATGTACGGCACCTTGTGCAGCTGCGCTTCGCGGATGCGATAGCCCAGCTTCTCGTTCCGATCGTCCAGCTCGGCGCGGATCCGGGCCTCGCGGAGCCGCTGGTGAACTTTTCGCGCGTACTCCGCGTGCTTCTCGCTCACGGGCAGGACCCGCGCCTGCACCGGCGCGAGCCACGTCGGGAACGCCCCGGCGAAGTGCTCCGTCAGGATCGCCACGAAGCGCTCGTAGGAGCCGAAGATGGCGCGGTGGATCGCCACGGGGCGCTTGGGCTGTCCGTCGGTGTCGATGTACTCGAGCTGGAAGCGCTCGGGCAGCATGGTCAGGTCGACCTGGATGGTCGCCAGCTGCCAGGGCCGTCCCAGCGCGTCCTCCACGTCGATGTCGATCTTCGGCCCGTAGAAGGCGCCGGCCCCTTTGTTGAGGTCGTAGGCGAGGCTGTTCGCGCGCAGCGCCTGGTGCAGGGCCTCCTCCGCCTGGTCCCACTGCTGCTCGGTCCCCAGCTTCTCGGGCGGCCGCGTGGCCAGCTTGAAGGACGGCTGGAGGTTGAAGGTCCGGTACCACTCGCGAACGAGCTCGAGCAGCCGCGTGATCTCTTCCTGGAGCTGATCCGGGCGGCAGAAGATGTGGGCGTCGTCCTGGGTGAACTGCCGCACCCGAATGAGCCCGGTGAGCGTGCCGGAGCGCTCGTTGCGCTGGCAGCGACCCATCTCCGAGTAACGCAGGGGCAAGTCGCGGTACGAGCGCAGGCTCCGCCGGTAGACGTAGGTGGCCTCGGGGCAGTTCATGGGCTTGAGCGCGAACATCTCGTCTTCCACTTCGACCTTGAACATGTTCTCGCTGTACAGCTCCCAGTGCCCGGACTGCTCCCAGAGGCGCTTGTTCACGAGCATCGGAGTCGAGATCTCGTGGTACCCCTGCGCGTCGAGGTGCTCGCGCGCGAACTTCTCGAGCTCACGGACCAGGATCATGCCGCGGGGCAGCCAGAACGGCGCTCCCGGCGCGACGTCGTAGAAATCGAAGAGGTCGAGCTCCCGCCCGAGCTTGCGGTGGTCGCGCTTCTTGGCCTCCTCGAGCCGCCAGAGGTGCTTGTCGAGCTCTTCCTGCGTCGCCCAGGCGGTGCCGTAGATGCGCTGGAGCATGGCGTTCCGCTCGTCGCCGCGCCAGTAGGCGCCCGAGGCGGACAGGAGCTTGAACGCCTTGATGTGGCCGGTCGAGGGCACGTGGGGCCCGCGACAGAGGTCCACGAAGTCGCCCTGCCGGTAGAGCGAGACCGTGGGCGCGTCGATCCCCTTGAGGATCTCCACCTTGAACGGCTCGCCGCGCTCCTCGAAGTACCGGATGGCCTGCTCGCGCGGCATCTCCTCGCGCTCGAACTTGTAGTCCGCCTTGATGATCTCGCGCATCACCACCTCGATGCGCTCGAGATCCTCGGGCGTGAACGGCGTCGGCTTGAGGAAGTCGTAGTAGAAGCCGTCCTCGATGGCGGGGCCGATGGCGACCTTGACCTCGGGGAACAGGCGCTTGACGGCCTGGGCCATCACGTGGGACGTCGAGTGGCG
>DASSSH010000311.1:0-12468 GCA_035708525.1 Candidatus Methylomirabilota bacterium
GGTGCGCGCCGGCTTCATCCACTTGCCCTTCCTGCCAGCCATGGTGGCGGCGCACGGCCTCGAGGAGCCGAGCATGGATCTCGGCCTCTCGCTGCTGGCGGTGGAGACGGCGCTCGAGGTGGTCGCCGGCTCAGGCGGCGCCGTCAGCGGCCCTTGAACTTCGGCGGGCGCTTGTCCTTGAAGGCCTGCACGCCTTCCTTGTGGTCCTCGGTCTCCCGCACCACGGCCATGTGAGAGGAGACGAGATCGAGGTGGGTGCGGAGATCGAGGCGAAGCGACTGGTAGACCAGTCGTTTGATCATCCGGATCGGGATCTGCGGGCCCTCGGCGATCCTGCGGGCGAGCGCGTACGTCTCCTCGACCAGCCGGTCCGCCGGCACCACACGGTTGACGATGCCGAGCAGCTCGGCCTCGGGCGCCTCGATGAAGTCCGCCGTCCAGAGCAGCTCGAGCGCCTTGGCGCTGCCGACGAGCCGCGGCAGGAAATAGGTGTCGCCGTCGCCCGGCACGAGTCCCACGCGGACATAACCGGTGGAAAACCGCGCGGCGTCCGAGGCGATGCGCAGGTCGCACATCACGGCCATGCCCATCCCGGCGCCCACCGCGACGCCGTTGACCATGGCGATCACTGGTTTGTCCATCTGCTCGAGGGCTTTGGGCACCCGGTGGATGTGCTCCCAGAGCATGTTCTTGTGGTCGAGCGGGGTGGGCTCGCCTTGGCCCATGCGCGCGACGTCGCCACCCGAGCAGAACGCCTTGCCCGCGCCGGTGACCACCACGACGTTCACGTCGGGATCGCGCTGGGCTTCCGTAAGCGCCCAGGACCAGCGCTCGATCATGGGCCCGGTGAAGGCGTTCATCTTGTCCGGGCGGTTGAGCGTCAGGGTGGCGATGCGGTCCTGGACCTCGTAGAGCAGCTCCTCGGCCATGGGCTCAGTCCTTGGGCAGGCCGAGGACACGCTCGCCCAGGATATTGCGGAGGATCTCCGAGGTGCCGGCGCGGATGCCGCTGCCGCGGGCGAGCAGGACGTAGAACTCCCACTGCCCATCGTCCGGCGCGAGCCGACTCGGGGCGGCGATCTGGGAGTAGGGGCCGATCACCTCGGTCGCCACTTCCGCCAGGTCCTGGTCGACCTGGCTCCAGAAGAGCTTGGAGGTCGACCCCTCCGGCCCGGGCGGCTTGCCGCGCAGGATTTGGGTGAGGCTGCGGTAGCCGTTGACCTGCAGACAGCGCTCCGCGATGGCGAGGCTCGCGATCTTCTGGCGCATCACCGGATCCTGGCTCGCCGCGCGGCCGTCTTTCATGGTTCGCTTCGAGAGGGCGACGAGCCGCTCGAGCGCGGTCCGCAGGCTAATGTGGCGGATCATCGTCAGCACGTCGCGCTCGTAGGCGAGCGTGGTCAGCGCGACGCCCCAGCCTTCGTTGACCTTGCCGACCACGTTGGCGGCCGGCACGCGTGCGTTTTCGAAAAAGACCTCGTTGAACTCGGCCTCGCCCGTGATCTGCCGAAGCGGCCGGATCGAGATGCCGGGTGTCTTCATGTCCACCAGGATGAAGGTGATCCCCTTGTGCTTGGCGACCGTCGGGTCCGTGCGGACCAGAAAGAAGCCCCACTCGGCGACATGCGCCATGCTGGTCCACACCTTCTGGCCGTTGATCACGTACCAGTCGCCGTCGAGCACGGCCCGGGTCTGCAGGTTCGCCAGGTCACTGCCGGCATTGGGCTCGGAGAAACCCTGGCACCAGATCTCGTCGGCGGTGAGGATCTTGGACAGATGCGCGGCGCGCTGGGCGGGCGTGCCATGCTTCATGAGCGTAGGGCCGAGCATGGACAGCCCGCCGCGGTTCACGGGCTGCGGACTCTCGGCGCGGGACATCTCCTCATAGAGGATGATCTGCTCCATGATGGAGGCGCCACGGCCGCCGTACTCGGCCGGCCAGTCGATCCCGACATAGCCCGCCTTGTGCAGCGTGCGCTGCCACTCGCGGAGCCGGTCCACCTCGGCGCGGTCGGCCCGCGAGGAGGCGAAGCCGCGCCCTTTGAGGTCAGCGGGCACGTGCGCGGCGAGCCAGGCCCGCACCTCGGCGCGGAAGGCCTGCTGCTCGGGTGTGAAATCGAAGTCCATCGAAAACTCCCCTCACCCTGCCCTCTCCCCAGAGGGGAGAGGGAGGGAGTCCAGACTAGTGCATCACGGAGCCGCCGTCCACATTCAGCGCCTGACCCGTGACATTCCGGGCCTCCTCGCTGGCGAGGAACACCGCGGCCCAGCCGATGTCCTCGGGCGTCTGCTCGCGCTTCATCGGGATGATATCGGCCACGCGCTTGTCGAAGACCTGCCGCGGCGTCATTCCCTTAAAGGCCGGGTTGGTGTCGGCGATGTACTTGGCGAGGCTTTCCCAGAAGGCGGTCCAGAGCACGCCGGGACAGATGGCGTTGACCGTGACGCCGTGGGGCGCCAACTCCTTGGCGATGACCCGCGTGAATGTGATGACGCCGCCCTTGGCCACCGAGTAGGGCGGCATGGTCAGGGCGGCCAGGGGCCCGGCGATGGAGGCGATATTGATGATGCGGCCCGCCTTGCGCTCGATGAAGTAGGGGGCGATCGCCTTGCACATGAGAAACACAGACTTCAGGTTCACCGCATAGGTCCGGTCCCAATCCTCTTCTGAATTGTTGGTGAACGGCATGCCGGGGGCCGAGGCCATTCCCGCGTTGTTCACCAGGATGTCGATCTTCCCCAGCTCCTTCTTCGCGCGCTCGATCGCGGCCTGGACCTCGCCCGCCTTGGTCACGTCGCAGCGAAACCCCACGGCCTTGCGACCGAGGGCGAGGACCTCCTTGACCACCGTCTGGGCGTTGGCGTCCTGGATGTCGGGGATCGCGATGTCGGCACCCTCCTTCGCCATGCACAGCACGATGCCGCGACCGATGCCGGAGCCGCCGCCGGTGACCACCGCCGTCTTGCCCTGAAGCCTCATGGAATTCCCCCCGATCTCGGGATCAGTTCTTCCAGTTGAACGGCGCGTAGTGGCCGTTGTTCTTGCCGCTCGTGTCCTCCCATTTGAGGCCGAAGGCGGACAGCCGGCTCCGACTCGCGTGGGCCAGCGCCAAGCGCGCGTTGACGGGGTGCATGGTGTTGTCCACGTAGAGCGGCTCGCCGGGCTTGGCCGGGCTCTCGACGCCGGCGAGCTCCTGCTCGAGCGCGCCCGGGATGCTGACCGAGCGGCGCATGCCGTCCTTCTTGAACTCGATCGGCTTGCGCTCGACACCGAGGAACTTGCCGATCAGCGGCGCCAACGCGGCCAGGGGTCCACCAGCCTGGCCGCTGGCGATCGCCGTGAGCGCTTCCGTCTGCTCGGCGCTCGCCCGCTCGTCCACGATCAGCCCGATCGACCAGTTCCCGTCCACCATGACCGCGGGTGTGTAGCCCACGACGGCGAACTTCAGGCCGTCGAGCGTGACGCCCCCATAGCGGCCCGTGCCGATGTCGAAGCCGAAGAGAAAGTAACAGTGCCCGTGGGTCGGCCGGGCCGTCAGGTTGCTGGGAAGACAGGGGCAGACGTAGTCGCAGCTGCACGTCTCGCAATACTCACCGCTGAGCTGCCATGAGGTCGCCATGGGGTGCCTCCTGAAGCGAGGGGAATGAATGCCTCGACGCGAAAGGATGATGGGCGCGTCGACGGGGCCTGTCAAGCGGCTGGCAGGCAGCGCGCCGTTGATTATAATGTCGCCCATCCACCCCAAGGAGGTGTTCGATGGCTGCCCCCACGCTCCGCAGTCGCAACTGGTTCGGCCGGCAGGACCTGGACGGCTTCGTCCACCGCTCGTGGATCAAGGCCGAGGGCTTCAGCGACCTCATGTTCGACGGCCGGCCGGTCATCGGCATCGCCAACTCGTGGTCCGAGCTGACTAACTGTAACGCCCATCTCCGCCAGGTGGCCGACGCCGTCAAGCGCGGCGTGCTGTCGGCCGGCGGCTTCCCCATGGAGTTCCCTACGATCTCGCTGGGCGAAGTGCTGATGAAGCCCACGACTATGCTCTTCCGCAACCTGATGGCGATGGACGTGGAGGAGTGTTTGCGCGCCTACCCGCTGGACGGCGTGGTCCTGCTCTCGGGCTGCGACAAGACGACCCCCGCCATGCTGATGGGGGCGGCGTCGGCCGACATCCCCGCGATCATGGTCACCGGCGGGCCCATGCTGCGCGGCAAGTGGCGCACCGAGGAGCTGGGGTCGGGCACCGATGCCTGGCGGCTCTGGGCCCAGCGACGGGCGGGGCAGCTCTCGGATGAAGAGTGGTGCGAGGCCGAGTCCTGCATGTCGCGCTCCGCGGGCCACTGCATGGTGATGGGCACAGCCTCAACCATGGCGTCCATGGTCGAGGCGCTCGGCATGACCCTGCCGGGCAACGCCGCGATCCCCGCGCCCGACTCGCGGCGCTACGCGCTGGCCGAGATGACCGGCCGGCGCATCATGGAGATGGTGCGGGAGGACCTCAAGCCTTCGAAGATCCTCACGGCCAAGGCCTTCGACAACGCCATCCGGGCCGATATGGCCATCGGCGGCTCGACCAACGCCATCGTCCATCTGGTCGCCATCGCGGGCCGGGCAGGCGTCGAGCTGCCGCTCAGTCGCTTCGACGAGCTGTCGCGGACGACGCCCTTCCTCGTCAACGTCCGGCCCTCGGGCAAGCACCTGATGGAGGACTTCTTCTACGCCGGCGGGCTGCCCGTCGTGATGAAGGAGCTGCTGCCGCTGCTCCATCGCGACGCGCTCACCGTCACCGGCAAGAGCGTGGAGGCCAACGTTCGCGACGCGAAGAACTACGACGAGGATGTCATTCGCCCGCTGACGATGCCGATCTCGAGCGAGGGCGGCACTGTGATCCTCATGGGCAATCTCTGCCCGAGCGGCGCCGTGCTCAAGCAGTCGGCCGCCTCCCCGCATCTGATGACCCACCGCGGCCGCGCGGTGGTGTTCGAGGACCACAACGACCTCCACGCGCGGATCGACGACCCCGATTTGCCGGTGGACGAGACCTCCGTGCTCGTGCTCAAGCGGGTGGGGCCCAAGGGGGCGCCGGGCATGCCCGAGTGGGGCGCGGCGCCCATTCCCCAGAAGCTGCTGAAAAAGAGCGTCAAGGACATGGTGCGGATCTCGGATGCGCGGATGAGCGGGACGTCCTACGGGACCGTGGTGCTACATGTCTCGCCCGAAGCGGAAGCGGGCGGGCCACTGGCCCTGGTGAAGGATGGCGACGAGATCGAGCTGGACGTGGCCAACCGGCGGCTGACCCTTCGGGTCTCCGACGAGGAGCTGGCGCGTCGGCGGGCGGCCTGGAAGCCCCGCCCGCCGCACTTCACCCGCGGCTATGGCAAGCTCTTCCTCGACCACGTGCTCCAGGCCCACGAGGGCGTGGACTTCGACTTCCTGAGGGGGAAGACGCCCGTGCGGGCCGAGGACACTGCCGGCCCGAGCCACTCCTGACGAAACCGTCTCACGGCCGCTCCTCGAGCGCGCGCCTGAGCGAGCCATGGGCGCGCGCGAGTCGCCGTCGCGCGTCGGCCGCCGTCATGTCGAGCCGGGCCATCAGGATGGCGAGCTTGGCGCTGCCGCGCGCCGCAGTCAGGAGGCGGGCGGCCTCACGGGCGCTCACCCGTCCGATCTCGCTGACGAGTCCGAGCGCCCGCGCCCGGAGCTTCGCCGAGCGCGGCCGCAGATCCACCATCCGGTTGCCGTAGACGTTGCCGAGCCGGGCGAAGGCGGCGGTCGTCAGGGTGTTGAGCACGAGCTTGGTGGCGGTGCCCGCCGACAGCCGAGTGGAGCCGGCCAGCACCTCCGGCCCGGTGGCCGGCGCGATGACGACGCGGGCGGCGCGCCGGGACACGCGCGGGTTGCACGTCACGAGCACCGTCGCGGCTCGCCGCCGCCGGGCCGCCCGCAGCGCGGCGCGCACGAAGGGCGTGACGCCGCTCGCCGCGAGGCCCACCACCACGTCGCCGGGACGAGCGCGGCGGCGGATCTCTCGCGCGCCCTGACCGGCGTCGTCCTCGGCACCCTCGGCCGAGCGGAATACCGCGCCCTTTCCGCCCGCGATGACCGCCTGAACTCGCGAGGGGAGTGTATCGAAGGTGGGCGGGCACTCGGCCGCCTCGAGCACGCCGAGTCGGCCGCTGGTGCCAGCGCCGACGAAGATGACCCGGCCGCCGCGCGAGAGGGACGCGACGATCAGCTCCACCGCCCGGCCGATGGCCGGCGTCGCGCGGCCGACCGCCGCGACGGCGACATGCTCCGCGCGGTTCATGAGCCGGGCGATCTCGACAGGGGAGCGACGATCCAGGTCGCGGCTGCCGCGATTTGGATGCTCGGTGGGCAGGCGCTCGTAGCGGATCTTCCCCATCGCGGTCCGCCTATCCTACCATCGTCGCCTGCGCCAGCCCCGAGGGCGCGACCGCTCGTTCCCCACCACCGAGTAATCCTTACCACCGCCTGTGAAAAACCTGACCAGCGGCTCCCGCAACCATCCCACGGGAGGGCGTGAGCGAAGTCAACGAAACCACTATCAACACGGCGATTTCCGCCCAGGCGTGGCTGCTCGACGGCCTTGGCACAGATGATGCCGCAGTTCCAGCCGGACTGGGACGGGCGCGAGGGCCGTCCCGGCAGGTGAGGCGCTCATGAAGAACGACATCGATCTGGCGCTGGCACTGGCGATGTTGAGGAAGGGTGTTCGGGTCGCGCTGCGGCGCTCGGCCATCCGGCTGGTCCGGCCAGGGGAGTCCGTCAGGGCACGGCGAGGCCTGGCGCGCCCGCAGCACGCGACTCCGGCCACGAGCTAGCCCGCAGCCACCGGGCGCGGCCCGCCTCCGCATCCGGCCGCGCCTGTCCGAGCGACGGGCAGCGCCCGTCCGGCGGCGCTCCCTTGGTTTCCCTCCGGGGAGCACCTAGTATAGGGGCCCATGGCCCCGGTCCGCTCCGGCCTCGAGGTGCTCGCGAGCCGCCTTCCCGGATTGCTTCGCGGGCGACGGCTCGGCCTGCTCTGCCATCAAGCCTCCGTCACTCGTGACCTCATCGACGCCCCAACGGCCGTCGCCCGGCTCAATGGCGTGAGGCTCACCTGCCTCTTCGCGCCCGAGCACGGGCTGGCGGGCGCGGCCCAGGACCATGCGCCGATCGCCTCCTCCCGCGCGCGCGCCGGCCCGCGGGTCTGGAGCCTGTACGGCCGCCGGCTCGCGCCGAGTCCCTCCATGCTCCGCGGCGTGGATGTGGTCGTCGTCGACCTGCAGGACGTGGGCGCGCGCTACTACACCTTCGTGTGGACGACCGCGCTGGTCATGCGTGCCTGCGCCGTCGCGGATATTCCGGTGGTCGTCCTCGACCGCCCCAATCCCCTCGGCGGCCTCCGGATCGAGGGCAACATGCCCGACCCGCGCTTCGCCTCCTTCGTCGGCCTCTATCCGCTGCCGGCTCGTCACGGAATGACCATCGCGGAGCTCGCGGCCTATCTCAACGAAGAGCATGGGATCGGCTGTGATCTCACGGTGGTGCCGATGGAGGGCTGGCGCCGCGCGATGGGATGGGAAGACACGGAGCTGCCGTGGATCGCGCCGTCGCCCAACATGCCCACACCGAACACCGCGCGCGTCTACCCGGGCGGCTGCCTGATCGAGGGCACCAACCTGTCCGAGGGCCGCGGGACGACGCGGCCCTTCGAGCTCGTGGGCGCGCCCTTTCTCGACGGCGAGGGGCTGGCGCGCGCGCTCGAGCGGCGGCGGCTGCCGGGGGTGCGCTTCCGCGCCGCAGGTTTCGAGCCCGCCTTCCACAAGTGGAGCCGGCGCCTCTGCGGCGGCATCCAGCTCCACGTGACCGACGCGCACCGATTCAAGCCTTTCGCGACCTACCTCGCCCTGATCGCCGAGGCGCGCCGCCAGGCGCCGCGCCACTTCCGCTGGCGCCGGCCCCCCTACGAATTCGAGCGGCGCAAGCTGCCGATCGATCTCCTCTGCGGCGGTGACGCCATCCGGAAGGCGGTCGAGCGCGGGGTGCCGCTCGGCCGACTCGAAGCCGGCTGGCAGCCCGGCCTGGCGCGCTTCCGTCGCGCCCGCCGCCCGTACCTCTTGTACGACTGACCCCACTCGATGACACCCCTGCTCCTGCTGGTCACCCTGGCGTTCATCGTCTCGGTGGATCTCCGGATCATCGCGCCCGTGCTGCCTTCCATCTCGGCCTCGCTGGGGTCGACGGCCGGCGCCGTGGGATTGGCGATGACGACGTACTCCCTGGCCTACGGCACCGGCCAGCTGGTCTACGGGCCCGTCTCGGACCGCTATGGGCGCCTGGCCGTGGTGCGGGTGGCGGCGCTCGGCTTCAGCCTGTGCACGGTGCTCTCGGCCATTTCCGCCGTGACCTGGCAGTTCATCGTCGCGCGGCTGCTGGCCGGTGCCTTCGCGGGCGCGGTGATCCCGCTCACCCTCGTGTATATCGCCGACACCTTCGAATATGCTGAGCGACAGATCATGCTGGGCCGACTGGCGGTGGTGACGTCCGCGGGGCTGGCGTTCTCGGCGTCGATTGGCGGCACCGTGGCGCACTTCGTGTCCTGGCGGCTGATGCTCCTGGGCTACAGCCTCCTGGCGCTCGTTCCGGTGGCGTTCATGTTCCGGCTGGATCCCTCGCGACCGCCCCGTCGGGACGGAGGCCCGGAGGGCCCGGCGGGCTTCGTCGACTTCCTCATGGACGGGCGCGCCCGGTTCGTCTACGTCAGCATCTTCGTCGAGGGCTTCTTCCTCTGGGGCACCGTCACCTATCTGGGCGCCTTCGCGGTGCACCGCCTTGGGCTCGACCAGTTCGCGGTCGGCCTGCTCATCGCGCTGTTCGGTGTGGGCACCATGGTCGGCGGCTCGCTCATGGCGCTGGTCCGGCGACGCTGGTCGGAGAACGCCCTGGCCGGCGCCGGCGGCGCATTGATGGCGCTGGCCTTCGTGGCGCTCATCCCGCGTGGGCCGTGGCCCGTGTTCGCCGCCGCCATGCTGCTGCTGGGGCTCGGCTTCGTCGCCCTGCACACCACGCTGCAGGTGCGGGGCACGGAGATCAGCCCCGCCGCCCGCGGCAAGGCCTTCTCGCTCTTCGCCTTCAGCCTCTTCCTGGGCATCGCGGCGGGCACCGCCATCCTCGGCCGGCTCGTGGACGCCGGCCGCGACAACACCATGCTCGCCCTCTCGGCCCTGGGGCTCCTCGTCGTGGGAGCGGCGACCGCGGGGGTTCGCCGCCGGAGCGTGGCGTGAGGCTCGAGGAGCTGGTCGGGCGGCGCCTCATGCTCGGGTTGCCCGGGCCCGACGCGACCGACGCCGATATCCGGCTCTTCCGCGAGACCGGAGCCGGCGGCCTCATCCTCTACCGCCGCAATTTCGAGGGTCCCGAGCGGCTGCTGCGCCTGCTCGGGCACCTCGAGGGCGCGCTCGGCCGGCGGCTGCTCGTCGCCACCGACCACGAAGGCGGCCGCATCATCATGCTCGGAGGCGGCGTCACGATCTTCCCCGACAACCTCGCGGCGGCGGCGGCGGGCGAGCTGACCTTCGTGAACCGCCAGGGCCTCTTCGAGGGGCGCGAGCTCCGCCGCCTGGGCGTGGACGTGAATTTCGCGCCCGTGCTCGATGTGCTCACCGAGCGCTACAGCCCCAACATCGGCATTCGCTCCTACGGCAAGGATCCGGCGCTGGTGTCACGCTTCGGCGCAGCCCGGATCCTGGGGCTGCAATCCGCGGGGATCTCGGCCTGCGCCAAGCACTTTCCCGGCAAGGGCCACGCGCCCGTGGATGCGCATCTCGCCTTGCCGGTGATCGATTCGAGCTGGAGCGAGATGCACGCCAGCCACCTGCTGCCCTTCCTGGCGGCCATCGAGGCCGGCGTGGACTGCGTCATGACCTCCCACCCTCTCTACCCGGGCCTCGATCCGGCACCGCGCACCCCAGCCACCTTCTCGCGGCTCATCGTCGAAGAGTATCTTCGCGGCGAGCTCGGCTATCGGGGGGTGATCGTCTCGGACGATCTCGAGATGGGGGCGATCGGCGAGCTGTGTCCCATCGGCGAGGCCGCCGTCAGGGCCGCCGGAGCCGGCCATGATCTGCTCCTCGTCTGCCACACGGCCTCGGCGCAGCGGGCGGCTCACGCGAGCCTGCTCGACGCCTATCGCCGACGCGCGCTGCCGCTCCGGGCGCTCGAGCAGTCCGTCGAGCGGCTCGAGGCGCTTCGGGCGAAGCGCCCGGATCGAGCCGCGGGCGGCGCGCCCCGGGCCGAGCGGGACGGCGAGCCCCTGGCCAAGGCGCTGGCCACGCGGGCCGTCACTTTCGTCGCGCCCGCTGCTGCCGGCTGGCCCGCGAGCCTCAATGGACGCGTCGCTGTCGTCTTCCCCCGGCTGTCCGGGCTGGCGGACCGGATCACGGTGGAGCCCGCCATGCAGGATGAAGCGCGGTATATCCGGGACGCGACGGCGTCGTACGGCGTCACGCCGGAGGTGATCGCGGTGGGCGTGGAGCCCACCGAGGTCGAGATCGCCCAGGCGCGCTCAGCAGCCGCCGCCGCCGACGCGACGATCCTCTTCCTGTACGACGCCCACCTCTACGCCTCGAACCGTGCCTTGCTCGAGGCGCTCCAAGCCGCGGCTCGGCGGCTCGCCGTGGTGCTGATGCGGGATCCCTATGACGCCGGGTACCTCGCCCCCGGCGTCGCTGGCATCACCGCCTATGGATGGCGGCGCTGCCAGCTCGACGCCGTCTGGGCGAGGCTGCTGATGTAGCGGAAACCTGCGCTCGCGCTGTCGCGTCGAGCTATGGCGACTGCTTCTGGCTCAGCATGGCGCCCTCGATGCCCAGCTTGCTCATCGTCGCGGCGTCTGCCTCACCCGTCATCGTGAGCCCCTTGTCGCGCTGGAAGTTCTTGAGCGCGGCGGCGGTCCGGGGCCCCATGATCCCGTCCGTGGGACCCGGGTCATACCCCTGACGCTTGAGCGAGTCCTGCGCCGCCTTCACCTGCTCCTGGGGCGCGCTCGAGCCGGCCACGGGCTCGTGCGCCCGCGCCGACTGATCCGAGCGTGGGCGCATCGAGCTGGACTTCGTCGAGGCCGATTTCAGCGACAGCTCGTTTCGGACCGAGGTGACGCCGGGTACCTCGCGGGCCAGCTCCGAGGCGTGTGCGCTCGCGCTGAGACTCGGCGCGTTGCCGGTCAGCGTCACCACGCCTCCATCCGTCCGGACCTTGACCGACTTGAGGCTGGGGTCCCTCTTCAGGCGCTGCTGGACGTGCCCGGTGATCTCCTTGTCGTTGGCGCTGACCGCCTTCTGCTCGGCGGGCGCCACGACCTCCAGGTCGTTCTTCACGCTCTTGACGTGGTCGATGCCCTTCGCGACATCGGCCGCGGCGCTCTTGGCCTCGTCGGAGTCCACCTTGCCGCGCAGCGTGACGACGCCCTTGGTGGTTTCCACCTTGATCTGGCGGCCCTTGACGCGGTCGTCGGCGAACAGGGCGATCTTGACTTTGGAGGTCACCCACGAATCGGTGACCATGCCCTTGGCCTCTTGGGCCGTACTCTTCGTCTTCTCCTTCGTCTTTTCCATCACGCTCGAGCCCTTCTGGTCACTGTTGGGGCTCTTGGACTCGGCCGCCCATGCGGGCGCGCCGGCAAGCGCCGCCGCAGCCAGCAAGGCCGCGCCGGTGATGATCGAATGTGGGATCTTCATGCTGGGCCTCCGTCTCTGTGAGTATCCGGGAACTGGGGCGATCGCCATTGACCGCCACCTGCACGCGAACGCCGCGCGCGACCGACCTTCGCCGATCACAGGCGGCCGGTGAGAAGCAAGAGCAAAACGATGAGGAGGACGAGGCCGATGCCACCACTCGGGTAGTAGCCCCACTCCCTGCTGTACGGCCAGCTCGGCACTGCTCCGATGAGCAGCAGCACCAAGAGTACTAACAGGATCGTTCCAAGCATGGCCGCAGCCTCCTTTCCGGACGCTGGGTGCGACGCAAGAGGTCGCGCTGCGGTCTCGGACACTCGAGTTATAGCGGCATACTGCCCCTCCTGCCCTTGAGGACTCTCGGTGAGTCCACAGGTCCGATCCCTGCAGTCCCGTTCAGCATCCCGCCGCTTAATGGGGCAATGGGTATGCCAGCCTGCCGGGATCCGAGGGTAGGAGACGGAGAAGCCGGCGGAAACAAAGGCGCCTTTCCCCCCGGCCTGATTGCGCCGGCACGGCCCCGCCCGGCCCTCCGACCCCGTAAACCTTACCCAGTCGACTGGTAAGTTTGACCCGTTATTGCACCGGCTGAATCCAGGAGGCGCTTGGAGCGACAGCCGAAACGGCCACACTGTCGGCGAGTTCCATCACGCTCGCCGCACCGCGGTGGCGCTGGCATGGAAGATGCCGCTCTCGCAGGCGGGCGCGACGTCGCTCGTGCGCGGGGCCCGTAAG
>DASSSH010000312.1:0-4248 GCA_035708525.1 Candidatus Methylomirabilota bacterium
GGCTTCATCAGCGCCAGCTCCCGTCGCCCGAGAAAGCCCCGGGTCTCGGGGGTGAGCCGGACGTGGAGGCTCACCGCGTCGGCGCTGCGGAGGATCTCGTCCTTGGTCGCCGGGCCGGCGCCGGCCTTGAGGATCCGCTTCTCGTTCCCTGTGGCGCTCCAGCCGAGCACGTGCATGCCGATCCCGCGGCCGAGCGCGGCCACCCGGCTGCCGATGGCGCCCATGCCGAACACGCCGAGCGTCTTGCCCACCAGCTGGGTGAGCATCTCGCGCGGCCACTTGCCCTTGCGCATCTCGGCGTCGAGTAGGGTGATCTTGCGCGCCACCGTCAGCATCAGCGTGAGGGCGTGCTCGGCGACGGCGAAGGCGTTGATGCCCGGAGTGTTGCAGACGGTGATGCCGCGCATGCCGGCGGCGTTGAGATCGATGTTGTCGGTGCCCGTGCCCCACACGGAGACGAGCTTCAGGTCGGGACAGGCGGCGAACACGGCCTCCGTGAAGCGGGCGTGGGCCCGGATATTGATGGCCGCGCGGGCCTTGCCGATGCGACGGATCAGCTCGTCCTCCCGGTCGGCGCCGCGCTCCGTGAACACGCGCACCTCGCCCAGCGCCTTGGCGCGGGCGTGAGCCTCGCTGTCGGCGAAGACCGACGGGAAGTCGTCCGGGACGACGATCACGCCGGCGGGTTGGCGAAGATCGCCTGGGCGGCGGCCACGCCTGCCCCGGCTTCCGACTTGTGGCCGAGCTCGTTCAGCGCCATCTCGATCGCGGAGAGCGTGGGGAGCACGTAGAGCGGGCTCGCGGTGATCCCCATGTGCCCCACGCGGAGCGCGCTGCCGCGGATCTCGCCGAGCCCGGTGCCGATCAGGATGCCGAACCGCTCGCGCATGAGCTTGACCACCGCCGCCGGCTCGATGCCGTTGGGCGTCTTGAAGCAGGAGACGGTATCCGAATGGAGGGACGGGTGAGCGAACATCTCGACCCGCATCGCGTCCAGCCCCGCGCGGAACGCGCGGCCCGCCACGGCGTGACGGCGGAAGCGGTGGGGCAGTCCCTCCTCCAGCACGAGCCGGACGGCGGCGCCGAGCGCGTGAGTCAGGTGGCTCGAGATCGAGATGGGCTGCCGGCGCGGGAGGCCGTCGGCGACCCTGCCGCCGCGGGAGACGGGGATCCAGTCATCGCGCCAGCGGGCGAGGTCATAGACCCAGGACGAGGACTTCCGCTTGCGCCGGTCCATCGCCTCCCAGGCCGCCGGGCTCACCGAGACGATCGCCAGGCCGAGCGGCGCGGCGAGGCACTTCTGCGAGCTCGTCATGTTGATGTCCACATTCCACTCGTCGGTCCGCACGTCGATGCCAGCGAGCGAAGAGACCGTGTCCAGGAGAAAGAGGGCTCCCTGGCGTTTGACCAGCCGGGAGACCTCGGCGGCGGGATAGGTGGTGCCGGTGGAGGTTTCGTTGTGGACCATGGTGACGACCTTGGGCCGGACGCGCTCGATCTCCTTCTCGAGCCGTCCGAGGTCGATCGGCTGGCCCCAGGGCACGGGGAACTCCGTCACCTCGGCCCCGATCCGCTTCATGATCTCGCGCATGAGGATGCCGAAGTGGCCGGCGATCACGGTCAGCACGCGCTCGCCGGGCTCGACGACGGAGGCGGCGCTGATCTCGAGCGCGGTCTTGCCCGAGCCCTGCATGCTGATGACCTCCCCACGCGAGGTCTGGAAGACCTGGCGGAGCGCCAGGTTGACCGGCTCGAGCACGGTGACATCGAAGTTCAGGTCGTATTGGATGATCGGCGGCTGGTTCATCGCCTGGATCACGGGCCACGGCAGCTCCGTCGGCCCCGGGATCATGAGGATCTCCCGGGTCTGCGGCACGCCCCAGCGGATGGCGTCGGGCATTCTCGCGCGTCCTTTCTAGGCGCTGACTTCGGCCAGCCGCGCCTTGCGCCGAATCAGGTAGAGATTGCGGCAGTAGACCAGGAGCCCCGCCCCTTGCCCGAGGATGAAGACGGGGTCCAGCCGGTAGATCGCGTAGATGAGCAGGGCCAGCCCGCCCCCGATGGAGAAGAACCAGAAGGAGACGGGGATGATGCTCTCCTTCTTGCGCTCGGAGGCGATCCACTGGACCAGGAACCGCATCGAGAAGAATGCCTGTCCGAGGAACCCCACTGCCAGCCAAATACTTTCCTTGTTCATCCTCGTGCCTGACCTCGTGGTGGGAGTCGCTTACGCAGGCCGTACGTCGGCCTGCCGCGTGCTAGAATTCCATCACCTTACCGAACTGCCCTCGGAGCCGCAAGGAGTTTCCGCGACGCGATGCGAGCCATCGATCAGGCGCTGGTGGACGAGGTCTGGCGGGAGACCGCGGCGTACCCGCCCGGCCGCGTCGAGGCCGAGGCGGGCGCCTTCCTGGCCCAGCAGCCTCACGTCGCCGCCTTTGCTCAGGCCATGACGCGCGAGCAGGATCCCGCGGTGCAGAAAGCGGCCCTCGGCCTCTGCTTCCTCCTCTTCAAGACGCTCGAGCGCAGCCTCGGCCAGCCCTTTCCGCTGCTGGCCGAGACCCGCATCGTCCAGGCGCACGCGGCGATCTCGGACTGGCTCTCGCGCGTCGAGACGCCCGACGCCGCTGGGGTCCTGAGCGCCGCGGACGACCCCGGGCATCCGACCCTCGTCAGCTACATCCTCGGTGTCTTCTACGGCGCCACCGCGGTCGAATGCGACGATCGCGTTCGGGCGATTCTCTACCTCATGCTCCGGACGCTCAGCGACGCGCTCGACCTCGGCCAAGTCGAGGCCTAGCAGTCGGAAGTCCACCTGCCTAATCTGCTGGCCCGGGGCCGGGGGTCGCCCTCCCGGAACACGCTGCGTTGCGACCCTGTGCGCCAACTCATCACGGGCCACGAGAATGACGGTCCCCGGCCACAGCGATACGCAGAAGTACGGTTCCGGGGAGAGCGGGCCCCCGGCCCCAGCCAGCGAATCGACCGCGGAGAGCGGCCGCGCGCTCCTCGCTTAGCTTCGTCTCGTGGATGCTAGACGGGCTCGGTGGGCCCCGAGGTGACCGCCAGCACGAGCGCACCAGTCGGGCTCGTCACCGTGTGGACACAGCCGGGCGGCCGGCGCGCGTAGTTGCCGGCGGTGCAGGCGCCCGTGTCGTCGGCGACGCTCCCCTCGAGCACGAAGATCTGCTCGTCCCCGACGTGGCGGTGGCGGGGAATGGTCGCCCCCGGCTCGTAGCGCATGAGGATGGCCTTGTGCCGGCCGTCCGGGTCCTCCCAGAGCACCTTCCAGAAGACGCCCGGCCGCCGCTTGACCCAGGGTACGTGGTCGACGTTGACGAAGTGACTGGTGGGGGTGGTCACAGACGCGACCTCCTTGGTTTCGGGTCAGCCGATCGCTTCGCGGGCGCTCTGCTCGAGCGCGCTCACGCGCCCGCCCTGGCCGGGGCTGCCCGCCTCCCGGACCAGCTCCATCAGCATGCGGTAATGCTCGGGAGCCTCCGCGAGCATGCCCGCCATGACCCGACCCTGGGCCTGGGGCGGCAAGTGCCGGACCAGCTCCACGATGCGCGGCAGCTCGAGCTCCTCCCACTCGATGCTGAGTCCCACCGCGGCCTCGGGCGTCAGCCCGGCGGCCGACGCGGCCCGTTCGAGTTCGCCAAGGCGCGTTTCCAGGGCATCCAGATCGGCGGCCGTGACCGGCGGCATGCCCCCCACGCCCTTCGCCATCGCGATCCAGTCTTCGGCCAGCTCGAGCAGGGCGAAGTGGCTCGCCTCGGTGTTGGACATCTCCCGCCAGAGCCGCGCCGCCCCCGGCAGCGCGGCGAAACGCTCGGCCAGACCGCGATAGAAGCCGACGGCGCGCTTCTCGAACTGCGCGTAGCGCTCGACGAGCTCGCTGAGGGTCACGGCGCAGCGCCGGCCGGCCCCCGCTAGGGCCGCTTGCTCCCGGCGTCCTGCAGCACGAACTCGATGATTTCGCGAAAGGCCTCGAAGGGTTGCGTCCCCTCGAGCTTGACCCCGTTGACGAAGAACGTCGGCGTGCCCTGGACACCCGCCGCCCGGCCTTCACGCTGATCGGCCTGGATCGCCTCGATGAATCGGCCGCTGTCGAGACACGCGGCGAAGGCCTCGGCCTTGAGCCCGAGCCGTCCCGCGTAGTTGAGGAGCTCGGCCCGCGAGAAGAAGGGCTGGGCCATGAACAGCAGGTCGTGGTACTCCCAGTAGGCCCCTTGCAGGCCGGCGCAG
>DASSSH010000313.1:0-3492 GCA_035708525.1 Candidatus Methylomirabilota bacterium
GCCCGCGCGTGTCGGCCTCCCCGTGGCGGCAGGCTCGAACCGTGGGGGGACAGTACGCGCATCCAGGGATCTCGTAGGCCATGGCAACCCTCCTCCTGCACGGCGGAGTGCAAGCCCGGTGCCGCGTTGCCGCGGCGGAGAGCGACAAAAGGTCGAGAGGTTACCCCTCCAGACGGATCCGCTCGTGGCGCGCTGGAGCGACAGTTGAGGAGGGGACGCCACAACCGGCCGCGGCCGTGACACCCTTGGGGGGAGCCGGACTCCCCATGGAATTAGTCCATCGGGCTCATTGAGCCGGAGCGCCCTCCAGGCGTGAAATGTCCGTAGCGGAAGCCGCCGAGGCCTTGTCATCCGACGGCGTCCGCTGGAAGGAGTCACGCCGTACCAAGGTCCCGGCTAATGCCGGGACGCGCGCAGGCGATGGGCCTGCCGCAAAACATGCCCGGTGGACGGCCTCGAGCCAATTCCACCGGGCAGCTTTTTTCAGCGCTCCTCGTGCGCGCCGACCTCCCATCTTCCGGCGGAGCCCCGCGCCCTCTGGCATAATCAGGATGCGCCGCTACGCGGCGGGATCCGGAGCATCAACCGATGGATGCTGGAGAGGAGCCGATGGCAAGCGACGATTCCCCGAGCCAGTTCCTCGAGCCGGGCACCTTCGTCGACTCGGACGCCGACAACATCGTCGGCTTCGCGCGGGAGGCGTGCGGCGGCGCGTCGGACGCGATCACGAAGGCGGTACGCCTCTTCTACGCAGTCCGAGACCGCATCGTCTACACGCCCTACTGTGACTTCCAGTCTCCGGAAACCTTTCGAGCCAGCGCATGCCTCGCCCGGGGATCAGGATTCTGTGTGGCCAAGGCCGCCCTGCTGGCCGCCGCTGCCCGGGCATCGGGTATTCCGGCGCGTGTCGGCTTCGCCGACGTGCGGAACCATCTGACGACGCCGCGCCTACGCCAGCTGATGGGGACCGACACCTTCTACTACCACGGCTACGCGGAACTGCATCTCGACGGCCGGTGGGTGAAGGCGACCCCAGCCTTCGACCGCGCGCTCTGCGAGCGATTCGGCGTCCATCCCCTCGAGTTCAACGGCCGCGAGGACTCGCTCTTCCATCCCTACGACGTCGGCGGGCGGCGCCACATGGAGTACGTCCGGGACCGTGGGCCGGCCCTCGACGTTCCGGTCGCGGCCATCATCGAGACCTTCCAGCGCTGCTATCCAGGCTTGGCGGCGAACGGCGGCCGGCCGGGGGCCTCGGCGAGCCAATTCCGAGAGGAAGCCGAGCGGCTCCTGAGCGACGGCGGCGCGTGACAGTCAGAGCCGCCGGCCGAACTCCTTCCACGACCAGAGGCTGTTCCGCTCGATGAGGCCGTTGGCCGTCACGTAGAGCGCGAGGATGCGCTCGGCACGACCGGCCACCGCCGGATCCGTCGCCGGCCACCGCTTCCCCGGCTGTCTCAGCGCGATATCCGCGTGCTCGACGGTGCGGCTGCGGAATGCGTAGAACCAGATCCCGTCGCGGTCGACGATCCCGGCTCCGTCGTCGTAGACATCGCTCAGGTACACCACCCGATTCGCGAGGCAGTCGGCGACGAACGCGCAGCTGAGGTCGCGCCCGACGAAGGAGGACAGGCGCGGCGTCAAGCCGGCGAGCCCCAGGATCGTCGGTGTGAGGTCGACATGGCTCGCCAGCGTGGAAGCGACCCGCGGCCGATACCCAGCCGGCGAGCGCAGCGAAGGGTCCATCCAGACGATGAGGGGCGACAGGAAGTGCCCCGCCGTGTTCTCCAGCTCGGTCCGCCCCACCCGCTCGTGACGCCCATGGTCGCCGAGGATGAGCACGACGGTGTCGCGCAGCAGCCCGTCACGCTGCAGGCCTGTGAGGAAGCGCTCCAGCTCGGCGTCCAGATAGCGCAACGCCGCGAGGTACCGGTCCGGCTGCCGGCGCAGCGCCGCCACGTCAGGATGCGTGTCCGGGACGGCGAACGGATGGTGGGTGCCGGTCGTGAGCGTGGCGAGCAGATATGGGCGCCGCTCCGCCTGGAGGCTCTCGATCTCCGCGCGGAGCCGATCGAAGAGCGCCCCGTCGGTGACCCCCAGCCCCATCCGCTGGGCCGTGGAGGGAAACCCGCTCTCGTCGATGAGCCGGTCCAGCCCGTTACGCGCCATGAACATTCCCAACCGCGAGTGGCTGCGGTCCCGATTCTGGCCGATCACCATGCGGGTCGCGTACCCGGCGCGGCCGAGGAGGGTCGGCAGGCAGAGATAGTCGTTGGCGAATCGCGCCTTGGTGGCCGCTGTGCCCTGCCGCGGCAACGCCGAACAGAGCGACGAGAACAGTCCATGGAACGTCTGCGAGCCGTTGGCGAAGAAGTTCTCGAAGTAGACGCTGTCGGTGAGGAGGCGGTCGAGGAACGGAGTCACACGGGTCCCGTCGTAGCTCCGTCCGAGGAACCGGCGATCGAGCGCCTCGACGAAGAGCAGCAGGACATTCGGCCGCCGCTCCAGCCGGCTGGCCGTCGCCGTCTCCACGTGCACCAGCGGGTAGCGCGGCGAGGGAAAGCTGGCGCCGGGCACGAGCGTCTCTTGCGCGATGCGCGCCGCGCGCGCCTCCCCCATCGCCCCGAGGATCTCGGGCGAGACGCCGCCACCTCGTGTCAGGGCGCGCAGGGTGTTCCCCGCCTGCCAGATCGGGTTCTGCGCCAGGATGTAATACGTTGAGCTGTCGATCGCCGCCGAGAGGACCGAGTCGGGCCCCTCCGGGTGCAGGCCCCAGGCGCCCGCCGAGACCGCCACGGCGAGCGCCGCGGTCGTCAGGCGTGGCGTGGCGGCGCACCACGCCGCGAGCGCCGGCTCGATGAGCCGCGTGAAAACCAGCCACCAGGCCGCGATCGCGCCCGCCTGGAGCGCGAGGTAGCCGGCCGCCCGCGCGGTCCACTTGCCGACCTCCCTCAGCTCGGCCGCCGTCTGCTGGCCCGCCTGGCTTCCAGCGACCGCGCCCTCGCTGCTCTGCCCGATCAGCTCGGCAAAATACTCGAAGAGGACGAAATCCATGCGATGGCCGCTGTAGAGGTAGTAGCCCATGTCGACGCCGAGCACGGCGAAGTAAACCACGGCGACGAGCGCCGCCGCGATGCCCAACCCGCGGACATAGGTACGCGCGACCGTCTCCGTCCGGCGTCCCCGGCGGATGACGATGAGCAGCGAGACGGCCAGCGCTCCGAGAACCAGAGCGACCAGGATCCCGAGGCCGGCGGTGACGAGATCGGCCCGCACGCCGGTCGCCAGCGTCATCAGCAGCAGCCCCACCGGCGGCACGTCCCGCGACAGCACGTTGACGAGCAGGAACACGCGCTGCGCCTGCTGGATGACCACCAGCAACACCCACCAGAAGATCACCGTCCGGGCAAACGGCCAGAGCGCAGAGGAAAGCCGTCCCCCGGTCTCCCCATCGATGATCCGCGGCCCGGAGCTCCCAGTGATCCCCTCGAG
>DASSSH010000314.1:0-9483 GCA_035708525.1 Candidatus Methylomirabilota bacterium
CCCCACGGCCTTGGCATCATCGGGATTGAGCCAGACCGGGGCGAAGGGGACCGCCCGGTGCAGCTCGAGCACCCGGCGAGTGATGGTACCTGTGTGCCAGTGCTCGAGCACCCGGCCGGTGGTGAGCCAGAAGGGGTACTCCGTATCGGGCGCCTCGGCTGGAGGCTCGTAGGGGCGAGCCCAGATCACCGCCCGGCCGTCCGCGTTGCCATAAAACTTCACCGCCTCCCCCTTCTTCACGTAGGGATCAAAACCCTCCCGGTAGCGCCAGCGCGTCTCCTGCCCGTCGACGACGGGCCAGCGCAAGCCGCCGCGGACCTTCGCGTAAACCTCGTAGGACGCCAGGTCCTTGCCCTTATGGAGGCCGAATTGCCGGTACTCCTCGAAGAGGCTCTTCTGCAGCGGCTCCTTGCCGTAGTCGAAGAGCGCCCCCAGGCCCAGCCGCTTGGCCAGCTCCACGATCTGCGAGAGGTCGTCGCGGGCCTGCCCCGGTGGGTCGACCATCTTCGCCCAGTGCTGGGTGCGCCGCTCCGTATTGCCGAACATCCCCTCCTTCTCCACCCACATCGCGGAGGGCAAGATGAGATCGGCGAGGCGCGAGGTCTCGCTGGGATAGACCTCCGAGACGATGACGAAGCGGTCGCCGCCTTTCCGCGCGCCCTGGCGATAGCGTCCCGCGTGCGGGAGGGTCTGAAAGGGATTGGTGGTATTGATCCAGATGACCTTGATGTCACCCCGGTCGAGGGCGCGGAACATCTCCATCGTGTGGTAGCCGGGACGGGGCGAGATACGCCCCGCCGGAACCTTCCAGATTTCCTCGGCCCGCTTCCGGTGCTCGGGGTTCGCCACGAAGAGTCCCCCCGGCAGGAGGTGAGAGAGTGCCCCCGTCTCCCGCGTGGTGCCACACGCAGAGGGCTGACCCGTGAGGGACAAGGGATTGTTGCCGGGTTCGGAGATCTTCCCGGTAAGCAGATGGAGATTGTAGACGAGGTTGTTGATCCACGTCCCGCGGGCGTGCTGGTTGAAGCCCATGGTCCAGAGTGAGACGCACTTGCGTTTGGGATCGGCGAACAGGCGAGCCATCTCGGTGATTTGTCGCGCGGGGACACCCGACAGTTCCGCGGCGTACTCCGGCGTGTAGCGCTCAAGAAAAGCCTTGTACTCGTCGAAGGTGATGGTCTGTCCCCGATCAGCGAAGGGCTTGTAGGCGGCCCAACTGGGAGGCTGACCGCCGAACTCGTCCGTGTCCCGCACGCCGTTGCCGATGCGCTCGAGCCCTCGGCGGAAGACGGTGTGCCTGGCGACGAAGTCCTGGTTGACGAGGCCCTCCTTCACGATCACGTGGGCCATGGCGTTGGCGAGGGCCAGGTCCGTGTGGGGCTTAAAGATGGCCACGACGTCCGCGGGCTCCTCCGAGCTCCGATTGGTGAAGGTCTGCAGGCTCACGATCCTCACGCTCGGGTCCTGCTGCTTGCGCTCCATCATCCTGGAGTAAAGGATCGGGTGCATCTCGGCGAAGTTCGAGCCCCACACGAAAAAGGCATCCGTGAGGTCGAGGTCGTCGTAGCAGCCCATGGGCTCGTCCATGCCGAAGGTCGAGTAAAAGCCCGCTACGGCCGAGGCCATGCAGAGCCGGGGGTTGCCTTCGAGATTGTTGGTGCCCAGCCCACCCTTCATCAGCTTGTTGATCGCGTAGCCCTCGAAGACGGTGGACTGCCCGGAGAAATAGGCGGCGATGGACTCAGGCCCGTGCTTGGCGAGGGCCTCCTTGATCTTCCGCGCGGCCAGGTCCAGCGCTTTGTCCCAGCCGATCGCGACGAAGCGGTCGCCCTTCCTGAGCAGCGGCGAAGTGTAGCGGTCCGCGCCGTAGAGGATCCTCGGCAGGCTGTAGCCCTTGATGCACAGGAGCCCTCGGTTAACGGGGCTCTCGGCGTCGCCCCGGACCGCCACGACGCGCCCCTGCCGCAAGCCGACCAACACGCCGCAGCCCACGCCGCAGAACCGGCACGGCGCTTTCCGCCACCGGTCCACTGCGATGCCCTGGGCCTGCGCCTCCCGCGGCACGAGGAGATCTGGTGACAGGGCTGACGTGATGCTGGCCGCCGCGGACGATGTGAGGAATTCCCGTCGTGTCAGCGCCATGAGCCTCTCCGCAGCATGCGGGACCCGGTTGCTCGTGTCTCTCGGTCTCCCACGCAGCCCGCGCGTCCGGCTGTGCGGGACCGACAGCCGCCCTCTGCGAGACCTAGTGAAACACGGCACAAGGAGACCACATTATGATCCACATCATAAGAAGGACTAAGGAAACCGCGCTAAGCGGGTTAGCTCATCCATCCTAGACTTCACATGCACGCTTGGCCGCGGGTCGGAGGCCGCGGCCAGGAGGGCGGGGAACAACGAGAGCATACGCGTGGGCTCGTCATTCACCGCTTGTCGACGGCTAGAGCGGTGAGAATCAACGGCAGGTAGAGGAGCGATGCGAAGAGCACCTGTCGCATCGCCGCGCGTGATGGGATCAGGGCCTGCCGCGCGGAGAAGACCACGAAGACAGCGCCGAGGACGAACGCCGTCACGAAGTAGACAGCGCCCGCCACTCCTGCAGGCGTGGCGAGCAGGCTCACCACCAACAGCGCCACCGACGACACGGCGATGGAGCGCTCGGTGAGCGAGCCGTGCGGGTCGATCACCGGCAGGACACGGATGCCGCCGCACGCATAGTCCTCGCGATAGAGCCAGGCGATCGCCAATGCGTGCGGGAGCTGCCAGACGAACATGATCGCGAAGAGCACCCAGGCTCCGGCACCCAGGGTGTCGCGGGCGGCCACCCAGCCGATGATCGGCGGGAGGGCGCCGGGCAGCGCGCCCAGGAGCGTGCACAGCGGCGTCCGGCGCTTGAGCGGCGTATAGACGAACACGTACGTCACCACGATGGCGGCCGTGACGGCGGCCGCGAGGATGTTGACGCAGACAGCGAGGTACCCGACGCCGACCACGCTGATGGCGACTCCGAAGATCAGGGCCTCGAGCGGTGCGAGCCGCCCCTGCGGGAGCGGTCGCGACCGCGTCCGCTCCATACGCGCGTCCACGTCACGCTCCCAGTACTGGTTGAGCGCGAGGGTGCCTCCGGCCGCCAGAGCCGTTCCCACGATCACGTGGAGCATGCGCGCCCAGTCCGGCGAGCGGTCGAGCCCGATGTAGTAGCCGACCAGTGTCGTCACGAGGACCATGAGGACGACGCGAGGCTTGGCGAGCGCCACCAGATCGGCGGCGACTCGCCGGCGATCACGGGCACCTGTTGGGACCACCCTGACACGGCCGGGCGGCATCATCATGGGATTTCCGTCGCCGGCCTGACTGGTGCGACGGTCCCCGCCGACCTCAGCGCCGGCGCCGCGAGCGACCGCATCGCCAGCAGCACCGCGAGGCCAACGATCAGGCTTGCCACCACTCGGTGCATCACCGGCAGCAGCAACCCGGTCACCGAGCCGCCCGGCATGGTGATCGCCCAGAACCGCGTCACGAAGCTCCCGACTCCGAGGGCCAGCTGAACCCCGAGGAGCGCGACGAGCGCCTGCGCAGCCCGCGCCGCGACGACGTCGCCGCTCTTCCGCACCTTGTGCGCGACGATCGGCACGAGGACATAGATCGCGGCGGCGCCGGCGAGATGGAGGTCGATCCGACCGGCGTGGGTCAACAGGGCCCCGAAGACGATCTGGAGGTAGACGAGGCCCGCGGTCACCACGGTCAGGCCGCGGGTCGCGGACTCGAAGCCCGGCGCGGCAGGGCGAGCGCGCGGTGAGGTCAGCACGGCGATCACGACGAGGAGCC
Source organism: Candidatus Methylomirabilota bacterium (assembly GCA_035708525.1). Classification (GTDB taxonomy): domain Bacteria; phylum Methylomirabilota; class Methylomirabilia; order Rokubacteriales; family CSP1-6; genus DASSSH01. Next base: position 3,829 of record DASSSH010000314.1, read on the forward strand.
CGAAGAACGCCTGCGCCACGCACCCGTGCACGATCGCCAGGGTGCTCTGGAGGAGGATCACGCGAAGCCCCCCGAGCACCCCTTGGATCACCACCGCCACCATGGCGAGCAGGCCCAGCCAGCGAAGCGGCGTCCGCTTCCTCCAGAGTGCGACGGCGAGCGCCACCGACAGCAGGCCAACCACGGACCCGATCAGCCGGTGGCTGTGCTCGTAGAAGATCCCGCCCACCATGCGAGACCACGGATAGAGAAACATGTTGTGGCCAAACGTCGTCGGCCAGTCGGGCACCGCGAGGGCAGCCCCAGTGTTGGTCACCAGGCCGCCAAAGACGATGAGCACCAATGTCGCCGCCAGTGTGAGCAGCGCGAGCCGATGGCCCGTTCCCTCGATCAGGACGGATGCGAGGTTCATGCCCTTCCCTTCACATCGAGACGTTCATGGACATACCGATATCGGTCGGAAGCCCTTCGACCCAGGCGACCATCCACCGAGGTCGTTCTCGTCACAGGTGGTACAGCATCAGGTAGATGGCCACGCCGGTGGCCGAGACGTACAGGCTCACCGGCACGGTCCAACGCGCCAGGCGCGCGTGCCGTACTATTCGCGCCGAGAAGGCATACCAGAGCGTGAGCGCCACCAGCGGCACCAGGATGGCCGCCAGCACGGTATGGGAGCCAAGAATGGCAAGGTAGAGCGTGCGCTGGGCGCCGGAGCCGGTGAACCGCGTGGCGCCATGCTGCGCGTGATAGACAAGGTAATTCACCAAGAAGAGCGAAGAGGCGCCGACGGCGCCCAGCATCGAGAGGCGGTGCGCCTGGATGCGATGCCGCCGCACGAACGCCCAGCCGAGGAGGATGAGCACGGCACTGAGCGCGTTGAGCGCCGCATTCACCGTGGGCAGCGCGGATGCGATGGGCATGGCGTCTGCTTCTGGACGGTCCCCCTGCGGTCCCTCAGTGTTGGTGGAAGCTGAAGTCAGGCAGAAGGGTCAGCCCCAGCACCACCACGAAGGCGACCGGGACCAGCGCGATGGCGTAGATCACCCAGGGCTCCAGCTTGAGGTGCATGTAGTGGAGCGCCACCAGCAGCGCCTTGGCCACCGCGGTCGCCAAGATCGCCGTCACCGCGAGCGCCCGCGCCCCGGGAAGGAAGCTCGCCGCCACGCCGGCCCCCATCAGCACGACGAGCCACACCCAGATCACGACGTAGTTGCTCCCCGCCGTATGCGTCGTCATCGTCGCCTCCGTCAGGCCAGGTAGAAGAGCGGGAAGAGGAAGATCCAGACGATGTCCACGAAGTGCCAGTAGAGTCCGGCCAACTCGATGCGGTGGGGGCTCCGCCGACGCCACTCGGTGGTCACGAGAAGCACGACGTTGACCACGATCCCGCCCAAGACGTGAAGCGCATGGAGCCCCGTCATCGCGTAGTAGAAGGACCAGAACGTTCCCGTCCACGGCGCGTACCCAGCCCGGAGCTCTCCGGTGTACTCGACCGCTTTGAAGCCGAGGAAGGCGCACCCCAGGAGGATCGTCAGTCCGAGAAACCGCCGGAGGGCGGCCTCGTCCCCGCGCTGGGTGGCGGCCAGCGCCAGCACGATGGTGAGGCTGCTGGTCAGGAGGATGAGGGTGTTGACGATCCCGATCGTTACGTTGAGGTGGCGCGCGGTCTCGGCCCACCCGGTCACGCCCAGGCGGAAGACGACATAGCTCGCGATGAACCCGCCGAACATCATGATCTCGGAGGCCAGGAACCACCAGACGCCCACCTTACCGGGGGTGAGCCCGTAGAAGGCCTGCTCTTGGACACGGACCGCCATGCCCCGCCTCCTCTCAGGAGCCCGCCGCCAGCGGCTGGCGCTGGGGCAGCCAATCCTGGCTTTCGCCGGGAACGCTGTACTCGTACGGTCCCCGCTGGACCACCGGCAGCTCCGCACCCCAGTTGAGGTGCGGCGGGGGCGAGGCAACCGACCACTCGAGCGTGCTCGCCTGCCATGGGTTGACCGGCGCCGGCGCCCCGGCCACGAGGCTCCGGACCACATTGACCACGAAGGGGATCTGCGCCGCCAGCAGCAGGAAGGACGCGACGGTCGCCCACTCGTTGATCCACTGGTGCGGCCGGAGCATCTCGAACGCCCGCGGGTCGGCGGTGCGGCGGGCCATGCCCGCCAGCCCGATGTTGTGCAGCAGGAAGAAGGTCAGGTTGAAGAAGACGGCCGTGAGCCAGAAGTGCAGCCGGCCCAGGGGCTCGGAGAGCATCCGGCCGAACATCTTCGGGAACCAGTAATAGAACCCGGCGAAGGCGCCGAAGACTGTCGCGCTGAAGAGCGTGTAGTGGAAGTGGGCCACCACGAAGTACGTGCCGCGGAGGTAGATGTCGACGGGCGCCGAGCCGTTGAAGATCCCGGTGAGCCCGCCGAACACGAACATGGCGATGAAGCCCAGCGCGAAGAGCATCGGGGTCTCGAAGCTGATGGAGCCCCGCCAGAGCGTGGCGATCAGGGCGAAGAGCACAAACGCCACCGGCACCGAGATCAGGATGGTGGTGATGCTGAAGGGCATGGCCAGGCCCGGGTTCATGCCGCTCACGAACATGTGGTGCGCCCAGACGATGAAGCTGAGCCCGACCACCCCGCCCGTGGCCCAGAGGATCCAGCGGTAGCCGAAGATCGGCTTGCGGGAGAAGACCGGGAGCACCTCGCAGACGAACCCCACCGGCGGCAGCAACAGCACATAGACCTCGGGGTGGCCGAAGAACCAGAACAGGTGCTGCCAGAGTAGCGGGTCGCCGCCATCCCCCGGGACGTAGAAGCGGGTGCCGATGAGGCGGTCCAGCAGGAGCATCACGGCGCCGGCGATCAGCGGGCCCACCGAGAGCAGGAAGATGAGCGTGGCGGCGAGCTGGTGCCAGACGGCCAGGGGCATCCGGAGGAGCGTCATCCCCGGCGCCCGGAGCGTGAGAGCCGTCGTGAGGAAGTTGACCCCGCCCATGAGGAAGGCGGCGAACTCGAGGGCATGGGCCAGGAGCCAGAGGGTCAACCCCCAGTTGGACCCCGTGTACTCCACCTTGCCCGAGAGCGGCGGGTAGCCGGTCCAGCCTGCCGAGGCAGCGCCCCCCGGGACGAAGAATGAGACCAGCAGCACCACCGAGGCCACCCCGAAGACCAAGATCGACAGCATGTTCAGTCGGGGAAACGCCATGTCCCGGGCCCCGACCATGAGCGGGATGAGGAAGTTGCCGAAGGCCCCGAGCAGGATCGGCATGGCCACAAAGAAAACCATGATGGTCCCGTGCAACGTGACCAGCACGTTGTAGGCGCCGGGCCCGACCGTCCCCCAGCCCGGCACGTCGCTGCCGGGCCAGGCAAGCTGCCAGCGCATCACACCCGCCAGGAAGCTGCCCACGACCGTCCAGAAAAGGCCCCAGGCCAGGTACTGCTTGGCGATGGTCTTGTGGTCGGTGGAGAAAATGTAGGTGCGCGCGAACCCTGCCTCGCCGTGCGCGGCCGCGTGGGGGGCGGACGTCCCAGTTTGCGGGGAATGGCTCATCGCGGGCTCCGTTCCGCGCCTGCCGGGGCGGCCGGCCATTGCTGCTTCACCCAAGCCTGGTACTCCTCCGGCGTGTGCACGTAAAGCCAGCCATTCATCACCGAGTGGCCGATCCCACATAGCTCGGCGCAGGGCAGCTCGTACCTGCCCGGCTTGGTCGCCTCGAACCAGCCGCCCGTCAGCCGCCCCGGCACCATGTCTTGCTTGAACCGGAGATTAGGGGCGAAGAAGCTGTGCACCACGTCCCCGGACTTGAGGACCAGGCGAATGGGCTGGCCGACGGGGACATGGATCTCGTTGCTGAACTGCCGGTCGTCTTCGGTCCCGAAGCGCCCGTCCGGACCCGGGTAGACCACTTCCCAGAAGAACTGACGGCCCGTGACCTGGATGGTGATCTCGGACGGCGGGAACTGGCTCTTCACCTTGGCCCAGGCCGGCCCACCCCGCCAGTCGATCCAGAGGTCGAGGGCGAGCACGATCGCGCACGGGACCAGGATCCAGGCCGCCTGGCGGAGGGGGTCGCCCGTGATGTAGAAGGCCCGGCGCCCCTGACGACGCCGGTAGAGGACGAGGAACAGGCCAAACGTCCCGAGCGTGATGACGAACCACACCAGCCCGACCCAGTAGATCAGCGCGAAGACCGAGTCCACATCGCTGCCGTAGGTCGAGACGTCCTCCGGGAACCACCGCATCCAGTTCACCATGGGGACGTCACCTCCTCGCCACAGCCGGGCTCTTGTCAGAGGCAGTCAGATCACCGATGGAGACGGCATCGAGTTCGCGTAACAGGATCGCCTGCACGCGCGCCCACACGGGATGGGCAGGGCAGAAAGCATCGCGCGGGCACAGCCCGCGGCGGATGAGACACCGGTTAAGATAGATGGGCCCCTCCACCGCCTCGATGACCCGCCGGAGCGTCACCGCCCGTGGTTCTTCCAGGAGCGACACGCCACCCAGCGAACCGCGCTTGGTGCGGATGAGGCCGGCCTGGGCGAGCGCCTGGATCACCTTGGCGAGGTAAGCGCGGGGTACGCCTGTGCGCCGCCCCAGGTCCGTCGTGCGGACGGTGGCGTCGGCCGGGTGGCCGGCCAAGTCCAGCATCACTCTTACCGCGTAGTCGCCCTTTTGCGTGAGCTGCATAAGAGGACCTTATCGGTCCATTTCGTCCGCAACGATGAACCGCTTGCGCATCTAATCACAATCCAGCGATTAGATTATTTCGCTAGTGCAACTGCCCTATGACCGTGCGGGGACCGCGACGAAGACAGCGAGCTCGCAGATCAGAGATCTACGCGCTCAGATCTGCGGATCGCTCGGTAACGCTCGAAGGCGTGCCGCTCGTCTTCGAGCCTCAGCAGCGACTTGAGACTGCTTCCGCGAAACGTGTGCCGGAGCATCGCGATCCCGTGTCGGAGTCACCCCAGGGCCGCCAACAGGTCGCCGCCGTCGCCTGACCTCCGGCGCCGGAAGAAACATTGGGTAAGACCCAAAGGTCACCTCCTCCTGTGTCTCGCGAGATCAGAGGGTTGCCGACATGACCTTGAGGCGACTCATGTGAAAGCTCACGGGCCGCTCACCCGGAGATCGGCGCAGCAGGCCCTTGAAGCCGTCAGAGACGGAGTAAGGACAGAAACTTGCGTGACTTCAATACGTGTAGCAAGCGAAAAGATTCGACGTGCACCCCTTGACACGATCTCCCGGCATCAACGACTATCTGGGTGCACCCACCCTCCCCGCGGGCAATCCACGCACATGACGAATCGGCCCAGCCGCAAGTTCACCGGACCTCAAGAGGCCGAGAGCAAGATCCGGGGAGTCCTCGAAGCCGCACCGGACGCGATGGTGATCGTCGCCCGAGATGGGCGTATTACACTCGTCAACTCGCAGACGGAACGGCTCTTCGGCTACGCCCGGCAAGAGCTGCTCGGGCAGCCGGTGGAGATGCTCATCCCGGAGCGCTTTCACGCTCGGCACCCGGGGCATCGCGCCGGCTACTTCGCGGACGCTCGGCCTCGCCCCATGGGGACGGGGCTAGAACTCTCGGGACTTCGAAAGGATGGGTTTGAATTTCCTGCCGAAATCAGCCTCAGCCCGATGGACACCGAGGAG
>DASSSH010000315.1:0-3122 GCA_035708525.1 Candidatus Methylomirabilota bacterium
GAGCTCGAGCACGTGAACCTCCTGCCAATCGAGGCCAAGCAGCCGGCTGGTGGCGGCCGCGTCGAGCGTCTGACCCTTGGCGATCGCAACCTTGCCGGCCCCGTCGCGCACGTCGTGGCAGGCGACACGGCCTTCCAGCGATGCGGCCTTGGCCTCGGTCTTCCGGATCGCGAGCGGCTTCATCGGATCCCCCGCCTGACCTTGTCGCTGATGGGCAAAGCCGTGGTGCCCCGCTGCACCGCCAGGATCTCGGCCAGGATGCTGAGTGCGATCTCCGGCGCGCTCTGGGCGCCCAGATCGAGCCCGATCGGGACCCGCACCCGCGCCAGCGCCTCGTCGCTCACGCCGTCCTCGCGGAGGAGATTGAAGATGGCCGCCCCGCGCCGGGTACTCCCCAAGAGCCCGATATAGCCCACCGGGGTGCTGAGCGCATGCCGCAGCACCGGCAGGTCGTACTTGTAGTCGTGGGCCACCAGGACGAGGGCCGTCGTCGGGATCAGCGGGACGTCGCGAACCAGCTCCGAGGGAATGCCCACGCGCAGGTCGTCCACGTCGGGGAAGCGCTCGCGGGTCGCGAAGCGCGGCCGGCCGTCCACGACCACCGTCCTGAAGCCCAGGCTTCGGGCGAGCGCGGTCAGCGGCATGGCCACGTGTCCGGCTCCGACGACCAGTAGGATCGAGGGCGGCGCGAAGACCTCGACGAAGGCGCGGACACCTTCGAGGAACAGGGTCCTGGACTTCCCCGCCGCGAGGTACTCGCGCGACTCGGCGGCGAAGCGCCGATCGAGGAAGCCGTCGCCGAGCGTTCCCTCCTGGGCGCCGCTGTCGAGCAGCAGGAGCTTGACGCCGTGCTGCGGCGGATCGAGCCGGGTGACGATGGCCGCGCGCCCGCCGCGCTCGGCATGGGCCCGTGCCTTCTCGTAGAAGGCCAGCGCCGGCTCGCCGGGCTGGTCGAGGGCCACCGGCTCGACGAAGACCTCGATGGTCCCGCCGCAGGTGAGCCCGATCTCCCAGGCTTCCTCGTCGCCCAGGTTCAGCTCGAGCAGCCGGGGCGCGTTCTGGCCGAGGACACTGGCGGACTCTTCGATGACCTGGGCGTCCACGCAGCCGCCGATGGTCACGGAGCCGAGCACGCGCCCCCCTTCGCCCACCAGCATCTGGGCGCCTTCCTTGCGCGGCGTCGTGCCCCGGGTGTTGACGAGGGTCGCCAGGGCGACCTTGCGCTCGGCCGATCTCAGCTGCTTCAGATGGTCGAAGAGCTCGCTCATGGTGGCGTCATCTCAGGTTCAAGTGGCCCGCCAGCTCGCGCAGGCTGGCCAGATTGTGAGCCGCGGCGAAGTGATCCACGAGCGGCAGGGCGGCTGCCATCCCGCGTGTCAGGGGCTCGTAGGAGGGATTGCCCAGCAGCGGGTTCAGCCAGATCAGTCGGCCGGCCCGGCGCTTGAGGGTGAGCAGCTCGTTTGTCAGCAGCTCGGGCTCTCCGGTGTCCCAGCCGTCGGAGAGCAGGATCACGATGGTGTGGCGGTCCACGAGGCGGGCCCACGAGCGGTTGAACTCCTGAAGCGACTCGCCGATCCGCGTGCCGCCGGAGAAGTCGCGGACCTCGGTCAATCGGCCCAGGGCCAGGCGGTAGGACGGCCCCTTGAGGTGTTCGGTCACCCGCGTCAGGCGGGTCGCGAAGGTGAACGTCTCGACCCGCCCGAAGACGTTCTGGATGGCGTAGAGGAACTGGAGCAGGAAGCGGCTGTAGAGGTCCATGGAGCCCGAGACGTCGCAGAGGAGGACCAGGCGGACCTTGCGCCGCCGCCGCTCGCGGCGCCGGAGCTCGATGATCTCGCCCTTCATCATGTTGGCGCGCATGCTGCGGCGCAGATCGATCATGCCGCCCCGCCGCGTCGGCCGCCGGCGCCGGCTGATCCGGCGCGCCAGCCGCTTGGCGATCAGCACGGTGAGCCGCGCCACCTCGTCCAGGTCCTCCGCCGGGAAGGTCGAGAAATCCTGGTCCATCAGGACATCACGGTCGCTCACGCCCGGGACTTCCAGCGGCTCGCCGTCTTCTCCCGCCGATTCCTCCCAGCCCTCGAGGGCGACGGAGGCGCGGTGCTCGCCACCGGTCTCCCCCGGGCCCGTCCCCTCGGCGTCCTGCTTGGCTGTCTCGGCGGCGCTCAGCAGCCCCTCGAGCCCCTGGCCCTCGTCGGCGTGAAACTTCCAGAAGGCGTCGAAGCAGCGGTCGAAGGCGGGGATCTCCTCGTGGCGCGCCACCAGGGTGGTCCTCAGCGCGAGGTAGACCTCGTGGCGGTCCATGAGGTCGATCACCTCGAGCGCGCGCACGGCGCCCATCAGCTCGGTCACGGTCAGGGGAAGCCCGGCCGCGCGCAGCATCTGGCCGAAAGCGAGAGTGGCGCTCGCGAGATTGCGTCCTACGGCCATGGCGATGCTCGCCCCCTAACCCTCGACGGGAACGAAGCGCTTGAGGCCCGAGGCCGTGAGCTCCCGCTTGAAGCGCTTGACGTCGTCCGCGTCCTTGAGCACGCAGCCCAGCGTCTCGGCCACGAGCTCTTCGTCCAGGCAGTCGGCATGGAGCGAGGACAGCGCCTGGGCCCAGTCGAGCGTTTCGGCCACGCCGGGCACCTTGCTCAGCCGCAGCGTGCGCAGGCTCTCCATGAAGCGCGAGATCTGGCGGGCCAGCCGCTCGTTGACGCCCGGGACCTTTCGCATGACGATGCGCACCTCTTTCTCGAAGCCCGGGAAATCCACCCAGAGGTAGAGGCACCGGCGGCGGAGCGCGTCGGACAGCTCGCGTTCGCGGTTCGATGTCAGGATCACATAGGGTGGATGGATCGCCGTGATGGTCCCGATCTCGGGGATCGTCACCTGGAAGTCCGAGAGCACCTCAAGGAGAAAGGCCTCGAACTCTTGATCGGACCGATCGACTTCGTCGATCAGGAGCACCGCCGGGCTGCCGTCCTGGCTGATGGCCTGCAGCAGCGGCCGCCGGATCAGAAAGGGCTCGGAGAAGATGGCCGCTTCCTTCTGCTCCACCGTGTGGGTGGTCGACTCCTCGAGCTTGATGTGGAGGATCTGCTTGGGATAGTTCCACTCGTAGAGGGACTGGGCGGCGT
>DASSSH010000316.1:0-11543 GCA_035708525.1 Candidatus Methylomirabilota bacterium
TCGGTACCTGGGACAGGGTCGCGTCCTCGTAGGCATTGCCCTCGTAGATCCGGGGCGGCTTGAGCTTCTTCTCGATGCCGTGCAGCCCTGCGGCGATGGTCGCCGCAAAGGCCAGATACGGGTTGGCGTCGGCGCCCGGGATACGGTTCTCGACCCGAAAGCCCGAGTCCTCGCCGCAGAGGCGAAAGCCGCACGTCCGGTTGTCCCAGCCGCAGGCGATGCGCGTGGGGGCGAAAGAGCCCGCCTGGTAGCGCTTGTAGGCGTTGATCGTGGGCGCGTAGAAGTAGGCGAACTCTCGCGCCATGGCCATCTGCCCGGCGAGCCAGTGACGGAACAGCTCGGTGCCCTGCCGCGAGCCTTTCGCCGCGAAGAGATTCTTCCGGCCCGGCGGATCCCAGACGGAGGAGTGCAGGTGAAAGGACGAGCCGGCCGCGCCCATGTCGTACTTGGCCATGAAGGTCACCGAGCAGCCCTGCTGCCAGGCGATCTCCTTGACGCCATGCTTGTAGAGCACGTGGCGATCGGCCATCTCCAGCGCTTCCGCGTAGCGGAGGTTGATCTCCTCCTGACCTCTGCCCCACTCGCCCTTGGAAAACTCCACCGGCACGCGCGCCGCCTCCATGTGGTTGCGGATGGCGCGGACCAGCGGCTCCTCCTTCGAGGTCTGGAGGATGTGATAGTCCTCGAGGTAGCCCGACACGGGGGTGAGGCCGTGGTAGCGCTTGGCCCGCGCCTCGTCGAAGGATTCCTTGAACAGATAGAGCTCGAGCTCCGAGGCCGTCTTGACGAGATACCCCTGCTTCCGCGCGCGCTCGATCTGGCGCCGGAGGATCCAGCGCGGTGCCTCCTCGATGGGCTCGCCCTCCTCGGTATGGACGTCGCAGAAGACGAGCGCCGTCTTGGGCAGCCAGGGAATCAGCCGCCAGGTGCCGAGATCGGGCACCATCTTCATGTCGCCGTACCCGCGCTCCCAGGACGTGAGCTTGAAGCCCGGGAGCGGCTCCATCTCCATGTCCACAGTGAAGAGGTAGATGCAGGCGTGAACGCCGTCCTCCAGCACGTGGTCGAGGAAGTAGCGCCCGACGACGCGCTTCCCCATGAGGCGCCCCAGGCCGTCGGGGAACACCGCGAGCACGGTGTCCACCTCTCCCTTGCGGATCAGCGACTCGAGGCCTTTGGGATCGGCGCGCTCGTCCGGCACTCAACAGCCTCCCGTGAGGGCAGCGGAGGTCACGACAGCAGACGCGTGGCTCGGAAGCGCCGCAATCTTAGCGGGGTTTGCCGCGAGGGGCAAGCCCCGGCCACTACTGACCGGAGAGCTGGACCGGGACCGGGGGGATGAGCAGGATCAGGAGAACGAGGCAGATCACGCCGACCGCGTAGCGGCGGGCCGTCAGCGGGGTCACGTCGTCGAGCGGTGGCGCGTGGTGGAAGCCGATCAAGAGGAACACGAGCGCAGCGAACACGATCCAGTTCATCGACTGCGCCACCACACCCAGGACGAGCAGCGCGACGAACGCGCCCACGGAAACGGTGCGGTGGCGCGGCCCGAACAGCGCATAGGCGATCCGCCCGCCGTCGAGCTGCCCCACCGGAATGAGGTTGAGCGCCGTGACGAAGAGACCAACCCAGCCCGCCAGGGCGACCGGATGGACGAAGACGTCCATCCCGTCGGGAATGGGCCCGAACACCAGCCACGTGACGAAGCGCATCAGCAGGGAGTCGCCGAACTGCATCCCGCCGCCCGGCGGCATCGCTCCCACGCGCGACCATGTCAATCCCAGCCACAGCGCCGGGAGCGCCACGACGAGCCCGGCCAGCGGGCCGGCCACCGCGATATCGAAGAGCGAGTTGCGGTCCCGCGCCGGCGATCGCATGCGGATAACCGCTCCCAGCGTGCCGAAGAGGAACAGGGGCGGCGGCGCCGGGATGAAGTAGGGCAGACTCACGGAGGCGCCGTAGTGGCGCGCCGTGAAGTAGTGACCAAACTCGTGGGTGCCCAGGATACCCAGCAGGGTGAAAGCGAACGGCATGCCGTCCAGCAGGCGAGCGGGCTCGGCGAACGGGTTGAACGTGAGAAACGGAAACGAGCCGGCCACGAGACAGCCCGCGGCCAGCGTCGAGAGCAGGGTCAGCAGGAAGAGGATGAGGTTGACGCTGGGCCGCGCCGGCTCTGCGACCGCCGCCAGCGGCAGCGCCCGGATCCACGTCATCCCCCGCTCTCGCGAGATGAAGGGCGTGTAGCCGAAGGGCTTGAGGCGCGCCTCCAGCAGCGGCAGGGCGCGGTCCGCCGCCATCAGCAGCTCGCCGCCCCAGCAGAAGGCGAGGCCGCGCAGTTCCTGCTCGCGCACGCTGAAGAGGTCCTCAAGGTTGCGGCGCAGGAGGTCCTCGGTCACGAGCAGCGACTCGGGCGGAACACCACTCACGGTGTAACGCGCCGGCTGGCGGAAGGGCCAGAATCGCATACGTCAACGTTACCACACGGCCAAAGCCGCGACGGCGCGACGGACAGCGGGAAGCCCTCCTTCGAGGTAGACGACGGCCAGAACGGCCTCGAGCGCCGTGGCGAGCACCGAGGGCTTGTCGCGGCCGCCCATGGATTCCTCGCCGCGCCCGAGGCGGAGGTGGGCGCCGAGCCCGAGCCGCGTCGCCCAGGCGGCCAGGCTCGCGCCGGAGACGAGCGCGGCTCGACGGGGGGTCAACACACCGACCGGCTCGTCAGGCGCCGTTTCCCACAGCCGCTCGGCAACGACGAAGCCTAGGACGGCATCGCCGAGGAACGCCAGCCGCTCGTTGTCGCGGCCGTCGGGATGCTCGTTGACATACGAGGGGTGAGTCAGGGCCTCGAGCAGCAGGGCGCGATCACGGAAGGCATGATCCAGCCGCGCCCCGATGGTCTCCAGCGGGTCAGGCGCGGCCGTCAACTAGGCGCGGTACTTCCGGAAGGCGAGGGTGGCGTTGGTGCCGCCGAACCCGAAGGCGTTGGACAGCGCAACCTCGACGTCCTGCTTGCGGGCCTGGTTCGGAACATAGTCGAGATCGCAGTCCGGGTCGGGCTTCTCATAGTTGATGGTAGGCGGCAGGATCCCGTGGTGGATCGCCAGCACCGTCGCGATGGCCTCGATGCCGCCGGCGGCGCCCAGCAGATGGCCCGTCATGGACTTGGTGGAGGAGACGGCCAGCTTGCGCGCGTGCTCGCCGAAGACGCGCTTGATCGCCAGCGTCTCAAACTTGTCGTTGTACGGCGTGGAGGTGCCGTGGGCGTTGATGTAGCCGACGGCCGAGGGCGGAAAGCCCGCGTCCCGCACGGCCGCGGCCATGGCCCGCGCGGCGCCGTCGCCCTCGGGATCGGGCGCCGTCATGTGATGGGCGTCACCCGTCATGCCGTACCCGACGACCTCGGCGTAGATGCGCGCGTCGCGCTTGACCGCGTGATCGAGCGACTCGAGGACCACGAGCCCTCCCCCCTCGCCGCAGACGAAGCCGTCACGCTCGGCGTCGAACGGCCGGGACGCCTTCGCCGGCTCGTCGTTGCGGGTGGACATGGCCTTCATCTGGCAGAAGCCGGCGATGGTCAGCGGCAGGATGATGGCCTCGGCGCCGCCGGCAATCATCACATCGGCGTCGCCCCGCTGGATGATCTTCATCGCATCGCCGACGGCATGATTGCCCGTGGCGCACGCGGTCACCACCGAGGAATTCGGTCCCTTGGCCCCGAACCGCATGGAGATCAGGCCCGAGGCCATGTTGATGATGAGCATCGGGATGAAGAACGGTGAGACCCGGTCCGGTCCCTTCTTGAGCAGCGTCACATGGCTGTCGAGCAGGGTCCCGATGCCGCCGATGCCCGAGCCCACGAGGACGCCGAACCGCGTGCCGTCCACCTGCTCCACCTTGAGCCCGGCGTCCTCGACGGCCATGACGGCGCAGGCGATCGCGTACTTGAGGAAGGGGTCGAACTTGCGGTCGTCCTTCTTGTCGACGTACTTGAGCGAGTCGAAGCCGCGCACCTCGCCGGCGATGCGCGTCGGATAGCCGGTCGTGTCGAAGCGCGTGATGGGCCCGATCCCGGATTTCCCCGCGATCAGGGCGGCCCAGAACTCCTCGGCCGTGTTCCCGACCGGGGTGACGGCCCCGATCCCGGTCACGACGACCCGCCGCGTCTCCATCCGGCGCGCTCCGCGCGTGCCCCGCTACTGGTTTTCCTTGATGTAGTTGATGGCGTCCCCGACGGTCACGATCTTCTCGGCGTCCTCGTCGGGGATCTCGAGGTCGAACTCCTCCTCGAAAGCCATCACCAGTTCGACGGTGTCGAGGGAGTCGGCGCCGAGGTCCTCGATGAACTTGGCGTTCGGGTTGACCTCGTCCTCTTCGACCCCGAGCTGCTCGCAGATGATTTCCTTCACCCGCTCTTCGACCGGCTTCGCCATGAACGCCTCCTGACCTCGGATGAACTGAGCCGACGCCCCCGCCTCGCTGCGGGGGCTCCCGTTGGCTACATGTACAGCCCGCCGTTCACGTGAATCGTTTGTCCGGTGATGTAGCCCGCGCCGTCGCCGGCCAGGAACCGCACCAGCTCGGCCACGTCGCGCGCGGCGCCGATCCGCTTGAGCGGCACCTGATCGAGCAGCGCCTGGCGGGCTTCCGCCGGCACGGTGGCGGTCATGTCCGTCTCGATCAGCCCCGGCGCCACGGCGTTGACCAGGATATTCCAGTGGGCCAGCTCACGCGCCGCCGCCTTCGTGAGCCCGATCACTCCGGCTTTCGCCGCCGAGTAGTTCACCTGGCCGGCGTTGCCCATGGCGCCCGCCGTCGAGGTGATGTTGATGATCCGCCCGCTCTTCTGGCGCATCATCACCTTCCCCGCCGCCCGCGTCATCAGGAAAACGCCACGCAGATTGACGTCCAGCACCTGGTCCCAGTCGTCGTCCTTCATCCGGACCAGCAGCTGGTCGCGCGTCATGCCGGCATTGTTGACCAACACGTCGATCCGGCCGAAGCGCTCCTTGGCCGTTTCCACGAGGCGGTCGCAGTCTTCGCGCTTGGCCGCGTCGGCGGCGACACCGAGCGCCGCAACCCCAAGCGCCTCCAGCTCTTTGACGGCCGCGTCCAGCCGGCCGGCATCGCGCCCCGAGACTACCACGGAGGCCCCGTCTTCTGCCAGCAAGCGCGCGCTGGCAAGCCCGATCCCGCGGGTTCCGCCGGTGATGATGGCGACGCGACCTGCCAGAGCCTTGGCCTCCGTCACGCAGCGCCCCCTGCGGCCAGCGTCGCCAGCGCCTTGTCGAGCGACGCCGGATCCTCCACGGCCAGGCCACGGACTCCGTCGAGGGTGCGCTTGAGCAGCCCCGTCAGCACTCGACCGGGTCCCACCTCGAGGAATGCCCCAGCCCCTTCCCGCGACAGCCGCTCGACGCACTCGGTCCAGCGGACCGGGCTTGCGACCTGGCGGACGAGGAAGGGCCTGACGTCCTCCGCCGAGGTCGTCAGCGCCGCGTCCACGTTTCGGACGATGGGAAACCTCGGCGCGCTCACCGTCACCGACTCCAGCTCGGTCGCCAATCGGTCCGCGGCCGGCTTCATCAAGGCGGAGTGAAAGGGAGCGCTCACGGGAAGCAGCATGCTCTTCTTGCCGCCGCGCTCGGCGGCGGCGGCGACCGCGCGCCCCACCGCAGCCCGATGTCCCGCGATCACGATCTGGCCGGGCGAGTTGATGTTGGCGACGCCGACGATCTCGCCCTGGGCGGCCTCGATGCAAACTTGCTCGGCCGTGGCCAGGTCCACGCCCAACAGCGCCGCCATCGCGCCCGTCCCGACGGGCACAGCCTCCTGCATGAATTGGCCGCGCTTGCGGACCAGCCGGACGGCGTCGAGAAAGCGCAGCGCGCCGGCCACCACCAGGGCGGAATACTCGCCCAGACTGTGGCCCGCCGCCAGGTGCGGCGTGACGCCTCGCTCGGCGAGAATCGTCGCCGCGGCCACGCTCGCCGTGAGGACCGCGGGCTGAGTGTTGGCGGTGAGCGTCAACTCGTCCTCCGGTCCCTCGAAGCAGAGGCGCGACAGGGCGAAGCCCAGCGCATCGTCCGCCTCCTGCCACAGGGCCGCGGCGCGCGGGGATGCCTCGGCGAAGGCCCGTCCCATGCCCACGGACTGGGATCCCTGACCGGGGAACAGGAAGGCGAGCTTGACCATCACCACCGGAGCAGCGCCGCGCCCCAGGTGAAGCCGCCGCCGAAGGCTGCCATCAGCACCACATCGCCGGGCTGGATCCGCTTGGTGGCCAGCGCCTCCTCCAGCGCGACGTAGACCGACGCGGCGCCCGTGTTCCCGTAGCGGTCCACGTTGACCAGCACGCGCTCCATGGGCAGCTTGAGCCGCTTGACCGCGGCCTCGATGATCCGGAGATTGGCCTGGTGCGGGATGAACAGCGCGAGGTCGTCTACCTTGATGCCGTTGCGCGTGAGAATCTTCTCGGCGCAGTCGCCGAACATCCGCACCGCCACCTTGAAGACCTCGTTCCCTTTCATCCGGGCGTAGTGCATGCGCTGCTCGACGGTCTCATGGGTCGCGGGATGGCGCGATCCGCCGCCCGGCTGGATCAGCAGCTCGCCGTAGCGGCCGTCCGAGTAGAGATCGGTGTCGAGGATGCCGGCCTCGTCGTCGGAGGGACGCAGCACGGCGGCGCCGGCCGCGTCGGCCAGCAGAATGCAGGTGCCGCGGTCCGTGAAATCCGTGATGCGCGAGAGGCACTCCGCGCCGATGCAGAGCACCGTCCGGTACTTGCCCGTCTGCACGTACTGGGAGCCGATCGAGAGGCTGTAGATCGAGCCGGCGCAGGCGGCGTACACATCCACGGAGCCGGCGTTCCGGCAGCCGAGCGCGTGCTGGACGATGTTGCCCGTCGTGGGAAACATCATGTCGCCCGTCGTGGTCCCGACGACGATGAAGTCCACCTCCTCCGGCTCGACCCCCGCCCGCTCCAGCGCCTGCTGCGCGGCCTTGAGGGCCAGGTCCGAGGTGGCCTCGCTCTCGTCGGCGATGTGGCGCTCGCGGATGCCCGTCCGCTGGACGATCCACTCGTCGGAGGTCTCCACCATCTTCTCGAGGTCCTGGTTGGTGAGGATCCGCTTCGGGGCATAGGCGCCAACGCCGATGATCCGGACCCGAGTCATTCGCGGCCTCCCTCCCGCCCCTCGGCCAGCACGGCCTCGGCCTCGAGGGCGGTCTTGATGTGCTCGTTGAGATCGTTCCGCACCCAATCGGCGGCGACCCGCACCGCGTTCTTGATCGCCTTCACCGGCGAGGCACCGTGACAGATGATGGAGGCCCCGTTGATGCCGAGCAGCGGCGCGCCGCCCATCTCCGTGTAGTCCACGCGCTTCTTGATCCGGCCGAACGCGCGCTTGGAGAGCGCGGCGCCGGTGATCGAGAGCACATCGCGCGTCAGCTCCTCGCGGATCATGGTCGTGAGCATCTCCGCCAGGCTCTCGGCCACCTTGAGGCAGACGTTGCCCGTGAACCCGTCGGTCACGACCACGTCGCAGCGGCCGTTGAAGATGTCGCGCCCCTCGACGTTGCCGATGAAGTTCAGGGACGAGCCGCGCAGCTCCTCGAAGGCCTCCTTGGTCAGCTCGTTGCCCTTGCCCTCTTCCTCGCCGACCGAGAGCAGGCCCACGCGCGGGTTGTCCCGGCCGATGATGTCGCGGGAGTAGACGTGCCCCATCACGGCGAACTGGAAGAGGTGGCGCGGCTTCGGATCGACGTTGGCGCCGGCATCGATGAGGATCGTGTAGCCGCCCAGGCTCGGCATGGCGGCGGCGATCGCCGGCCGGTCCACGCCCGGCAGCACGCCGAGCACGAACATGCCGATGGCCATGGCCGCGCCGGTGTTCCCGGCCGAGACGAGGGCGGCGCATTCGCCGTCCTTGACCAGCTCGGCGGCCACGCGGAGTGAGGAGTCGCGCTTGCGACGGAGCGCCTGGGAGGGCGACTCGGCCATGCCGACGACCTGCGAGGCATTGCGCACGCTGATCGGCAGCTCCTGGGCCTTGAGGCGGACGATCTCGCGCTCGATCGCCGCCCGGTCCCCCACGAGCACCGAGGCGAGATCGAACTCGCGCGAGGCGGCCACCGCGCCCTCGACCACGACGGCCGGGCCGAAATCGCCGCCCATGGCATCGATGGCGATCTTCATGACGCGACCTTCATGGGGACGGCCAGAATGGGCGCCCGGGGAAGGAGACAGCTACGCGCCCTCGACGGCGATGACTTCCCGCCCCTTGTAGAACCCGCAGTGCGGGCACACCTGATGGGGCTGCTTGATCTCACGACACTGGGGGCAGATGGAGCGCGTGGGCGCCACCATCTTGTAGTGCGTGCGGCGCTTGCGGCCTCTCGTCTTTGAGTGGCGTCGTTTGGGGAGCGGCATGGCTCACGGGCTCCTATCTAGACCGTTCGGCCCATCCCTTGAGCGCCGCCCACCGCGGATCGGGGGCCTTCGCCTCACAGGTGCAGGGCGTGACGTTCCGGTTGCTGCCGCAAATCGGGCACAGCCCCCGGCAGCCCTCGCGGCAGAGAGGCTTCATCGGCAGGCCGAGTGTCGTCTCGGTCTCCACCAGGGCTGTCAGGTCCAGGAGCCCATGCTCGTACACGTCGGTCTCGAGGTCGTCGGCTCCAAGCTCGCGCTCTTCGCCACGCCCCTGGGGGGCGGGGACGAAGCGCGCGTCCACCACGGGCGCCACGGTGACCGTGTAGGACTCCAGGCACCGGCCGCATGTCTGGGGCACCTGGGCCGCCACCCGGCCGGCCACGAACACCGTGTCGCCGTCCTTGTCCACCTTGAGCGAGATTTCCTTCAGAGTCCAGGAAGGATCCTGGAACGGGCGCGGAAATTCCTGCACCCCCTCGATCTGGAGCCCTTCCTCGGGAATCTCGGAGACCCGGATGACCATCCCGGAACCTCATCTAACCTTCAGTCAATTAAAGCATTTTTTTGAAACCGGGTCAGTATAGCCACGGGGTGGGACCTTGTCAACCCAAAAGCCTCCCGGAGGGGGCCCTTGCTTGACGCTCCGGGGGTCGGCTGCTAGCATTCGATCGGGAGGCGAGGCCAAGCATGGGCAATCTGTTCAAGACCGCGGTGCTCCTGGCGGCTTTGACCGCCCTCCTGCTGCTCATCGGCGACTACCTGGGGGGCGCTCAGGGTATGGTCGTGGCCTTCCTGTTCGCCC
This sequence comes from Candidatus Methylomirabilota bacterium, assembly GCA_035708525.1. GTDB lineage: Bacteria > Methylomirabilota > Methylomirabilia > Rokubacteriales > CSP1-6 > DASSSH01. The sequence goes on from DASSSH010000316.1 coordinate 9,231, forward strand.
TGGTCATCAACTTCGGCAGCTACTGGTTCTCGGACCGGATCGTCCTGGCGATGTACGGGGCTCAGCCGGTGGAGGAGGCGGCGGCGCCGGAGATCTACGGCATCGTCCGCCGCCTGACGACGCGGGCGGGCCTGCCGATGCCTCGGATCTACATCATTCCCGAGGAGACGCCGAACGCCTTCGCGACCGGCCGGAACCCGACCCATGCCGCAGTCGCGGTCACCCAGGGCATCCTCCGCGTCCTCAGCGAGGAGGAGCTGGAAGGCGTGCTGGCCCACGAGCTCTCCCACGTCCAGAACCGCGACACCCTCACGATGACCCTGGCGGCGACGCTGGCCGGCGCCGTCACCATGGTGGCGCGGATGGCTGGCTATGCGGTTATGTTCGGCGGGCGCAGGAGCGACGATGAGGACTCGGGTGGCAGCGCGATCGGCGCCATCGTCATGATGATCGTGGCTCCGATCGCGGCGATCCTGATCCAGCTGGCCATCTCGCGCGCGCGGGAGTTTCAAGCCGACGCCAGCGGCGCCCGGATGGCCGGACGGCCGTGGGGGTTGGCCAAGGCGCTCGAGAAGCTCGAGATCGCCTCCAAGGTGGAGCCCATGAATGCCGCGCCCGCCACGGCCCATCTGTTCATCGTCAATCCCCTCCGTGGCCAAGGTGGACTGAGCACGCTGTTCTCCACCCATCCCCCGATCGAAGAGCGAATCGCCCGGCTCCGCGCGATGAAGGTGTAGCCCGGACGGGCGAACCGAGCGTGTTCCACGAGGGGGGACCAGGGACCGTCTCCCCTCTTTTGCTGCCATGATCTCGGCGAGCCATCTCCGGAAGTTCTTCGGGTCGTCCGTGGTCCTCGAGGATCTCTCGCTCGAGGTGGCTGCCGGTCAGTGCGTGGCCCTGCTGGGTCCCAACGGCTCGGGCAAGACCACGCTCCTGCGGATCCTCGCGACCGTCCTCCGCCCGAACCGCGGCCGCCTCGCGCTCGGTGGAGTGGACGCGCTGAAGCGGCCCGAGGTCGCGCGGGCCCTGGTCGGCATGGTCGGCCACGGCTCGTGGGTCTACGAGGATCTCACCGCGCTCGAGAACCTCCGCTTCTGGATCGCGATGCGCGGGGGCGACGCCTCGCCCGCCCGACTCAAGGCGGCGCTCCAGCAGCTGGATCTCGACGCCGTGAGCCACGAGCGCGTGCGCACGTTCTCCGCGGGCATGAAGCGGCGATTGGCGCTGGCGCGCGCCGCCCTCAGCGGAGCGCGAATCCTTCTGCTCGACGAGCCGTTTACGGGGCTCGACCGGCAGGGGCGGAAATGGCTCGGCGAGTTCCTCTTCCAGTTCAAGACGGCGGGCGGCGCGGTGCTGTTGGCGACCCATAGCTTCACCGGCGGCCTCGACGTCGCCGACCGGATCACCATCCTCTACGGCGGCCGATTCGCGCTGGACCGGCCGGCGGCCGAACTCTCCTGGGACGAGCTGCACCGCGTTTACGATGACTTGACCGATGCGGGTACGAGATGAACCGCACTGGGCGAGCCGTTCGGATGAGCGCTTGCGCGAAGGAGCCAAACCGCACAACCAAAGGACCCGACATTCAGGCGAGATGGAAGATGAGCGCTTGCGCGAAGGAGCCCGGCCGCCGCGTGTTGACTTCCACAGCAAGGCAGGCTGATCGAGGGCCGGCGTGAGCCTGTACGCGCGGCGCGCCTGGCTCGTCCTCTGGAAGGACGTGCTCACCGAGCGCCGCTCCAAGGAAAGCCTCAACGCCCTCTTCTTCTTCTCGCTCCTGCTGCTCTTCCTGTTCCAGTTCGCCCTGGGCCCCGACCGTCGGAGCCTGGAGGCCGCGCTGCCCGGCCTGCTCTGGCTCGGCTTCATCCTGGCGGGGCTGCTGGGGCTCGGGCGCAGCTTCATCGCGGAGCGTGACAACGACTGCTGGGAGGGGCTGCTGCTCACGCCCGGCGACAAGTCGGCCATCTACGTGGGCAAGCTGCTGGGCAACTTCGTCCTGATGGCCGTCGTGGAGCTGGTCCTCCTCGCGCTCTTCGGCTTCTTCTTCGGCGTCGCGCTCGGGCCGGTGGCCGCCCCGCTGGCCCTGGTGCTGTTGCTGGGCACGGCCGGGCTAGCCGCCGTCGGCACGCTCTTCGCCGCCATCACGGCCCAGCTCCGCGCGCGGGAGCTGCTCTTCCCCGTGCTGCTGCTGCCCGCCCAGGTGCCGATCCTGCTGGCCGCGGTGAGCGCCACCGACGCCGCGCTCGCGGGGACGCCGCTCGTCGAAGCCGCCCATTGGCTCAAGCTCCTGGCGGGGGCCGACCTCGTCTATAT
>DASSSH010000317.1:0-6454 GCA_035708525.1 Candidatus Methylomirabilota bacterium
CGCGGGGGTCGAGGAGGGGATCAGGCGGATAGCCCGGGCGCTGGACGAGGTCACGGGCCGGACCCGCGGCTACCGGGCCATGGTGCTGCTCGAGAACACGGCCGGGGGCGGCGCCACGATCGGCCGCAGCTTCGAGGAGCTCGGCCGGATCCTGGATCGGGTGGCGCGGCCCGAGCGGATCGGCGTGTGTCTCGACAGCTGTCACCTCTTCGCGGCCGGATATGACATCCGCACCGAGAGCGGCTGGGAGGCGACGATGGGGCAGTGCGCCCGTCTGATCGGGCTGGGGCGCGTCCGCGCCTTCCATCTCAACGACGCCAAGGCGGGACTGGGCTCGGGGCTCGACCGGCACGAGAAGATCGGCAAGGGGCGCCTCGGAGTGAACGCCTTCCGGTGGCTCGTCAACGACCGGCGCTTCGGCCGCGTGCCCATGGCGCTCGAGACCCCGAAGGAGCCCGAGCCCCGGGCCGATCGGGAGGCGCTCAGGCTGCTCCGCAGCCTCAGGCGCCGCTGAGTCGCCCGCCTCTGCCCGCCCTCCGCGCGTGTTGACTGTCCCGTGCCCATCAGGCAAGATCGCGACCGATGCCCTGGTCAATAGGAGCGTGGCAGGGAGCTGGGGCCCGGCCCGCGCGCCTCCATGCTGTGAGCCTCCGCGCGCATGGTCCCGGGTGGTCCGATAAGCGCCCTCATCTTGGCTATGCACGAGCGGGCGAAGGCCCTCCTTGTCGGCTAGCGGTGTCGGTCCGCCAGGCCCTCCGGATGGCGCAGAACTGCCGATTCTGGGCGGCCATCTGGATCTTCGCGACGGTCAGCCTCGGCTGCACTCATCCCTCGCATGCGCAATCCGCCGACGTCCGCACGGTGACGATGCGCGCCGTTGTCGACGAGGCCTATCGAGGGCTCCCGAACTGGGAGGCAACGCTCCGGCGAACGGTGGCCGCGGTCTCGGATATCTACGAGAAGAACTTCCAGATACGGTTCACGATCCTCGATGTCGTCCCCAAGACGTTTGGGGAATTCGTGTCCCCGCGGCACCTGGTGGACATGATGAAAGCCTCGGTGCCGATCGGCGACGCCGACGTGCTCGTCGGATTCAGTCATCAACGGTGCGAGCGGCTCGAGCGGGGCTGGGCGCTCGCGTTCAGCCGATTCGCCGTCGTCATGACGGGATGCGGCGATGCCATCCTGGCCGCGCAGAGGACACCGGAACAGACCCTGGCCCACGAACTCGCGCACCTCTTCGGCGCCTTCCACCCATCGCGCGGGGTGGATTCCCTCATGCGCCCGCTGGGCGCCGCCGAGAAGTTCGACGACCAGACGAGCCGGGTCATCCGTTTGATGCGGACGTACGATTTCCGGCGGGGTGTGCTAGGCCTGGACGAGGCGGTCCGGCGCACCTGGAGCGCCATCTATGCCAAAGGCCACGCGGCTGACGAGCCCAATCCCCTCGCCTCGGCGATACGGAACGCGGGCCTTGACCTGCTGCGGTCGGGGAAGATTGACGACGGTGAGGCCGCTCTTCGCGAGGCGGTGAAGATCGACCCGTCGTTTCCCGCGCCTCACGGAGACCTGGGGCTCCTGTACAGTCGGCGCGGCCAGCTGGACGAGGCCGTTCGGGAGCTCCGAACGGCGAAGCAGCTGGATTTCCGCCAGGTCGGCGCCCAGACCGAGCTGGGATTCGTCCTGCTCCGGCTCGGCAAGGACGAGGACGCGCTGTGGGAGTTCCGGGAGGCACTCCGGGTGGATCCGCGCTTCGCGCGAGCGCGTGTCGGTCACGGCTTTACCCTCGCCCGCGGCAAGAAGTTCGCGGAGGCGATCAGCGAGTTCCGCGAGGCGATAAAGCTCGAGCCCGGGAACGGAGGGACGCACGTCCGTCTCGCCATGGCCTTCTACGGCAACGGACAGTACGCCGAGGCATGGGAGGCGGTTGCCCAGGCCCGCGCCCTGGGCGCCAGCATCCCGCCGGCATTCGTGAACGCACTGGCAGAGCGAATGCCGCCGCCGGCCGCGCGCTGACGTGATCGAGTGGCGAGGTCGCCGCCCGCGCTGAGGAAGTGCGCCCCGAGGTCATGACGGTGTGAGATGGATGCTCGGACCCGGCTCGCGTTCAGCGCGTTGCTCGGCTCCGCCGAGCGGAGGATGAATGAAGATTCCGGTGTTCGTATCCTGCCCGTCGGTCTTGAGCAAGGCGCAGCAGGCGTCGCGGAGTCTCATTCTGACAGAGCTCGCCCGACAAGGGCTGGAGCCCCGGGCGCTCGGCAGGTCGGACTATCCGACGGACTTGCCCCTCCGCGAGGTGTTGGTGATTGCACGACACTGCTCCGGCGGTGTCATCCTCGGGTTCGAGCAGTTCACCACGAACTCAGGGGTGTTCAAGCGGGGAACCAAAGAACAACGGAAGGCGAAGAAGACGACCGCGTTCCCTTCGAGCTGGAACCATCTCGAAGCAGGCGTCCTGTTCGGCCTGGGCCTTCCGCTTCTGGTCTTCAAGGAGGCAGAGATCTCCGGGGGCGTCTTCGACAGCGGAGTGACCGACGTCTTCGTGCACACGATGCCAACGCCTCGCACGTCGCGGCAGAACAAGGCCGGGCTGATCGAGGTGTTCCGGAAGTGGCAGGGAAGGGTCAGGGACCACTACTACTTCGAGTCAGAGCGCGGCAGTGCGTGACGCGCCTGCCCGTGAGCGGCGAAGGAACGCCAGCGGACGAACATGCCCTCGATTCGCATCGTCACGGAAATCGGCGCGCCGCCGGCGGTCTGCTTCGATCTGGCGCGGAGTGTTGATGCCCATGTCGAGTCGGCCGGTCGCACGCGCGAACGTGCCGTCGCAGGAGTTACGAGCGGGCTCCTGGGCCCAGGCGATGAGGTCACATGGCGCGCCCGACATTTCGGGGTCGTCCAGCAACTGACCAGCCGGATCACCGCATTCGAACGGCCGAAGTACTTTCGGGACACGATGGTTCGTGGGGCGTTCGCGCATCTTGACCACGATCACCTCTTCGAAGCAACGAGCTCGGGAACGCGTATGGTCGACGTGTTCGACTACTCGGCGCCCTACGGGCCCCTCGGATGGGTCGCAGAGCGACTGTTCCTAACGGCTTACATGACGCGGTTCCTCAGAGAGCGCGCCCAGGTTCTCAAGCGGCTCGCGGAATCCGGCGAATGGAGGCGTTTGCTCGTGTAGAGGTCTTTCGCGGGCCCCAGAGTCCGGACGGCGCGGTAGCGCCAGCCGAAGGGCGAGTAGACTCCCGCAGGCCGCGCAGTGAGGGCAGGGAATCTGTTTGACAATCGGGCCGGTTCGCGCTGGAATGCCCCGCCGCGTCCTGTGTCAGCCGAAAGGAGCCGGCCTCATGCGGTGTCCTCGATGCGAGAAGGACAACCCCTCGGATGCGAGGTACTGCAGGGCATGCGGGGCGCAGGTGGGCATTGCCTGCTCCGGCTGCCTGCAGTTGAACCTCCCCGACAGCCGGTTCTGCGGAGCCTGCGGCAAGCCGCTCGCGCCGGCGCTTCACGATCCGAAGTTCTCCTCGCCCACCGCCTATACGCCGCGCCACCTGGCTGGCCGCATCCTGGCCTTGCGCCCCATCCTCGAGGGCGAGCGCAAGCACGTGAGCATCCTCTTCGCGGATCTCAAGGGCTCGATGGAGCTGCTCGCCGACCGGGACCCAGAGGATGCCCGGCAGGTTCTCGATCCCGTCCTCGAGCGCCTCATGGAAGCCGTCCACTACTATGAGGGCACGGTCAACCAGGTGATGGGCGACGGGATCATGGCGCTCTTCGGCGCGCCGATCGCCCATGAGGATCACGCCGTCCGAGCCTGCTACGCCGGGCTTCGTATGCAGGCCTCGATCGAGCGCTATGCCGCCGAGCTGCGCTCCACCCGCGGCCTCGACGTTCAGATCCGGGTCGGGCTCAACTCGGGTGAGGTGGTGGTGCGCTCCATCAGCAATGATCTGCACATGGATTACAGCGCCATCGGGCAGAGCACGCACCTGGCGGCGAGACTGGAGCAGCTGGCTCGGCCGGGGAGCATCCTGGCGAGCCTCCACACCGTGCGGCTGGCGGAAGGATTCGTGGAGCATCGCCTTGTGGGTCGCGTGCCGATCAAGGGGCTCGCCGAGCCCGTCGAGATCTTCGAGCTGACCGGCATCGGACCCGCGCAATCGCGATTCCAGGCGGCATTGAGCCGCGGGCTCACGCCGTTCGTCGGACGTGAGCGGGAACTGGACGAGCTCGGTCGGGCGCTCGAGCGCGCCGCGGACGGTCAGGGCCAGGTGGTTGGTATCGTGGGCGAGGCCGGCGTGGGGAAATCCCGCCTCGTCTGGGAGTTCCTCCGCTCATTGGCAGGCGCGGCGGGGGCCGTGCTGCAGGGCCGGTCGGTTCCGCACAGCCGGACCACCCCCTACGCGCCCCTCGTCGGCGTGCTGAAGGGCTACTTCGGAATTCCTGATGAGGGAGACAAGGAGGCGATCCGTCGACGGGTGCTTGCGCTCCTGACCCCGGAGGAATCCGTGCGATTCCTCCAGCCTGTGCTCGCGCTCCTCGATGTGCCGGCCGACGACCCGCGATGGAAGAGCCTCGACCCTGACCAGCGACGGCGCCGGATCCTCGATGCGGTCAAGTACCTGCTGGCGCGGCGGGAGCGGACGGAGACCGTCGTGGTGGTGATCGAGGACCTGCACTGGAGCGACACCGAAAGCCGGTCGGTGCTGGATGGGCTGGTGGAGAGCCTTCCGACCGCGCGCGTTCTCCTGGTCGTGAGCTACCGCCCCGAACACGAGCACGGCTGGGGAAGCAGGACCTACTATCGGCAGATCCGCATCGATCCGCTACCGGTCGAGGGGTCCAAGGAATTCCTGCGCAATCTGCTGGGGACCGCGGCGGCCCTCGAGCGCGTCAAGAGCCTTCTGATCGACAGGACGGAGGGCAATCCGCTCTTCCTCGAGGAAGGAGTGCGGAACCTCGTGGAGACCGGGGTGCTGGACGGGCACCGGCAGGAGTATCGGGTGCTGAAGGAGCCGACGGGATCCGAGCTGCCTGAAACCGTGCAGGCCGTGCTCGCCGCGCGCATGGACCGGCTGGATCTCGCCGACAAGCGCGCGCTCCAGGCCGCCGCGGTAATCGGCAAGGACGTGCCGCTGAGGCTGCTGCAGGCCGTCGTGGAGGCGCCGCCATCGGCGCTTGGCGAGTCTCTGAGGCGGCTCGAGGCGGGCGAGTTCCTCTACGAGACGCGCTTCCTCCCCGACGTCGAATACACGTTCAGGCATTCGCTCACCCTGGAGGTCGCTTTCGGCAGCCTGTTGCGGGAACGCCGGGTGGCGCTCGATCGGCGCATCGTGGAAGCGATCGAGCGCGACTATCCCGTGTCCTCGAGCGAGCGACTGGAACGATTGGCGCATCACGCCTTGCGGGGGGAGCTGTGGGGCAAAGCCCTCGAGTACTGTCGCGAGGCGGGGGCGCGGGCCTTCGAAGGCTCGGCCCATCGGGCGGCCGTGTCTCACTTCGAGGGCGCCCTGGTCGCCCTCGCCCACCTTCCCGAGGACGCGCAGGCCCTGGAGAGCGCGATCGACGTGCGGCTCGACCTGCGCTATGCCCTGAGCCCTCTTGGCGAGTACAAGAAGATGCTCGCGAGGCTCCTGGAAGCCGAGGCGCTCGCGGAGCGAATCGGCGACCAGCGCCGTCTGGGCCTGGTGTCGGCGTTCTTGTGCAATTTTTTCACGCTGCGCGGTGAATTCTCAAAGGCGACGGAGTATGGTCAGCGCGCTGCGAGCGTGGCCTCGTCGGTAGACGACGTGCAGCTGCGGGCCCTGACGAATGCGTTCCTGGGGCTCGCGTACTTCGGCATCGGTGAATACCGGCGGGCGGTCGAGATCGCCCGGGAGAACATCGACCTGCTGGCGGGACCGCGACGACTGGAGCGGTTCGGGATGGCCCTCTTGCCATCCGTGTATTTGCGGACCGTCCTGCTCTGGTCGCTGGCCGAGCTGGGAGAGTTCGAGGACGGCGTGTCGGTAGGGGACACGGCAATGCGAATTGCCGAGGAGGCCGGCCATCCGCACAGCCTGGTCTTCGCCTGCATGGGTCTCGGGCTATTTCATCTGCGACGAGGCGAGATCGAGCGGGCCATTGGCGTGCTCGAGCGCGGCCGGGGGATCTGCGAGAGCGCCGATCTCCCCGCTGTCTCCGTCGAGCTGGCCGGAGCCTTGGGATCCGCATATGCTCAGGGGGGCCTGCCCGAGAAGGCGATCGCCGTGCTGGAGCAGGGAATCGCGCAGGCCGTCGCTCTTCGGCGCCTCTACGGGCACTGGCTGCGAACGGGCGGCTTGGCCGAGGCGTATCTCCATGCCGGGCGGATCGAGGAGGCGTATCCGCTGGCCCAGGCCTTCCTCGAGATCACCCGGGCGGTGCGGGCGCGCGGCTCGGAGGCCTGGGCGTCGTATCTGCTCGGCCGAAT
>DASSSH010000318.1:0-4380 GCA_035708525.1 Candidatus Methylomirabilota bacterium
ACTCGCTGTCCTTGACCGCCAGGCTGACGCCGGCCAAGGCGCAAAAGTCCCCGTAGAACTTGGTGACGTCGCGCGCCTCGAGAATCATGCTGCCAGCCGGCTCACGCCCGGGAGACCTCGGCCGGAGGCCGCCGGCCGAACAGGCCCATCAGGCCGCCCGGGGCGAAGATGACGATCACGGCCAGGATGGCGCCGAAGACGAGCCGCCCGTAGGGGAAAGCCGACATCACTCGGTCCTGGAGGAAGATGAACACGAAGGCGCCGAGCACGGGGCCGAAGAAGTTGGCGAAGCCCCCCAACAGCACCATGAAGACGAGATTGCCCGAGGTCGTCCAGTAGGCGAGCGTCGGGTCCACGTTCCCCGTCGGCGGTCCGAGCAGCGCGCCGCCTACCGCGCCGAAGATGCCGGAGAGGATGAAGGCATACCAGCGATAGCGCGTGACGCTCACGCCCAGGCTCTCGGCCTTGGCGGGGTTGTCGCGGATCGTCCGCAGGCAGAGCCCAAACGGGGAGTGGACGATGCGCCACATGACGAAGGCGGCGATGACGAGGAGTGCCAGCGAGTAGTAGTAGTAGGGGCCCGCGAGGTACTCTGTCTTGGGCATGGCGTCCAGGCTGAGGCCGAGCAGGCTCGGGCGCAGCACCCGCATCCCTTCGTCGCCTCCGGTGAGGCGGTAGAACTTGAGCAGGAAGGTATAGAAGACCATGCCGAAGGCCAGGGTCAGCATGCCGAAGTAGATCTTGACGTACCGCACGCACAGGGCGCCCACCAGGGCCGCGGCCGCCGCGCCGAGGATGGCGGCGGTCAGCAGCATCACCTCCATCGAGCGGATGGCGGTATGGGCGGTGAGAAAGGCGCCCGCGTAGGCACCGACGCCGATGAACAGCGCGTGGCCGAAGGAGACGAGCCCCGTGTAGCCGAAGAGCAGGTTGAGCCCGAGCAGCGCCACGGCGAAGGCCATGAACGGCAGCATCAGCAGCACATAGTACGGTGGCGCGACCAGGGGCAGCAGGGCGACGGCCAGCGCCGCCGCCACGAGCGCCGCGCGTCGCCTCATGCCGCCGCTCCGCCGAACAGGCCGCGCGGCCGGAAGAGCAGCACCGCGATCACGATCAGGTAGATCAGCAGCATCTCCAGCTCGGGGTAGACGGAGATGGCGACCGAGCGGAGCACGCCCACCACGAGCGCGCCCACCAGCGCGCCCCGCATGCTGCCGAGCCCGCCGATCACGACGACCGCGAAGGCCTCGACGATTAGCTCGATGCCCATCTCGCTCATGGCCGCGGTGGCCGGGATCACGAGCGCGCCGCCGAGAGTGCCCAACGCCGCGCCCAGGGTGAAGACCTTGGCGTAGACCCGGCGCATGTCCACGCCGAGCGCCTCGGCCATCTCCCGGTTATCCGCGGTCGCCCTCATGATGCGGCCGAAGGCCGTGCGCGTGAGCATCCAGCCGAGCGCCGCCGCGATGACGAGGCTGGCGGCGATGACGATCAGGTTGTAGACGGGCACGGTCGCGCCCAGCAGCCGGGCCTGGCCGTAGGTGAGGTAGTAGCCCGCGGTGGACCGGGGCGCGGTGCCCCAGGTCATGCGGATGGCATCCTCCATCATGAGGACCAGCGCGAAGGTCATCAGGAGCTGGAAGGTCTCGTCCCGGTCGTAGACGAAGCGGAGGAGGCCGCGCTCGACGGGGAGCCCGACGATCCCGACCGCGAGACCGCCCAGCGCCAGCGGAAGCAGAAACAGCCCCGGGGGGCCGCCGGCGCTGGCGTAGGCCTGGACGGCGGAGACGCCGACGTAGGCGCCGAGGGCGTAGAAGGAGCCGCAGGCCAGGTTGAAGATCTTCTGCACACCGAAGACGACCTGCAGGCCGGCCGCGACCAGAAAGAGGATGGCGGCGTGGAACACGCCGCTCATCACCACGTTGACGAGATGCTGGGTCATGGAGAAAACTCCCTCTCCCCCGTGAGGGGGAGAGGGTGGGGTGAGGGGGCGGCCGTCGACGTGATCGTCAGACCTTCCAGCCGTTGATCCACTCCAGCAGCTTGGAGCCCGCCGGCTTCATCGCGGTCTTGGTCGAGACGACTTCCACGGGGTTGATCGTGACGAAGTCGTAGGAGTTCTTGTGAGTCGTGATGCCCTGGTAGAAGTTACACATCTGGATGTGGTCCTCGCGCCAGGAGCGCTTGCCCGAGAGCGACTCGACTTCGATTCCCTCCAGCGCTTTGATGAGCTGCTGCTTGTCCGGCCACTGCTTGCTCTGGTTGTACGCCTTCTCGACCGCGCCCTTGAAGGACTCGGCGCAGAAGTAGGCGTGGTCGCACTCGTAGGGCGGGTACTCGTTGTACTTGGCCTTGTACTCGCGGACGAACTGCTTGAGCAAGGGCGAGCCCTTGGGATCCTCGAAATACATGCTGTTGTAGCCGAGCAGCAGCCCTTCGGGCGTGAAGTCCTTCTTGAGCGAGTCGTGGACGCCGCCCGCCGTGGTGAAGACGCCCTTCATGGTCTTGAACAGGCCGACGGCTGCCGCCTGCTTCATGAGGATCGTCGCGTCGCCCGACCAGAACGAGGTCATGAGCAGATCGGGCTTGGCCTGCTGGATCGCCGCGATGTGGGAGGTGAAGTCGGTGACGCCGAGCTTGGGGAACAGCTCCAGCACCGGCTTGACGTCCATGCCGAGCTTCTTCAGGACGGCCTGATAGGTCTCCCAGCAGTCGTGGCCGTAGGAGTAGTCGTTGTTGATTCCCGCGATGGTCTTGACGCCCTTGAAGTACTTCGGCGTGAGCATGCCGGCCACGATGGCCTCGACCTCGTTGTCGACGCTCTTGAAGGCCCACTTGGGATTGGGCATCGTCTCTTCCACGCCCTTCTGCGTGGTGCCGTCCCAGGAGAGCCACGGCGTGGCGAGGTCCTCGGCCACCGGCCCGAGGGCCAGCGTCACCCCGGTCGAGATACCGCCCACCACGACCTCGACTTTGTCCTGCAGCACGAGCTTGCGGTAGCGCTCCACGGTGTCCTTGGGGTTGGACTCTTCCTCGACGATCAGCTCGACCTTGCGCCCCAGGATGCCACCGGTCCGGTTGACGCGGTCGGCCCACCACTCGGTGCCGCGCAGCCCGGCCGTGCCCACGGGCGCGGCGATGCCGGCCCGGATGGCCAGCACCCCGATCTTCACGGGGCCCGCCGGGACGCCGGGCCGCGCCTGGGCCCGCACGACGGCCGGGAATCCCACCATGCCCGCAGCCGCCACGCCACCGGCCGTCTTCAGGAACTCGCGCCTCGTTGTCGCCATGTGGTCCTCCCTCTTCCTCGAGGTTTAGCCCCGCAGCTCCTTGCGCGCCACCTGGGCGCCCGCCGCCAGCCGCTTGAGCTTTTCCGCCGCCACCCAGCGCGGCACGGGGAAGAAGCCGCAGTCGGGAACCAGCGACAGCCGGTCGGCCGGAATGTGCTTGAGGCAGAGCCGGATCCGCTCCGCCACATCATCGGGAGTCTCCATATAAAAGGACTTCACGTCAACCACCCCGCAGGCGACCTCGCGGTCCACCCCGATCTCCTTCCACATGTCGATCTCGGCCATCTCGCGGTTGGCGAACTCGAAGACGAACTGATGGCACTTGGCCTCGAGCAGCGCCGGGAACATCCAGCGATACGAGCGCTTGCCGCGCGGCCGGGAGAGCAGGTTGCCGAAGCAGACGTGGTAGCCGATCTTGCCGGGCACGCCCTCGACGCAGGCGTTGAACATCTTGATGTACTCGGCGGCCTGGCCGGGCACGATGGCCGCCGACGGCTCGTCGATCTGGATCCAGTCGGCGCCCGCCGCGGCCAGCGCCTTGAGCTCCGCGTTGACCGCCGGCACCAGGTCCCAGCACAGCGCCAACCGGTCGTTGTCGTAGGCGTCCCCGGGCCGCGTCTGGACGTGGATCGAGAGCGTCACCGGTCCGGGGCAGGTCGCCTTGACGGGCTTGTCGGTCTGGGTCTTGAGGTACTTGAAGTCGTCGACCGTGCCCAGGCCCTTGGGCACCGTGATCTTCTTCACCGGCCGGTAGCGCGGCACGGAGTCATAGGCGTAGAGCCCCGTCTTGCGCAGCGGCTCCAGCGGCTCGAGCCCGTCCATGCGTCCATAGAAGGTCTGGACGAAGAAGAACCGGCGCATCTCGCCGTCGCAGATCACGTCGATGCCGGCCCGCTCCTGGTCGCGGATCGCCAGCTGGGTCGCGTCGTCGAAGGTCTCCTTGACGTCGGTCTGCCCGTACTCCCCGGCCTTGATCTTGTCCAGCGCGGTCCAGAACCAGGCCGGGAAGCCGTGGCTGCCCATCACGTGGGTGTAGAGGAGTGGAAGTTTGGCTGGCATAGGTCGTCCTTTCTCAGAAGAGGTGCTTCTG
>DASSSH010000319.1:0-7696 GCA_035708525.1 Candidatus Methylomirabilota bacterium
GCAACCCCCGTCGACCTCGATCCGAATCCCGATGTCATCCTGACCGCCGCCGGACACGCGCTCGAGCGCGCAACGGCGGCGCCCATCAGCCGTCCGCTCTGCCCCGACCAGGGGCGCGCGCCGCCCTCCTTCTCCGCCTAGTCCGACTCGGCGATTCGGTCGCCCGCCTCCGGCCCGATGTGCTCCACCCGGGCCGCGTCGGGCTCGCACCTCACCGAACGAGATCAAGAGCGGAGGAGGACCCGATGACTTTCAGGTGGTGTGCTGCAGGCTGCATCAGCCTCGTCCTCGCGCTGGGTGCCGTCTCATCCGTCTCGGCCCATGGACTGGCGGGCAAGCGCTTCTTCCCGTCCACGCTCGTCGTGGACGATCCGTTCGTGTCCGACGAGCTGTCGCTGCCGGTTGTCTCGCACATCAAGCTGCCGGCGAGCGAGGACCAGCCGCACATGAAGATCACGGATGTCTCGGGGGAGTTCTCCAAGCGCATCACGCCGAACCTCGGCTTCTCGCTCGGCGGCGACTGGCTGTACCTCGACAAGGACGGCAAGCAGGATCACTCGGGCTTCGGCAACCTGGAAATCGGCCTCAAGTACCAGTTCTTCAAGAGCGACGCGCACGAGACCATCCTGTCGGCTGGATTCGAGATGGAGATTGGAGGCACGGGCCGCGCCCTGGTCGGCGCCGAGAACTTCGACGTCTACAAGCCCACGCTCTTCTTCGGCAAGGGGATGGGCGACCTGCCCGACTCGCTCGCCTATCTCAAGCCCTTTGCCATCACGGGTACGGTGGGCGGCGAGATTCCGAGCCGGCGCAGCAGCCGGAAGATCCGCCCGGGGGAAGAGGAGGGTGAGGTCGAGATCGAGAAGGAATACCATCCCAATGTCTTCACCTGGGGGATCGCGATCGAGTACAGCATTCCATATCTGCAGTCCTTCGTCCGCGACTTCGGCCTACCCAAGCCGTTGAGCCAGCTCATCCCCGTGGTCGAGGTCGAGTTCCAGCACCCGCTCGATCGCGGCCAGAGCGGCCAGTTCACCGCCACGGTCAACCCCGGCATCATCTGGGCGGGCAGGTACTTCCAGATCGCTCTCGAAGCCATCGTGCCCGTCAACGATCGGACCGGCAAGAACGTGGGCATCCGCGGCCAGCTCCACTTCTTCCTCGACGATATATTCCCCAACAGCATCGGCAAGCCGCTGTTCGGCCGATGATGGCGGCGCTCCGACGCTCCCTCTGGCTGGCGGCGCTGCTGCTCCTCGCGGCGGCCAGCGCCGGCGCCCATGCCTTCCTCGACCATGCGGACCCGAGAGTGGGCAGCAAGATCAAGTCCGCGCCGGCCCAGGTGCGCCTCTGGTTCACCCAGCAGCTCGAGCCCGCCTTCAGCACGGTGCGCGTACTGGACGCCGCGGGCAAGCAGGTGGACAAGCAGGACGCGAAGGTCGATGCGGCCAAGCCGGATTTGCTGACGGTTTCCGTGCCGCCGCTGGGTCCCGGCACTTACAGGGTCGTCTGGCGGGTGCTCTCGGTGGACACGCACGTGACCGAGGGCGACTTCACCTTCACGGTCGCCCCCTAGCCCGCGTCATGCACTGAGTACGCCCGCTGAGCCGCGTGGGTCCTCTCTTCGATGCGTGGTTCGGGTGACGTGAGCGGGGAGAAGGGTCAGGTCGAGCGGTAGTTCGCGAACTGCAGCGCGATGCCGAGGTCCTTGGCCTTGAGCATGGCGATGACGGCCTGCAGGTCGTCCCGGCTCTTGCCGACCACCCGCACCTGCTTCTCCTGGATCGAGGCCTGGACCTTCAGCTTGGAATCCTTGATGAGCCGCACGATCTCCTTCGCCTTCTCCATGGGCACGCCGTCCTGCAGGCTGATCGTCTGCCGCCGGGCACCGGCGGCGGCGGGCTCGGCCTCGTGGATGGTCAAGGCCTTGAGGTCGATGCCGCGCCGGTGGAGCTTGGACTGGAGAATGTCGAGCACCGCTTTGAGCTTCATGTCGTCCGTCGACGTGATCACGAGGTCCATCTTTTCCTGCGTGATCTCGTGCCGTCCGCCCTTGAGGTCGTAGCGGGTCTCGATCTCTCGCTTGGCCTGGTTGATCGCGTTGGCGACTTCCTGCATGTCGAGTTTACACGCGATGTCGAAGCTGTTCTCGGCGGCCATGGTTTTCGCGCGCAGTCCCTACCGATTCTCCAGCGGAACGACGGCGGCGCCCTTGGGCGGGGTGAAAGTGAACAGGCTATCGCTGAGCCCGGCGTTGAGCGTCACCTTGCTGAACGTCATGGTGACCGTGTTCTGGAACTGATCGTAGATCACCGCCTGCCGGACGACGGAGTCCTTGGGGTCCACCGACAGCACCAGGCGTGTCAGGAGCGGCGTGGGCGACTTGGGTGTGAGGTCGAGCACCGGCCGGCCGGCGGCGTCCACTTTCGTCGCCGGGTTGAGGAAGCGCACCGTGAACTGATCGCGCACCTTGCCCAAGCCGGCGAGAAAGCTCCCCGCGGGTCCCGCCAAGGCCTTGGGCGCGCTACCCTTGTTGACCTGGTTCAGCTCGGGCGTGTAGACCCAGAGCGTCGTGCCGTCGGAGACGATCTGCTGGGGCGACGGGTTCTTGTAGTCCCAGCGCATCTTGCCGCCCTTCTTCAGATAGACGACGCCCTCCGCCTTGATGTCCTGACCGAGGCTCCGGTTGTGGGCCGTCTGCACGAACTCCGCGCGCAGGTCGGTGACCTTGCCGTAGGTCGCCTCGAGGCCGGCCACGACCTGATCCAGCTCCTGGGCCGCCGCGGTGGCTGGCAGCAGCACGAGGCTCACCGCGAGGATTATGAAAATTCCCCTCACCACCCTCTCCCCCTCACCCTGACCCTCTCCCCCTTCGGGGGCGAGGGTTCCGAACTCACTTCCCCCGCTTGGCGAGATACTCGGGGCCGACGAGGATCTCGCGTGGCTTGGCTCCCTGTCCCGGTCCGATGATGCGGTCCTGCTCCATCATATCGATGAACCGCGCGGCCTTGGGATAGCCCAGTCCCAGCCGGCGCTGCAGGAAGGAGATGGATGCCGCCCGCTGGGCGATGACGAGACCCACCGCGTCCCAGTAGACGTCGTCGCGGTCGGCCTCGTCACCGACACCGCCCTCCTCGGCGACCGGCAGCTCGACTTTTTCGTAGACCGCTGAGCCCTGCGTGCGCAGGAAGTCGCAGACGGCCTTGACCTCCTTGTCGGCCACCCACGAGCCGTGCACGCGCATGTGGCGGCCGCCGCCGGGCGGCACGAAGATCATATCGCCCCGGCCCAGCAGCTGCTCGGCGCCGTTGGCGTCGAGCACGGTGCGCGAGTCGACCTTGGAGGCGACCTGGAAGGCGATGCGAGTTGGGAAGTTGGCCTTGATGAGCCCCGTCACGACGTCCACGGAGGGGCGCTGGGTGGCGATGATCAGGTGGATGCCCACCGCGCGCGCGATCTGGGCCAGGCGAACCAGCGAGGTCTGCACCTCGCCGGCGGAGACCATCATGAGGTCGGCCAGCTCGTCCACCACCACGATCCAGTACGGTAGCTTCTCCTCGGGTGGCACTTCCTTGTTGTATCCCTCGATGTTCCGCACCGACTTGCTCTGCAGCATCCGGTAGCGGTCGTCCATCTTGCCGACGATCCACTTGAGCCGGGCCGCCGCCTCTTTGGCGTCGGTGACCACCGGCGCCAGCAGGTGCGGGATGCTCTCGTAGACGCCCAGCTCCAGACGCTTGGGATCGATGAGCAGGAAGCGCACGTCGGCGGGAGTGGCCTTGTAGAGCAGGGAGCAGATCATGGTGTTGAGGCCGACGCTCTTGCCGCTGCCCGTGGAGCCGGCGATGAGCAGGTGCGGCATCGTCGTGAGGTCGGACACGACCGCATTGCCCGTGGTGTCCTTGCCGAGGGCCAGCGGCAGCCGGCCCTTGGATTCGGCGAACTCGGCACTCACCAGGATCTCACGCAGGTACACCATGGCGATGTCGGGGTTCGGGACCTCGACGGCGACCGTCCCGCGTCCGGGAATCGGGCCTACGATGCGGACCGAGGCGGCCTTCATCGCCAACGCGAGATCGTCGGACAGATTGACCACCTGGCTCACCTTGATCCCCGCCGCCGGCTCGAACTCGTACGACGTGATGACGGGGCCGGGGCTCGCCTGGACGATATGGCCCTCGACGCCGAAGTCGGCCAGCTTCCGCTTGAGGATGTTGGCGTTGGTCTCGAGCTCCTCGCGGGTCCGGGCCAGGGAGGACGCCGGCGGCGCCGCCAGGAGCCCGACCGGAGGCAGCTGGAAGGACTGCGCGCCGCCTTTGCCGAAGTCGAACGTCTCCTGCCAGGCCAAGCCCTTCTGGACCAGGCTCGACTTGGGCTTGGCGGGCTCCTTGACGACGAGCGGCGGGGAGTCATTGGGCTTCGCCTCCGTCGTGGGCCAGCCGCCGGCGGGGATGGCCGCCAGGAGCGGCAGCTCTTCTGGCATGGCGCCCCGTCCCTTCTTCTTGTCCTGCGAGCGCGTCCGCCCCAGCCGGGCCCCGAGCGCGCGCGAGAGGACGCCGTACGAGATCTGGGTGACGAAGAGCACGCCCACGGGAATGATCGCGATGAGCACGAGCCAGGTGCCGACGGTCCCGACGGAGAGGCGGAGTGCTTCCGACACCGCCCAGCCGACCACGCCACCGCGATGCAGCCGGAACTCGAGGAGGGTGTCAGAGGCGCGCGCCAGGATGCCCGTGACGCTGATGAGCAGCAGCCCCAGCCCGACGAGCGCCGGCCAGCCGGTGGCGATGCGGGGTCTCACGAAGGCGGATGCCCCATAGAGCGCCAGCAGCAGCGGGAAGAGATAGCCGGCATAGCCGAAGGCCCAGAACGAAGTCCAGCCGAGCCAGGCGCCGACCGGCCCCACCGGACTCGACTGATCAGCCGGGTGCAATGTCGGCTCGAAGGCGTACAGCGCGATGAGACAGAAGCCGGCCAGGGCCAGGGCCAGGATCCCCTTGGCCTCGCGCACCCAGCGGCCGGGCTCGCGCTTGGGCTTCTTGCCGGCGCGCCGCCGCGCCGGAGCGTCCTTGCCGGTCTCCTTGGGGGCACCCTCGCGGGGCTCCCGGGTCTCCTCGAGCTTGGCCACCGTCGATTTGTCCGCCATCAGCTCCCCGTCAGATCTCCAAGACCACCGGCAGCACCACGGGCTTGCGCTGGAAGCGCTGGTTGATGAAGCGGCGCACGGCGCTCCGCACCATGGCGCCGATGAGCTCCTTGTCGACCACCTCGGGCTCCTCGCGCGCCGCGAACGCATCCCGCACGGCGGCCTTGACCTCCTCCATCAGCTCGTCCGCCTCCTTCATGTAGACGAACCCGCGGGAGGCGATCTCGGGTCCCGCCACGATGGCGCCCGTGGTCTTGTCGATGGTCAGCGCGACGACCAGCATGCCGGCCTCGGCCAGGAGCTGGCGGTCGCGCAGCACGACGGCTCCCACGTCGCCGATCCCTTTGCCATCGACCAGGATGCGACCTGCCGGATAGCCGCTCAGCACGCGCGCGCCGGACTTGGTCAGCTCGAGTCCGAGCCCGTCCTCGATGAGGAAGATGCGGTCCCGCGGAATCCCCGCGCTTTCCGCCAGTCGGGCATGCTGGAGCAGGTGGCGGAACTCGCCGTGGACCGGCACGAAGTAGCGCGGCCGCGTCAACGCGAGCATGTCCTTGAGATCGTCCTGGCTGGCATGGCCCGAGACGTGGACGAAGGCCACGTCCTCCCAGAGCACCTCGGCGCCGAGCCGGAGGAGCGCGTTGATCGCGCGGCCGATGACCCGTTCGTTGCCGGGGATCACGCGCGAGGAGAAGATCACGAGGTCACCCGGGCCCGCCTGGACGTACTTGTGCTCCCCCGCGGCGATCAGCGCGATGGCGGAGTTGGTCTCTCCCTGGCTTCCCGTCGATAGGATGACCTGGCGCGAGGGCGGCAGCGCGGCTAGCTCCTCGAGCGAGAGGATCAGCCCCTCGAGGACCCTGAGATAGCCCAGCTCAGAGGCGACCGCGACATTGCCGACCATGCTCTTGCCGAGCAGCGCGACCTGCCGATGGCACGAGGCCGCCAGGTCGAGCACCTGCTGGATCCGGTGGATGTGCGAGGCGAAGGTCGCGACGATGATGCGCCCCGGGGCCTCGGCGAAGCGCTGGGCGAGGGCGGTGCCCACCTCCGTCTCGGAGCCGGTGCGGCCCGGCCGGGCGACATTGGTCGAGTCGGAGCAGAGCGCGAGCACGCCGCGCTCGCCGAGCGCCTTGAACTTCGAGAAGTCGGGCTGGCGCGCGTCGACCGGGCGCGGGTCGAGCTTGAAGTCGCCGGTATGGACCACGGTGCCGACCGCGGTCTCGATCGCCAGCCCGATGCCGTCCGCGATCGAGTGGGTGACGCGGATCGGGACGACGGTGAACCCGCCGATCCGGGCTTCGTCCCCAGGCTGGTACGGACGGAGGTCGGCCTTGTCCAGCACCCCGAGCTCGGCGAGCCGCGACCGCGCGAGAGCCAAGGTGAGCGGGGTGCCGTAGACGGGGACGCTGAAGTCGCGCAGCAGATAGGAGAGGGCTCCGATGTGGTCCTCGTGGCCGTGGGTGAGCACCACGGCCCGGAAGGCCTCACGCCGCTGCTGCAGATAGGAGAAGTCCGGGATCACATAGTCCACACCCGGCATCTCGTCGTCGGGGAAGAGCAGGCCGCAGTCCACCGCGACGATGTCCTCGCCCGATTCGATGAGCATCATGTTGAGCCCGATCTCCCCCAACCCGCCCAGCGGGATGAGGCGGACGGCCGGCTCGGCGGGAACGTCGATCGGAACGGGCTCTGGTCGGTAAATGGCGTTCACAGCGGCCTTTTCATCCTATCATCCGGCCCCGCCGCGGCCAAAAAAGCCGGACGCGTCCACCGCGCTCGACCCCCCTCAGCGCGAGTGCTCGGCCAGCCGGGCGAACTCAGCGAGGGAGAGCGTCTCGGCGCGCCGGCCGGGGTCCACTCCGGCGGCGAGCGCCGCCTCCCGCGCCCGCTCGACCGGCAGGCCCAAGCCCGCGGCGAGGGAGTTGGCCAGGCTCTTCCGGCGCTGGGAGAAGGCCGCGCGCACCACGGCGCGGAAGCGCTTGAGATCGGTGACGGGCACGGCAGGGGCCGAGCGCGCCCGCAGATGGAGAACGGCCGAGTCCACCTGGGGCGGAGGCCTGAAGGCTCCCGGCGGCACCGAAAAAGCAAGGGTGACCTCGCAGGCGAGCTGGGTCAGGACCGAGAGACTGCCATAGGTCTTTCCGCCCGGCACGGCGGCCACCCGCACGGCGACCTCTTTCTGGAGCATCAGCGCCATCTCGTCGATGGCCCGGCCGGCCTCGACCAGCGCCATCAGGATGGGCTTGCCGGCGCTGTAGGGCAGGTTGCCGACGACGAGCACCCGGCCTGTCGCCTCCGGCTTGAGCGCGGGCAGAGCGGAGTAGTCGTACTCCCGGGCATCGGCGTCGAGGATCTGGACCTGGGCGGCGCCGGCGAAGCGCTCTCTCAGCCGCGCGGCCAGCTCCGCGTCCAGCTCCAGCGCGAGGAGCCGGCCAGCCGCGGCAGCCAGCCGCCCGGTCAGCGCCCCGTGCCCCGGCCCGATCTCGACCACCAGATCGCGCGGCGTCGGGCGCACGAGGGCGACGATGCGATCGGCCACGCTGTCGG
>DASSSH010000320.1:0-12677 GCA_035708525.1 Candidatus Methylomirabilota bacterium
CTGGCTGCGGTCCTCGAGCACGCCCTCGAGCCCGGCGCCGAAGGCGGCCGTGCGGATCTCGCGGGCGTAGGTGCGACTGACGGTGGTGAGCAGATCGGAGAAGACGAGCCCACCCTTGAGGAAGTTGATCTTGCCGTAGAACTCGAGCCCCGCCGGCGTGAAGAGATCCCAGCCCAGCCCAGTCATAGGCATGTCGTAGTGCCAGAAGACGCCCTGGTAGGCGAGGTTGTGGATCGTGAACAGCGTGACGACCTGCTTGAACGCCGGATGGTCCCGGTAGAGCGTGCGGAGATAGACGGGCACGAGCCCGGTCTGCCAGTCGTTGGCGTGGATGATCTGGGGCCGCCAACGCCCGCCGCTCGTCTCGCCGAGGCGCGCGATGCCATCGAGACCGGCGCGGCAGAGGAAGATGAAGCGCTCGCAGTTGTCCCAGTAGTCCCCGTCGCTCGTGCCGTAGATGCCCTCGCGGTCGTAATAATGGTCCTGCTCGAGGAGATAGACCGGCACGCCGGAGGCCGCCCGGCCTTCGAGCAGCACCCCAACGGCCTCGCGGTCGCCGAGCGGGATCCGGAGCCCGGACACCACCGCCCGCAGTTCGCCGGCATGGGCGGCGGCGCCCCGGTACTTGGGCAGGAGCACACGCACGTCATGGCCGAGGGAGTGCAGCGCCCGCGGCAGGGCCGCGGCCACGTCGGCCAGGCCGCCGGTCTTGGCGAAGGGATCGACTTCAGAGGCGATGAAGAGGATCCGGAGCCGCTGCGGCACGACGACCTCCTATCGACCGGGCCGGGACAAATCACGAGCCAGACGAGGCCCGAGGGAGGAGCCGGCCCGAGGCGTACGTGGTTGTACGTTGAGGGTCGGCGACGACCGAGAACGAAGTATGGCGACGTGAGTTGGCACGGTCCTAGACTTCTTCGAGTATCGGGAATACGAGGGCCGTGATGTGCGATGAGATCCGCTTCAGGTTCGTCAGCACGTCCAGATGGATCTCGGATGTCTCCAGCGATTCGGACAGCCCCCGACGCAGGCGCGCCAGGTGCGAGTCGCGCAGCTCGCGCTCGCGCTGGCGAACGATCGGGCGCTGGTCGAGGACCTCCTGCGCCAGCGTCCGGTCGTTGGCCGCGAAGCTGGCGATGGCGCGCTCGAGATTCTTGGACACCAGCGCGTGAAACTCGATGAGCTCGGCCTCGCCGGCCTCGGAGAAGCGGCGGCCCTGGTAGAGCTTCTTGCGGGCGAGCTCCATCAGGTTCTTGTCGATGATATCGCCGATGTTCTCGAGGTTGCCGATGAAGGTGATCAGCGCGATCTCCTTCTGCGCCAGGTCCGGGCTCATGGTCTCATGCCCGAGCCGTGAGAGGAAGAGCTTGATCTCGCGCTCGAGATAATCGAGCTGATCGTCGCGGCGCTCGACGTCCTCCAGCAGCTCCTGATTGTCCGTGCGCAGCACCGTGATGGCGTCACGCAGCATGGCCTGGGCCACGTCGCCCATCCGCAGCGCCTCGCGCGTCGCCTGGCCGATGGCCAGTCCGGGCTGATCTAGGAAGCGGTTGTCGAGGTAACGGGTCTTGTAGGGGTTGTCGCCACGCTCCTCTTCGGGAACAAGCGCGGTGATGGCCCGGGCCGCCAGCGGCGCGAAGGGCAGGAAGAGGGCGCTCATCCCGACGTTGAACAGGGTGTGGGCGTTGGCGATCTGGCGCGCGGCGTCGCCGGTCGTCTGCGCCACCAGAGTCGTGAACGGATGGATGAAGGGCATGACCAGCGCCACACCCAGCACCTTGAAGGCGATATGCGCCACGGCCACGCGCCGGGCGTCCGACGAGGAGCGCAGGCTCGCCGCGAGCGCGGTGGCGCAGGTGCCGATGTTCGCGCCCAGCACGACCGCGATGGCACCGTCGAGCGGCAGGAGCCCCTGATGGCCCAGCGATAGCGTGAGGCCGATCGTGGCAGCGGAGGAGGCCATGCCGGCGCTGAACACGGCCCCGGCCATAAGGCCGAGGAACGGGTTGCCCGCGAGAGCCACGAGAACCTGGCGCGTGAGCGGGTTGACCGCCAGCGGCGCCAGGCCGTCGGTCATCACTTTCATGCCCAGGAAGATCAGGCCGAACCCCAGGATGGCCTGGCCGATGCTCTTGGCCATGCCGCGGCGGGCGAAGAAGGTCAGCGCGAAGCCCAGCGCGACCAGCAGCAGCGAGAACTCCTGGATCTTGAAGGCCAGGAGCTGGACCGTGAAGGTCGTGCCGATGTCGGCGCCGAGGATGATGCCCAGCGACTGCCGGAACGTCATCAGCCCGGCCGACACGAACCCGATCAGCATGAGCGTCGTGGCCGACGACGACTGGATGATGGCCGTCACGAGAGCGCCCGACCCGACGGCCGCGAACCGGCTGCGCGTCATGCTCGTGAGCAGGTGGCGCAGGTGGCCCCCGGCGGCGCGCTGGAGTCCCTCGCCGATGAGCTGCATGCCGTACAGCAGCAGCGCCAGACCGCCGATGAGCGCGAGGAGCGTCATGTCAGGGACTCAGGCCGGGCGCGCCCGTCGTCGTCTCGATGCCGGCCAGGTGACCCGTGTTGTTCACCGAGAGCACGCGCGGCGGCGCGACCTCGGACAGCGAGCCGTTGGACAGGGTCAGGCGCCAGATGGAGGACAGCGGCAGGCCGAGCCAGTGGGCCAGATACGCGCTGATCACGCCCCCGTGGGCCACCACCAGCACGTCGCCGCCATTGGGATGGGCCGCGGCGATCTCGGCCATCGCGCGGAGCACGCGGGACTGGACGGCCGCGAGCGGCTCGGCCCCCGGCGGTGTAGAGGCCACGGGGTCTCTCACCCACTGAGCATACGGATCGCCCGGGAGCGCGCGAATCTCCTCCACGGTCCGCCCCTCCCAGTCGCCGAGCGAGAGCTCGCGCAAGTCGTCCACCACGCTGAGCGGCACGCCGAGCCCGGCCGTGGCGATCTCGGCGGTCCGTCGGGCGCGCTCGAGCGGGCTCGCGTAAACGTGGGCCAGCCGGCGGCCGCTGACCGCCACGCGGAGGGCCTCAGCCTGGCGCAGCCCGAGCTCGGAGAGCGGCACGTCCTGGACGCCCTGGAAGCGGCGGATGGCGTTGGAGACCGACTGGCCGTGGCGGGCGAGGAGGACCGCCTTCACCGCGTGCCCTCCACGGCGGCCTGGGCGGCCCTGAGCCGCTTGAGCGTCTCGGCCTTGCCCAGGAGGCTAATGACCTGGAAGATCGGCGGGCTCGCCGTCTTGCCCGTGAGCGCGATGCGCGTGAGCTGGGCCAGGTCCACCAGCTTGAGGTCGAGCTCCGCGGCCAGCCCGCGATAGAGCGCTTCCAGCGAGTTGGGCTCCACCGGCTCATGTCTTTCGAGCCGCTTGATGATGATGGCGTAGCGCTCGGCGGCGCCCTCCTTCCAGAACTTGGCCGTGGCTTGGAGATGATAGGTGGCGGGCGGCCTGAGGTAGAAGGCCGCCTGCTCGGCCATCTCGACCAGAGTGGGGGCGCGCTCCTTGAGGCTCTCAGCCACCCGACCGAGCCAGGCGCGGTCCGCTGGCACCGGCAGCCCCGCCCGCTCGAGAAATGGCGCGAGCTCGTCCGCCAGCCGAGCTGCCGGCGCCTCCTTGATCCATTGGTGGTTCACCCACTCGAGCTTGGCGGGGTCGAAGACGGCGTCGGCCTTGCCCACCTGGCCGAGGTCGAAGAGGCGGATGAGCTCGTCACGGGAGAAGATCTCCTGGTCGCCGTGGGACCAGCCCAGGCGTGCGAGATAGTTGACCATGGCCTCGGGCAGCATCCCCATGTCGCGGAACGCCTGCACCGAGACCGCGCCGTGGCGCTTGCTGAGCCGGCTCTTGTCCGGCGCCAGGATCATCGGGATGTGGGCGAAGACCGGCAGCGGGTAGCCCAGCGCCTGGTAGCAGTGCACCTGCTTCGGCGCATTGGACAGGTGGTCGTTGCCGCGGACGACGTGGGTGATCTTCATGGTCACGTCGTCCACCACGACGCAGAAGTTGTAGGTCGGCGTGCTGTCGGTGCGCACCAGGATCCAGTCGTCGAGCTCCGCGTTCTCGAACACCACGGTGCCGCGCACCACATCATCGACCACCGTCTGCCCCTCACGCGAGGTCCGGAGCCTGAGCGCGTGGGGCTCGGAGGCAGGGACGTTCGCCTCCCGGCACGTCCCGGGATAGCGGAAGGTCTCCTTGCGCTGCTCGGCGGCCTTGCGGAGGGCCTCGAGCGTCTCGGCCGTGCACCGGCAGCGATAGGCCTTGCCCTCGGCGAGCAGACGCTCGGCGTGGGCGCGGTAGATGTCGAGGCGCTCGGTCTGGCGGTAGCCTGGCGCCGGCGGTCCTTCGTCCCAATCCAGCCCGAGCCAGGACATGGCGTCCAGAATCGACTGGGTGAACTCCTCGGTGGAGCGGGAGCGGTCCGTGTCCTCGATGCGCAGGATGAACACGCCCTTGTGATGCCGGGCGAACAGCCAGTTGAAGAGCGCGGTGCGGGCGCCGCCCACATGGAGGTGGCCCGTCGGGCTGGGCGGAAAGCGGACGCGAACCGACTGACGCATAGGGTTTTTATTGTAACCGAGAACCGGACCTTACGTCCTCTTCCCAAGCCCCCGTAACTATTCGCGAAAGGCGCTCGATGCCGTAAGCCATGCAGGCCTCGCAAGGGCCGCCCGGTGATCGAGCCGCCGAGGGGAAGTAGCGCGCGCCTGTCCCCAGAACCGCCGCTTTGCCCAACTACACCGGTGGTACGATCAGCCCGATGACCGAGCCGGCCAAACCCTCGAACTTCATCCGTGAGGCCGTCCTGGAGGACCTCCGGACGGGCCGCTTCGGCGGCGTGGTCACTCGCTTCCCTCCCGAGCCCAACGGCTACCTGCACATCGGCCACGCCAAGGCCATCTGCCTCGACTTCGGGCTGGCGCTGGAGTTCGGCGGGCGCTGTCACCTGCGCTTCGACGACACCAACCCGACCAAGGAGAGCCAGGAGTACGTGGACGCGATCATCCGGGACGTGCGCTGGCTCGGCTTCGACTGGGGCGAGCACCTCTACTACGCGAGCGACTACTTCGAGCAGCTCTACGAGTGGGCCGAGCAACTGATCCGTGCGGGCAAGGCTTATGTCGACGACCTGTCGGCCGAGGAGATCCGGGAGCACCGCGGCACCCTGACCGAACCGGGCAAGGAGAGCCCGTGGCGCAACCGCTCGCTCGAAGAGAATCTTGACCTCTTCCGGCGGATGCGCGCCGGCGAGTTCGAGGACGGGGCCAAGACCCTGCGCGCCAAGATCGACATGGCCCACCCGAACCTCAACATGCGCGATCCCGTCATGTACCGGATTCGCAAAGCGTCGCACCATCGGACCGGCGACCGCTGGTGCATCTATCCGATGTACGACTGGGCCCACGGCCAGTCCGACTCCATCGAAGGCGTCACCCACTCGCTCTGCACGCTCGAGTACGAGGACCACCGCCCGCTCTACGACTGGTATCTCGACGCGCTCGGCGTTTACCATCCGCGGCAGATCGAATTCGCGCGCCTGAACCTCAGCCACACGGTGATGTCGAAGCGCAAGCTCCTCACGCTCGTCCAGGACGGCGTCGCGAGCGGCTGGGACGATCCGCGCATGCCGACCCTCGCCGGCCTGCGGCGCCGCGGCTATACGCCAGAGGCGATCCGCGGTTTCT
Organism: Candidatus Methylomirabilota bacterium; assembly: GCA_035708525.1. Lineage (GTDB taxonomy): Bacteria > Methylomirabilota > Methylomirabilia > Rokubacteriales > CSP1-6 > DASSSH01. Next base: position 5,693 of record DASSSH010000320.1, read on the forward strand.
GCGAGCGCATCGGCATCGCCAAGGCCGACAACCTGGTGGATATGGCGCTCCTGGAGCACTGTCTGCGCGAAGACCTGAACCGGCGCGCGCTCCGACGCATGGCGGTGCTCCGGCCGCTCCGGCTCGTGATCGAGAAATACCCCGAGGGTCGGGTCGAGGAAGTCGAGGCCGTCAACAACCCGGAGGACCCATCGGCGGGCACGCGTCGAGTGCCCTTCTCCAGCATCCTCTGGATCGAGCAGGACGATTTCCGTGAGGCGCCGCCGCCGAAATACTTCCGCCTTTCCCCCGGTGTGGAGGTACGCCTGCGCTACGCCTACATCGTGCGGTGCACGGGCGTGACGAAGGACCCCATAACCGGCGAGATCACCGAAGTCCGCTGCGCCTACGATCCCGACAGCCGCGGCGGGGCCGCCAGAGCGCGCAAGGTCAAGGGAACGATCCACTGGGTCTCGGCGGCGCACGCCGTGGATGCCGAGGTGCGGCTCTACGATCACCTCTTCAGCGTCCCCAAGCCTGACGAGGCCCCTGACTTCAAAGCGGTCCTGAACCCGAAGTCCGTGGAGGTGCTGCGGGGCTGCAAGCTGGAGCCATCCCTGCGGGGCGCCTCCGAGCCCTCCTTCCAGTTCGAGCGCCAGGGCTACTTCTGCGTGGACTCGAGGGACTCGCGCCCCGATCGGCTCGTCTTCAACCGCAGCGTCGGCCTCCGCGACACCTGGGCGAAGCTCGACAAGGCCGGAACATAGCGCCCTGAATGGCCGACCCGGGACGGCCGGTGGCGGGAGCGCGCGGGGCACCCGGCCCCCTGATGTCCCGCGGCCGCAGCGCGGCTGCGCTGGTCGCGGTCTTCGCCTTCTTTTTCCTGATCTCGAACTCCCCACTCAACATCTACGACGAGGGCTTCGTTCTCTACGCCGCCGAGCGGATCGCGCGCGGTGAGGTTCCGTATCGCGACTTCCAGCTGCACTACATGCCCGCGCAGTTCTATGTCGTGGCGGCGCTCTTCGAGGCCGTCGGCCATTCGATCTTCGTCGAGCGGATGTGGGACGCCGCGGCGCGGACCCTGCTGGTGGCCGGTGGCTTCGCCCTGGCCCGGACGATCATGCCGGTCAGGCCCGCCGCGGCGGCCGCGCTCCTCGTCATGCTCAGGCTGGGCGCAGCGGGCTTTCATGGCTTCGCCATGCTCCCAGCCCTCGCCTTCGCGCTGCTGAGCGGCACCTGCCTGCTCGCCGCGTTCCCGGATGCCCGGCGCGGCCTGCTGATCGCGGCTGGAGCGCTCGCGGGAGTCGCGACGCTCTTTCGCCAGGACATCGGCGGCTTTGCGGTGCTGACCGCCGTGCTCCTCCTGGGCGCGTGGCGATGGCTCGGGCTCGGCGAGCGGCCCGAGACGACACCCCGCGGAACCCCGTCCCGGCTGCTTCCCTACGCGCTCGCGCTCGCCGCCGCCCTTCTGCCGCCGACCCTGTTCTTCGTCGGGCGTGTGGGTCCCTCGGCGCTCTGGCATGAGCTCGTGGTCTATCCACGAAGCGTGGTGATCCCCGAGCTCACCGTCCCTGCTCCCGGAGCCGTCCCCGACTTTCGCCTGCTCTTCTCCGCGCCCGCCTGGCGCTGGGGGCACGTGGAGCGCGAATGGGGCCCGTGGAGCGACTTCTACGTGCCGCTCGCCGCCTACCTGTGGACGGCGGGGAGTCTCGCGCGCTCCCTCCGGCGTGAGGGCCGCGCGGCCCTGGAGGGGCGCGAGAGCTGGGCCCTCGTCTACCTGACCCTCATGGGGCTCGCGCTTTTCGGCTATGCCTCCTACCGATTCGACCCGATCCATGCCGCGGCCACCTTCGTACCCGCCGCGATCCTGGTGACCCGCGGGCTCTGGCGATCGCTGACTTCTCGGCGCCTCGGCGCCGCGTCGCTCGCCGCGGGGCTGGCCGCGCTGGCCCTGGGCTTTCTTTGGGTCGGCGTTCCGCTGAGCCGCTGGGCCGTCGGGACACTCAAGTTCCGCCCGCCCGTCTGCGCCGCGCCGTTCGGGCGTTCGGGCTGCGTGGAGCTCGAGGCGAGCCAGCGCGAGGCGCTCGACTTCGTGCGCCGCCGGACGGCGCCGGGCGAGCCGATCTTCGTGGGCGCCTGGCGCCATCATCCGATCCCGCAGAACGACACGAGCTTCTACTTCCTCGCCGACCGGCCGCCGGCCACGCGCTTCCACGAGCTGCTCTCCGGAGCAGCGACGCCGGTGGCAATCCAAGAGGAGATCATCGCGGCTCTCAAGAGGCCCGCCGTCCGCTACGCGGTCCTCTACGCTGGGGTCGCTGATCCGCGGAGACCCGAGGCCAGCGGCGAGGGCAGCGGCGCGCCGCTCGTCGATGCCCAGATCCGCGAGGCCTTCCGCGAGATCGCGCGCTTCGGCCCCTACTCCATCCTCGCGAAGCGGTGAGGAAACCGTCCGGCCCTAGAACTTCAGCCGCCGCATCGCCGTCCGGGGGAGCAGGCGGATGACCCACATGATCCCGCGCCACATGCTCGGGGCGTAGACCACCGGACGGCCCCGGTCCATCGCGCGGAGCACGGTCGCCGCCACGGCGTCCGGCTCGCCCGTGAACGGCGGCTCGGGCAGCCCGGCCGTCATGTCCGTCCTCACGAAGCCCGGCTTGACACAGACCACCCGCACTCGCCGGCCGGCATACGCGTGCCCCAATCCTTCGAGGAAGGCGGACAATCCGGCTTTGGAAGCGCCGTAGAGATAGTTGCTCCGCCGCGCGCGATCGCCCGCCACCGAGCTGAACGCGCAGATGGTGCCCCCGCCCCGTCGCGCCAGCTGCTCGGCCCCCATCTGACAGAGCACGGCCGTGCCCGTGAAGTTAACGTGCAAGAGCCGCTCGAGCCGCACCGGATCCGTCGCCAGCTCGTCCTGGGGACTGAAGAGGCCGCCAGTCACCACGAGGGTGTCGAAGCCGCCCAGGGCCCGGTCGGCCTGCTCGAGGGCGTCGGCGAAGCCGGCAGGCAGCGAGAGATCGAGCGTGGCCGTCGTCACGGGCGGGGCGGCGCCGCGGGCCTCCAGATCTCGCGCCGAGGCCCGGAGCTCATCCGGGTCACGCCCGAGCAGACAGAGCGCGTCGCCGCGCGCGGCCATCCGCCGCGCCAGGGCCCGCCCCATCCCTCGCGTGGCGCCGACGAAGGCGACCTTCACGCCAGATCGCCGAAGAGCCGAACGGATTGGGCCGAGCGGAAGCGCCGCGCCGGATCCCAGGCATCCCGCACGGCCTTCCAGTCGGCGAGCCGCGGCACCATGAGGGCGAAGTCTTCGGCGCGCGTGACCGCGTCCTTGGCGAGGTAGATGCGTCCGCCCGCGGCGATCACGAGAGCGTTGAGCCCATGAATCAGCGCCTCGGTGGGCGCGCCGCGGTAGGGAAGATCCAGCGCCAAGGTCATGCCCTCCATCGGGAAGGACAGATACGCCTCGGCGGCCGGGCCGCAGTCCTTGATCACGGCCAGGAAGGAGGCCGCGCCGGCGGCCGCGAGACGGTCCAGGAGCGCGGCCAGCGGTGCGGCGCCGGCGGCCCGCGGCAGCACGCACTGGAACTGCAGGAAGCCGCGGGGGCCGTAAAGGCGGTTCCAGCCGGTGACAGCATCGAGGGGGTAGAAGAACTCGTCATACAAGACGAGTCGCCGCCGCGGACGGGCGCCGTGCGTCCAGTAGTAGGCGCGGTTGAAGCCGCGCATGAGCCAGGGGTTGAGCAGCCACTCCGGCGCATCCACGGGGACACGGAGCCGACGATGCGCGGCCACCGTGCGCGCGCCCGCCTCCTCGCGAGAGGCGTGGCGGCCGCGCATGAGGATGCCTCGCCCGAGGCCGGCGCCGCGCGCGAAGCCGTCGATCCAGCCCACGGTGTACGGCCAGTCGCCGACGCGGCGCAATCCGTCGAGCATGGCGTCGAGCCCGCCCACGCCCTCGGTCTCGAGGGCGATCCACGGCGTCTCGATCCGCCTGAGCCGCAGGCTCACCTCGACGATCAAGCCGGTCAGCCCCATCCCTCCCACCGTGGCCAGGAAGAGGTCGCGCTCCGTCGACGGGCCGCACTCCACCTCCCGGCCGTCGGCGGTGAGCAGCTTCAGGCGGTCGACGAAGGCGCCGAACGAGCCATCGCGGTGATGGTTCTTGCCGTGGACATCGCAGGCGACGCAGGCGCCGACCGTGACGAACTTGGTCCCCGGCGTCACCGGCGGGAACCAGCCTCGCGGCACGAAGACACGCAGCAGCTCGGCCAGGCTCAGCCCGGCCTCGCAGGTGAGTCGGCCCACCGCGGGATCGAAGGCCAGGATCCGATCCGCCCGCGTGGTCTCGATCACGAGCCCCCCGGGCGCGGCCGGCACCGCCGCGTCGCCGTAGGCCCGCCCCAGTCCTCGCGCCAGGACGGGTGCGTCGCCCGCGGGAAGCGCCAGGCGCTCGGGGCGGCCGACGCGCCCCGGCCGGACCGGATGGCGCCCCCACCCGCCCACGGGCTCGAGCCGGGTGACGGCCTCGAGCGGCGCGGCGCCGCTCAGCGGGCCCATGCCGGCCACGAGCCGGCGCTCAGCGACGGCCCGTAGATGATGACGATCAGCGCGACGATCCAGAGCAGGGTGTTCAGCAGCAGGGCGCGGTCGTTCAGCAGGAGATCCGAAGGATTGCCGCCCTGCTCGCGGCGGTAGAGCAGGTAGAGATACCGGAAGATGCCGTAGAGCACGAACGGCAGCGTGAGCGGGAGCAGCCGCGTGTGGAACTTGGCGATCGTCTCGGGGGACATCGTATAGAGCGCGTAGGCCGTCACCGTCGACGCCGTGACGACGGCCACCATCTGGTCCAGGAAGCCCTCGCTGTACTCGGCCAGGATCGGCCGGTGCGCGGCGGCCTCGCCGCGGAGCGTCCGGAACTCGTGGCGGCGCTTGCCGAGGGCGAGGAAGAGCGCGATGAGCACCGTGCAGATGAGCAGCCACCCCGAGATCTCCACGTCCACGGCGACGGCACCGGCGACGGCGCGCAGCACGAAGCCCACCGCCACGACGAGGACATCCACGATCACCACGTGCTTGAGCCACGCGGAATACGCGGTGAGCAGCGCGCCGTAGCCCAGCGCGACCAGGGCGAAGCGCGCCGAGAGCATGAAGGCGCCGGCAAGGCTCACGACGAGCAGGGCGCCGCCCACGGCCAGCGCCGCGCGCGCCGGGAGGGCGCCCGAGGCGATGGGCCGGTGGCGCTTGAGCGGGTGGCGGCGGTCCTTGGCGATGTCGGCCACGTCGTTGAACAGGTAGACGGCGCCGGAGAGGCCGCAGAAGATCACGAAGGCGGCGAGCGCGCGCCAGGCTAGGGGCGTGAACAGGTTCTGGGAGAAGACGAGGCCGGCGAAGACGAAGAGGTTCTTCACCCACTGGCGGGGCCGCAGCGACGCGATGACTGCGCTGAGCGTCTTCACGCGGGGTCCGGCCGGCTACAACGGGATGACGTGGGAGTGGGGGCCCAGTGGGCCGGTGAAGTCGCGGGTGTCGAGCACGAGCCGCGCCTCGGCGACGAGCCGGCGGGCATCGAACTCCGGATGGGCCGTCAGGACCAGCACGAGGTCGTAGCGGTCCAGCTCGGCGCGCTCCCATGGGACGGGCTCGAGCCGGTGGCTGCCGACCTCCAAGACTGGCACGTGGGGGTCAGCGTACTCGACGCGGGCGCCCCGCATCGAGAGCGCGTCGATGATCTCCAGCGCCGGCGAGTCGCGCACGTCTCCGACGCCGGCCTTGTACGCGACGCCCAGCACCAGGATGCGTGAGCCCTTCAGGGGCTTCGACCGCTCGTTGAGCGCGTCCGCCGCGAGCTGGACGATGTAGGCGGGCATCGCGCGGTTGATCTCGTCGGCGAAGGCGATGAACTTGGCCTCGTAGCCCGCCAGCCGCGCCTTCCAGGCGAGGTAGTACGGGTCGCTCGGCAGGCAGTGGCCGCCGATGCCGGGCCCAGGGTAGAACGGCATGAAACCGAACGGCTTGGTCGAGGCGGCGGCGATGACCTCCCACACGCTCAGTCCGAGCCGCCGGCACATGATCGCCAGCTCGTTGACCAGCGCGATGTTGACGCTGCGGAAGATGTTCTCGAAGAGCTTCACCATCTCGGCAACCTGCGGGGAGGAGACCGGCACGACGCGCTCGATGATCTGGCCGTACAGCGCCTGGGCCAGCTCACGGCAGGCCGCGGTGACGCCGCCGACGACCTTGGGGATGCGCGCCAGGCCGTACACGCGATTGCCCGGGTCGATGCGCTCGGGCGAGAAGGCGAGGAAGAACTGCTCGCCGACGGCCATGCCGGCGCCGCTGAAGCGGGGCAGCAGCACCTCTTCCGTCGTACCGGGGAAGGTCGTCGACTCCAGCACGACGAGCTGGCCCGGCCGGAGGATCCGGGCCACCGCGTCCGCCGCGGACACGATGAAGGAGATGTCCGGCTCCTTGGACTTTCCCAGCGGCGTCGGCACGCAGATGACGATCGCGTCGGCTTCGCCGAGCGGGTCCACGGTGGGCTTGACGACGAGGCGCTTGGCGTTGACGAGGGCGGCCACCTCCGCGCTCGGCACATCCTCGATCGGGCTCGTGCCGGCGGCGATCTGCTCGGCGCGGCGGGCGTCGACTTCGACCCCGAGCACCTGGAACCCGCACTTCGCAAAGGCGACCGCGAGCGGCAGGCCGACGTAGCCCAGCCCGATGACGCCCAGGGTAGCGGTGCGCCCCTCGAGCCGCTGCTGGAGCTCGGCCGCGATGCGATTCATGCCGTTTCCCGTGTGTCGGCTAACGACTGTCTCGAGATTCGGTAACGCCGAGGGCGCGGGGGCGCCAAGAGCGCCGTATGGCGAGCCGTGTCGCCGTGCGAAGCGCAGGGCGGGGCGAGCGCGCGATCGCGGGCCGACTGCCCTCGCCCGAGCCCCCGCGGGGGATGGGGGGTCGCGCGAGGCCCGCCCGAGCGAGCGCCGGCGTACAGGCGAGC
>DASSSH010000321.1:0-29163 GCA_035708525.1 Candidatus Methylomirabilota bacterium
TCGAGCTGGTGCTGGGGCTCGCGGTGGCGCTGGCCCTCCAGCGCCAGGGCACGGGACGGCGCCTGGCGCTGTCGCTGCTGCTTTTGCCGTGGGCGCTGCCCTCGGTGGTGACCGCCAAGCTGTTCGAGTGGCTCTATCATCCCTCGGCCGGCCTCGTGAACGTGCTCCTCGGCGGCCGGCCGCTCAACTGGCTCGGCGACCCCGCGCTGGCGCTGCCCGGCCTCATCCTGGCCGACGTGTGGCGGACCATGCCGTTCGTCGCCCTCCTCTGCTACGCGCGCCTGCTGGGAATCCCGCCGGACGTCTACGAGGCGGCACAGGTGGACGGCGCCGGCCGCTTCGCGACGCTCACGCGCATCACGCTGCCGCTGCTGCGCGGCGTGCTGCTGATCGCGCTGTTGTTCCGGACGCTGGACGCGCTGCGAGCCTTCGACCTGATGTTCGTGCTCACCGGGGGCGGCCCCGCGGGAACCACCGAGACCCTCACGGTCTACGCCTACCGCACGCTGTTCCAGACGATGCAGCTGGGCTATGGCTCCTCCGTCTCGGTCGCCGTGTTCCTCCTGGTCATGGTCACCGCGTGGTGCTACCTGCGCGCGGTCAACCGCACCGAGGCGCAGGCGTGAGGGCCGGACGGCGGGCGCGTGACATCCTGGTGCTCACGGCGCTGGCGCTGTACGCCGTGCCCTTCTTCTGGCAGGTCCTGACCTCGTTCAAGCCGGACGCCGAGCTGCTCACGTTGCCGCCCCTGATTCCGGAGCGGCTGACCCTCGCGCATTACGGCGCCGTCTGGGCCAAGAGCGTGATGCCGCGGGCGATCGTCAACAGCCTGGGCATCGCGGCGCTCACCACCGCGATCGCGGTCGCGCTGGGGGCGCTCGCCGCCTACGCGCTGGCGCGGCTGCCGGTGCCGGGCAGGGGCGCGCTCATGCTCGGCATCGTCGCGAGCACGGCCTTCCCGCAGATCGCGACCGTGAGCCCGCTCTTCCTGCTGATGCGGGCCTTGGCGCTGCGCGATACGTGGACGGCGCTCGTCCTCGCGAACACCTCGTTCGCGCTGCCCCTGGTCATCTGGCTCCTCGCGGGATTCCTGCGCGAAGTTCCGGATGCGATCGAGGAGGCCGCGGCGCTGGACGGGGCGAGCCGGCTCCAGACGCTGCGCTGGATCATGCTGCCGCTGACCGCGCCGGCGATGGCCTCCGCGGCGCTGCTGACGTTCCTCATGAGCTGGAACGAGTTCCTCTTCGCTTACACGTTCAGCGCCACCGAGGCCAGCCGCACCGTCCCGGTCGCGCTGGCCCTCTTCCCCGGAGTCTTCGAGGTGCCCTGGGGCGACATCGCGGCAGCGTCGGTCCTGGCGAGCCTGCCGCCTATCCTCATCGTGGTGGGTCTCCAGCGCTATCTCCTCCGCGGGGTGCTCGGGGGGGCGCTGCGAGAGTGACGGGCGGACGTCACGCCACCGACTCTGCCCCGGGGAGAGTCAACGGGCGGTAAGCCTTACACGGTGATCGTGTAAGGATTACGCGTCTTCAGCGCTCCCGGCAGCCCCAAGACCAACGCGTCGCCTGCGAAACCCGCGCCGTCCCGTCGAGCCGCCCAGCTCCGCCGCTGGCCCGCTTGTTGCACGCCTTCACGGCCGATTCGGCTCCAGAGGGTGGCCCATATCGACAAGGAGGACGTCTATGCGACGGATGGCGATGGGAATCGCTCTGCTGCCGGCCGTGCTGCTGCTCAGCTCGGGCTGCGCCACGAAGGACTGGGTGCGTGACCTCTTCACAAAGCGACAGGCTGAGACCGATCAGCGCTTCGGGCAGGTCGAGGGGCGGCTGAGCGAGGGCAACCAGCGGATCGAAGGCGTCTCCACCCAGGTCGGGGAGGTGCGCGGGCAGGTCGGGGAAGTGCGCGGGCAGGTCGGCGAAGCCCGCGGCCGCGCCGACTCGGCCTTCGAACGGGCCCAGGGCGTGGACCAGCGACTCACGCGCCTCTGGGCCAACCGGCACAACCAGAAAGTCGTGGAGAGCATGGATGTCTACTTCGGCTTCGACCAGTCCGATCTCTCGGACGGCGCGCAGACCGCGCTGTTGGGCTTGGTCAAGGAGCTCAAAGCCAACCCGGCTCTGATCGTGGCGCTCGAGGGGTACACCGATCCGAAGGGCGCCCTCGAGTACAACTACCAGCTCAGCCGGCGTCGCATCGAGGCCGTCCGCCGGCACCTCGCCCAGAACGGGATCCAGCTGTCGCGAATCCATTCCATCGGGTTCGGCCCCATCGCCGATCGCGGACAACCCGATGGGAAGAAGCGGCGGGTGACCGTCACGCTGCTGGTAGACCAGGACTAGCCTTCGAGGGCCTCTGCCCCCTCTCCCTCCGCGGGAGGGAGAGGGTTGGGGTGAGGGCGGGGCGAATGCTCGTCACCCTCACCCGCCGCTCCCTCCTCAGACGCGCGTGCGCGACACCGGAATCTCGGGCGGCACCTGGTAGAGGTACTCCCGCAGGTAGCGCAACTCCTCACCCTTATCGTGCATGTCCACTCGGATGAGATCCCGGATGGAGATCATGGACAGCATCTGCCCGTCTTTGACGACCAGCAGGTGGCGGATGTTGGCCTGGTCCATCTTGTGGATGGCCGACTGGTAGTCCTCATCGGGATCCGCCACGACGAGCTCGGTGGTCATGACCTCGGCGACCGGCGTGCGCGCCGGATCCAGGCCGCGGTCCACGACTCGCTTGACGACGTCCCGCTCCGAGAACACGCCCGCCAGCCGGTCCCCGTCCAGCACCGTGACGATCCCGACATTGTGGGCCGCCATGACCCGCACGGCCTCGGTCACCATGGCGTCGCGCTGCACCATGAAGAGGAATCCCGACCGCATGATGTCGCGGAGCTTTTTCATCGCTCACCCTCCTCGTGGGTCAGGGCGTTGGGACGGCGACAGGGACCTCCTCGGGGATCCGCGACAGCTCGCTGAGCAGCAGGCCGGCCCAGCGGTAGATGTTGTGCTCGCGCACGGCCGCGCGCATCCGGGCCATGCGCGCGCGGCGCTCCTCGGGGGGCATGGACACCGCGTGGCGGATGGCCTCGGCGACGCCGTCCAGGTCATAGGGATTGACCAGCAGGGCGTCCCGCAGCTCCGACGAGGCCCCGGTGAACTGACTGAGGATCAGGGCGCCCTCGTCGTCGTCACGCACCGAGATGAACTCCTTGGCGACGAGATTCATGCCGTCGTGCAGCGACGTCACCATGCAGAAGTCCGCGTGGCGGTAGAACGGCCAGATCTCGCGGTGCTCGTGATGGCGCTTGACGTAGACGATGGGCCGCCACCGGGCGGTCTGGAAGGCGGTGTTGATCTCGCGCACCGTCGCCTCCACCTCGGCCTCGAGCTGCTGGTACCGCGGGATCGTGCTGCGGCTGGGAGCGGCCAGCTGGACGAAGACGAGCCGCTCCCGATATTCGGGGAAGCGCTCGAAGAATCGCCCGAGCCCGCGGAAGCGCTCCGGCAGGCCCTTGGTGTAGTCGAGCCGCTCGACGCCCACCCCGAGGAATTCCACCGCTGACAGCCCCAGCTGGTCCAGCAGCGCCTGGCGGCCGAGCTTGGGCGGGTTCTCGACGAAGTCCGGCGCCACGCTGATCGGGAAGGGCTTGACGTACGTGGTGTGCTGCCCGCGCGTGACCGAGAAATGCTCCCAGTCGAGCCGGGCCTCGATCGTGCGCTCCACCGTCTCCAGGAAGTTGTTGCAGTAGTACTGGGTGTGGAAGCCGATCAGGTCCGCCCCGAGCATCCCCTGCAAGAGCTCGTGCTGCCAGGGGCAGATGCCGAAGGCCTCGAAGTTCGGCCAGGGGATGTGCCAGAAGATGGCCGTGCGGGCGTCGGGGCGCTCGCGCTTGATGAGCGCGGGCATGAGCGCGAAATGGTAGTCCTGGATCAGGATCAGGGGCGCGTCGGTTCCCGCGATCTCCTCCAGCACCGCGACCGCGAACTTCTCGTTCACCGCCCGGTAGTGCCCCCAGTCGTCGGGGCGGAACTGCGGTCGCGTGTGCACGATGTGGCAGAGCGGCCAGAGCCCCTCGTTGGCGAAGCCGTAGTAGTAGCCGTCCTCCTCCTCCTTGGACAGCCACACGCGTCGCAGCACGTAGCGCGGATCGTCCGGGGGAACGCGGAGTCGGCCGCGGGGATCGGCGGTCTCGCGGTCGGCGTCACCGCTGCCCTGGGCCACCCACACGCCGCCACACGCCCGCATCACCGGATCCATGGCCGTGACGAGGCCGCTGGCGGGAACTTCGGCGCGGACCCGGCCGTCCCTCCACACGTGCCGAAGCGGCTCACGGTTCGAGACGACGATCAGCGGCTGCTCGCCCAGCCGGAGCTTGACGAACTGCTTCAGGCGCTCCTCGGTCCAGAGGCTCTGACCCATGAGCCGCAGCGCCGCCTCCTCCTCGGCCACCGCCCGCGCGCGCTGCAGGCTCTTGGCCAGCACCGAGACTTCGCGGGTGATGGGGCCGAACAGGCTCGGGTCCCCGACCTCGATGGGCTCGATGGGATGCCCCCGTCGTAGCGCGCGCGTCCAGCGCGTCATGCGGGCCAGCGGGCGGGTGATGCTCATGCGGACGACGAGCACGGCGATCGCGGACAGGACGATGCCCAGGGCCAGAAGGTGGATGAGGTTCTGACGCCAGATCAGCCACTCGGCCCGGGCCACCGGGGAGGCGTCGAGGAAGATGACCAGCGCGCCCACGGGCCGGTCGTCCCGCACCATGGGGCTGGCGTAGACGAAAATCCGTCGGCCCCCTGCCCGCACGACCCCCTGCTGGACCGTGCCCGAGGCCAGCGCCGCCGTCACCTGAGGAACGGGCTCGGGCAGCGTCGTGGTGATCTCCGCCGTGGCGGCCACCGGCGTGGCGACCTTGTCGTACACGGCGAGGCCCTGCTCGGGCCGGGCGAACTTCTTGAGCAGCCGCTCGAGCGCCCCGCGCGACCCGCGCGCCAGCGCCGGCTCCACGGCCTCCTTGAGGCCCTCGCCCAGCAGCACGGCTCGACGCTCCAGATCCTGGGTGAGTCGGTGGCGCTCTTCGAGGACCTGGAGATAGGTGAAGCCCGCCACCACGGCCAGCGTCGCCAGCCAGATCGCCGCCACGAGCCTGAGCGTGAACCTCATCGGCCGCTTCGCATCGAGACGGTGTCGGACAGGGCCGCCAGCAGCGCCTGGGCTTCGGCCACGCTCTCGAGCCGATAGTCCGCCTTGGACGGCACGTCCCCGGGTCCGACGCGCACCGTGATGGCCTGGCCCGACAGGGCGTCGAAGGTGAGCTCGTCCGTCCAGTCGTCGCCCATGTAGAACACCATGGTCGGTGAGGCGAGCTCCCGCATCAACCGGTCGCGGACCCAGAGGGCGCAGTGGCCCTTGTTCCACCCCACCTGCGGGAGGATCTCGATGACCTTGGTGCCGTGGAAGATCTTGAGCCGACTCCCCGGCCGCCGGATGGCGCGGGCGAGCTCGATCTCCACGCGGCGCATCTCTTCGGCGGCGACGTCCCGATAGTGCACGGCCACCGCCAGCCGCTTGGGCTCGACACGCATCCCTTCGACGGAGGGCGCGCGCTGGCTGAGCGACTCGGCGACGGTGCGCACCAGCTCTTCCTGGGCTTCGGCTTCGGGGTGGCTGAAGCTGAAGTCCGGTCCCTCGATCTCGAGGCCGTGGCACCCGGCATAGACGACGTCCGACAGTCCGACACGACGCCTGACATCGGCCAGGTCCCGACCGGAGATGATCGCCACGCGCACTTGCGCCGAGCGCACTAGCCTCCCCAGATGCGCGCGCACCTCGGGGTCGAGCGCCGCGTCGTCGGGGTCGGAGACGATCGGCGTCAGAGTGCCGTCGTAGTCGGTCATCAACAGCAAGCCGCCCCCACCGATGATCCAATCGGTCAGCCATCCAAGGATGCGCTGGAGATCGTTAGCCACGGGGACGCCTCCGCATACGGAAAGCCCTGACGGCGCGGGAGGCCGTCGAGACTGACGGAACGAGCAGGGCGCTCAGCATCATCACGGCCGACCCATCAGCGATGAGAACGGGACGCGGCAGGCATCGAGCATCATACCGTGTGCGCTCCATGGGGTCAACGATTGGCAAGTCGCCACGAGGCGGTGCGCTGCAGCGCGCGCCACGCGGCGTCGACGACCGCCGGCCCGGTCGCGGCGCGCTCGCCCGGCAGACCGAAGGCGTAGTAGTGCGAGTACCCGCCCTCGTCCACGCGCGCCAGCAGTAGCTCGCCGTCCTCGCGGATCAGCACGAGCCCGCGGTGGCTCGCGCAGGCGCCGGTGATGCAGCCCGTCACCGCGATGTAGTTGGTCCCGCTCATGCGCACCGCCTGCGGCGGGGAGGTGATTCCGAAGAACGCGGCGGCACCGGCGGACAGCTTGCCGCCGCCCTCCGCCGCAGGTCTCCAGTCAGCCCCGAACAGCGCCCGGACCTTGTCCTGGATCGCCGGGTTGTCGAGCACGTCCCGGCCCGTCGCGCCGTACTTGGTGGCGGGCGTGTCCCCAGACAAGATGCCGACCAGGGGCGGGGGCGGTGTGCCTGCGGGAGGCTCGACGACGCACGCGGTCAGGAGCAGAGCGGTCATCGCAAGGAGTGAACCCAGAGTCACCCGGTCTCGCATGGCTCCCTCCATGTCAGGCGAGTTGTAAACCTGCCTTGACACTCGCAACCCTTGTGCCATGCGACAGAGAGTCAGAAATCCCTGAGATTCAGGATGTTAGGAAAGAGTCACGGCCCTCGGGGGACTGGGGCGCGGGTAAGAGTTACCCCCCTTGACGGAAAGCCTTACACGACGCTCAGCGGGAGCCCTTGGTCAGCTCGTTGGCGAGGAGAAAGGCCTTGTCGGCCAGGGTCATCGCACGCTGCATATCGCGGGCGTAGAGGGCTTCCTTGGCCTTGCTCAGGAAGCTCTGGATCGTTTGATAACTCTCCTGCCGCTGTCCGCCCAGCCGCTTCGGATCGACCTGGCTCAGCAAGCGCTCCGTCCGATCGATCCGGTCCTGAGCGTCGCGCTGAAGACGCCGCTCTACCTCCGACCCCACCTGAGGCGACAAGACGGCCGGCGGCGGCGGGGGCGTCGGCTCCACCGGCGCCGGGGGTGGCTCCGGGGAACCGGTGAAGATCGCCTTGAGCTTGGCGCAGCCGGAGATCGCCAGCGCCACCACGAGTGCCAACGCGAGCGCCCGCACCCGCTTACCTCAGCGGGAGCCGCACGGTAACCACGGTCCCTCGCCCCGGCTGGGACTGCACGTCGATGGTCCCGTCATGAAGCTGCACGATCCGGTAGACGACGGACAGGCCGATGCCGCTGCCGTCGGGCTTGGTCGTGTAATAGAGCTTGAAGACCTTGTCCAGATCCTCAGGCGGGATGCCTACGCCCTCGTCGGCGATCTCGACGCGGGCGCTGTCGCGGCCCTCGCGCGCCGTTCTGAGCGTCACGGTGCCGCCGTGGGGCATCGCCTGACCGGCGTTTTGCAGGATGTTGAGGAAGGCCTGCCGCAGCAGCTCCTCGTCGGCGCCCACCGGCGGCAGAGCCCCGTCGAGGTCGAAGACCATCCGAACTCCCTGCGATTGCCACTCGGCCTCGACCAGCGCCCCCAGGCTTTGGAGCAGCCCGTTGAGATCGACCGGCTTGATCACCAGCTCCTGGGGCCGCATGAAGCGCAGGAAGCCCTGGACCACGCGATCCAGCCGCCGGATCTCGCTGCCGATGACCTCGAGACTCTGCTGCACTTCGGGGTTGGGGTCGTCCAGCCGCTCCTTGAGGACCTCGAGGTGGATCATCATGGCGTTCAGCGGGTTCTTCACCTCGTGGGCGACGCCGGAGGTGAGCCGGCCGAGCGCCGCGAGCTTGGCCGAATAGCTCACGAGGGACTGGACGGTCTTGACGGACTCCAGGTCCTTCAGCAGGATCGCCGCGCCCATCACCCGGTTGGCGTCCCGCATGAAGACAACGGAGACGAGGAATTCCTTCGAACGTCCGTCGAGGGGCAGGACGAGGGTGGCGTTGCGGGCGCCTCCGCCGGCGGCGAAGGCCTGGTCCACGAGCGGGCGAATGGGGTGGTCGGCGGCCAGCAGCTCGCCGAGGGGCGTCCCCACCACTTGCTCGAGCGGCCGTCCCACGAGCGACTCAGCGGCGTGGTTGAAGAAGAGCACCCGGCGCTCGGCGTTGAGGAAGATGACGCCGTCCTCCAGCTGATTGACCACGTGCTGGAGACGGGCCTTCTCGCTCAGCGTCGCCATCCGGTCCGCCTGCAGCTCCCGGCCCAGCCCTTGCAGCTGGGAGGCGAGCTCCTGGAACTCGTCGCCGCCCCCGATGACGCCGCCGCCCACGTCGAACTCGCCGCGGCGCAGGCGGTCCAGCTCGGCGGTGAGGGCCCGGATGGGGCGCAGGACGAGCCGGGCCAGCGCCATGGCGGCCACCCACGCCAGCGCCAGCGCGAGGCCGGCCAGGGCCAGGGTCTGCCGGAGCGCGCCGTTGAGCTCCCGTCTGAGCAGCGTCGCGGACACGCCGAGCCGAATGCTGCCGAAGGGCTGGTCGTTGAGCTTGATCGACAGCACGGCCTCGTAGGTCTCCCCGCCGCCGTAGAGCGCCAGCAGCCGGCTCAGCGGGTCCAGCTCCAGCAGCTCGTCGAGCGACCGGCGTGCGGGGCTGGAGACCCCTTCGCGCTGACGCTCGGTGTGCAGCAGGATCTTGCCCGTCCGGTCCGTGATGAGGGCGTACAGCAGGTGGGGCGAGTAGCCCACGCTGGCGTCGAGGAGGCTGCGGAGGTCGCGATCCCGGCGCAGGACGTCCCGGGGATCGCGCCCCGGCGAGCGCTCGAGCGCCTGGCCCGACTGAGCGTAGATCTGCTGGGCGACGAGCCTGGCCTGACGCGCGGCCTCCTCGACGACGACGCGGGTCAGCTGGGAGAGGTGGACAGCCGTGGTGGTCGCCACCACGAGCAGCGTGAGGAGGCTGATGGCGAGGGTTTCCTTGCTGCGGAATCCGAAGCGCATGCTAGGGAGCCTGCCACAGGCCCGAGCGCCGGGCCAGCGAAGATCGAGGGTGACGGGCCAAGTCGGGGGATGACGCCAGTCGCGCGACGCGGGTTGTCACGGCCCTAGGCGCCGTAGGCCTTCAACTTGTTGTGCAGCGTCTTGAGGCTGATGCCGAGAATCTCCGCCGCGCGCGTCTTGTTGTTGCCGTTGCAGGCCAGCGTCTTGAGGATGAGCCCCTTTTCCGCATCGTCGAGACTGGTGCCCACGCGAAACGTGACGGTGTCGGCTCCCTCCAGGGGCTCGACCTCGACGGTGGGCGCGGGCTCAGCCGGCAGGTGCTTGGCTGTGATCAGGTCGCCGTCACAGCCGATGGCTGCCCGTTCCAGGATGTTTCGGAGCTCGCGGACGTTTCCCTGCCACGGCTGGCTGCTGAGCGTCTTGAGCACGCCCTCGTCCACCGAGCGGATGTGCTTGTCGTACTTCGCGTTGAACTCTTCGATGAAGGCCTCGATGAGCACCGGGATGTCCTCGCGGCGCTCGCGCAGCGGCGGGATGGGCAGGCTCACCACGTTCAGCCGGTAGTAGAGGTCCTCGCGGAAGCTTCCGTCCCGCAGCGCCTTGACCGGATCCTTGTTCGTCGCCGCCAGGACGCGCACGTCCACCGTCATCTCGTTCTTGCCGCCGAGGCGCCGCACCGTTCCGTCCTGCAGGATGCGGAGGAATTTGGCCTGCGTGCCGGGCGCCATCTCGGCGATCTCGTCGAGGAAGAGCGTCCCCTGATCGGCGAGCTCGAAGCAGCCCGGCCGCCGCTCGACGGCGCCCGTGAAGGCGCCCTTCTCGTGGCCGAAGATCTCACTCTCGAGCAGGGTCTCCGGGATGGCAGCGCAGTTGACCGCCACGAAGGGGCCGGCTGCGCGAGGCGAGAGCTCGTGGAGGGTGCGCGCCACCAGCTCCTTGCCGGTGCCGCTCTCGCCCGAGATCAGCACCGGGGCCGGCGTGGGCGCGGCCATCTCGATCAGCCGGTAGACCTCCTGCATGGCCGGGCTGGTCCCGACCAGCTTGCCCAGACCCCAGACCTGACGGACGCGCCGGCGCAGGAGCACGACCTCGCGCAGCGCCGCGCCCTTCTCGGCGGCCTTGGGGATGAGTAGCTTGAGCCGCGTGGCGTCCACGGGCTTGGTCAGATAATCGTAGGCGCCCTCCTTCATCGCCGCGACGGCGGTGTCGATGCTCCCCTGCCCTGTGAGCAGGATGACGCTGGTGAAGGGCAGCTCCTGCTGCAGCGCCTTGAGGAGCCCGAGCCCGTCGAGCCTGGGCATCACGAGATCCGAGATCACGACCGCCGGGAGAGTCGCGGCGGCCTTCCGGGCGGCCTCTTCGCCGTCGGAGGCTTCCTCGACCTCGTACCCCCAGCCTGTCAGGAGGGTCGCCAGTCCCTTGCGGGCGGCGGCTTCATCGTCGGCGATCAGGATTTTGAGTGTCATATCTGCCTCGCGGACAGCCGGAGCCGGTGGTCGGCGCGGCCCTCAGCGGGCCGGGAAGGCGCTGCGGAGACCGGGAAACCAGCGCGCGAGCACCGAGTCCGACACCAGAATTGTCTCATCCCGGACGGCGCCGGTCGAGATGAGGGAAAACGGCACCCCGACCAGCTCCGAGAGGCGCTCCAGGTACTCCCGCGCCTTGGTCGGCAAGTCGGCGTACTCCCGCATTCCGTGCGTCGGGCTCTGCCAGCCGGACAGCTCCTCGTAGACGGCCTCGGCCTCGTGCCAAATGCGCTCCTCCTCGGGAAAATCGGTGAGGAGCTCGTCGCGGTAGCGGTAGCCGACACAGACCTTCACCGTCTCGCAGGCATCCAGCACGTCGATCTTCGTCACCGCGAGGGTGTCGAAGCCGTTGATCCGGACCGCGTAGCGCAGCGCCACGGCGTCCGCCCAGCCGCAGCGGCGCGGGCGCCCGGTGACGGCGCCGAACTCGTTGCCGCGCCGGCGCAAGGCCTCGGCCATGTCTCCGTGCAGCTCGGTCGGGAATGGCCCGCCGCCCACACGCGTGCAGTAGGCCTTCGTGATGCCCAGCACCCCGTTGATCTTGGTGGGGGGCACGCCAGTGCCGGTCGAGGCGCCGCCCGCCGTCGTGCTGGACGAGGTGATGAACGGGTACGTCCCGTGGTCGATATCCAGCATGGTGCCCTGGGCGCCCTCGAAGAGCACGGAGTGGCCGGCGTCGATCCAGCGCGAGAGCAGCAGCGCCGTGTCGGTGATGTACGGCGCCAGCCACCCGGCGTAGCGCAGATACTGGTGCAGGATCGCGTCCACGGTGAAGGTCTCGGTGTCGTAGATCTCGCGCAGCAGCCGGTTCTTCTGGAACACGTTGGCTTCCAGCTTTTCGCGGAAGAGCCGCTCGTCGAGCAGGTCGGCCATCCGGATGCCGACCCGCGCCGCCTTGTCGGCGTACGCGGGCCCGACACCCTTGCCCGTGGTGCCGATGCGGCGCCGTCCGGCCTTGGACTCGCTGGCGCGGTCGAGCGCGGGATGGTAGGGCATGATCAGGTGCGCGTTCTTGGAGATGTAGAGGTTGCCGTCCAGCGAGACGCCGCGCTGGACCAGCGACTCCATCTCCTCGATCAGCGAGGCCGGATCGATCACGACGCCGCAGCCGATCACGCAGCGCCGGCCCGGGTGCAGGATGCCCGAGGGGATAGACTGGAGCACGAACTTGTCCTTCCCCACCACGACGGTGTGACCCGCGTTGTTGCCCCCCTGATAGCGCACGACGACGTCCGCATGAGGGGCCAGAACGTCCACGACCTTGCCCTTGCCCTCGTCGCCCCACTGGGCGCCCACCACGACGATGTTAGCCACGGCTGCCCTGCCTGCGCTCGCCAGCATCGGCCGGGAAGATGGAGAAATGGCGGGCCGGGTCGGCCAGCAGGTCGGCCGCGGCGATCGTCCGCTCGGTGCCCTCGACCAGATCGCGCACGCTCACGTCGTCGGGCCGCGCCCCGGGTGCGCCGATGACGAGCGCCCAGCGCACGCGCTGCTGGCGCGCGTAGGCGAGCGACTCCGCCAGCGGGCGGCTGAGGATGTCGCGGGCCACCGAGGCGCCCAGGTCCCGGAAGCGGCGCGAGAGCGCCAGCGCCCGGGTCTTGTCGGGCGTGAAGTCGATGACGAAAAAGTCGGCGCCCGGCGGGACTTCGGCTCCCCCCTGGGATTCCATGGCCAGCAGCGCGCGGCCCACCTCGAAGGCGAACCCAGTCGCGGGGCAGTCGTAATCGAAGCGGGCCAGCATCTGGTCATAGCGCCCGCCGCCCGCCAGCGGCGCCCCGAGGCCCGAGACATAGGCCTCGAAGTGCACGCCGGAGTAGTAGTCGAAGCCGCGCACCTCGCCCAGGTCGAGCAGCACCGTGTCGGCGAGCCCGTAGACACGCAGCAGCCGGTAGACCTCGGCCAGGTTGGCCAGGGCCGCCTCCGACCGCGGGTTCTTGACGAGACGCTCCGCCCGGTCGAGCACGTCGCCGCGTCCGTAGAGCGTGGGCAGCGCGAGCAGCAATTCCGTGACCGCGGCCGGGGCGCGCAGCTCGGCCACGAGCCGCTCCAGCGCGGAGACGTCCTTGTGGCCGAGCGCCAGACGCAGGGCGCGCGCCGTCGCCTCGTCCACGGCCAGGTCCTCGAGGATCCCCCGGAAGAAATCGGCCTGGCCGACGTCGATCTGGAACTGCCCCAACCCCAGCGCGCCGAGGCCTTCGACGGTCATCGCGATCATCTCGGCGTCGCCCTCGGGGTTCGGCAGTCCCAGGAGCTCGACGCCCGCCTGATAGAACTCGCGGTAGCGCCCCACATGGGGCTCGTCGTAGCGGAACACGCTGGTGACGTAGGCCAGCCTGAGCGGCTTGGGCTCATCGCGCATCCGCGTCGCGACGATCCGCGCGATCTGGGGGGTCACGTCGGCGCGCAGCGCGAGCAGCCGGCCGCTCTCGCGGTCCACCATCTTGAACATCCGCTCTTGCAGCTCGGCGTCGGTCCCCTGGGCGAGCACGTCGAAGTACTCGTAGGCGGAGGTCACGATCTCCCGGTATCCCCACCGGCGGAACACGCTCAGCAAGCGCTCCTCGACCGCGCGCTTCCGTGCCGCCTCGTCGGGCAGGTAGATCTTGGCGCCCTTCGGCAGCTGGGTCTGGTGGGCCTTGCGCTCGGCGGTCATGGCCGGGCCGCGGGCATCCGCTCGAGGTGCACCAGCGTGTTCATCCGATGCACCGCGGTCCAGTCGTCACGGAACTCGAGCTCCGAAATCCCCGTCGACGACAGCTGGAGCGACCAGAGCCGATCCAGCCCCAGCCCGAGCGCCTCGAGGACGAGGATCCGGCTCGAGATGCCGTGAGTCACGAGGCACACCGTCTGCCCGGCGTAGGCGCCCCGCAGCTCGGCCAGGCCCGCCACCACGCGCGCGCGGACGTCCGCGAGCGTCTCGGCTCCTGTCCACGCGGCCAGGTGAGGCGTCTCCGCCCAGAGGCGGGCCGGCTCGGGAAAGCGCGCTCGCACTTCCTCCACGCTGAGCCCCTCCCACGAGCCGAAGCCCATCTCCTTGAAGGCGTCGTCGGTGTGGACCTCGAGCCCGTGGGGCGCCGCGATGGCCGCCGCGGTGTCCCGAGCACGCTGGAGCGGGCTCGACCACACGGCTCCCAGCTGCGAGCCGGCCAGGAGCCGGCCAGCCGCCTCCGCCTGGAGCCGGCCGACCTCGGACAGGGGCGTATCCTGCCAGCCCTGGTACCGGCGCTGCCGGTTCCAGTCGGTCTCCGCGTGCCGAAGGAGGAGAAGTCTCAGTGACATGGCCAGAAGGAGATTCTACCGGACGGGGCTCGAAACGCCCAGTCCTATGCGAGGCGCGGGCGCCGGGCGTGCTCCAGGCGGGCGAGCAGGGATTCGGCTTCGGCGATCTCGGGGCCCAAATCGACGACCCGCGGATCGCTGATCTCTCCCCAGCGGGCCAGATCGGACAGCAGCCGCTCGCGGCAGCGATCGAGGCCGATGCCCAGCGGGAGCAGGCGCTGGATCAGGGCGAAGACGTAGCCCGTGCAGCGGGTCTGCTCGAAGCCCTCGAGCGCCTCCGGATAGCGCCGGAGGTCGAGCAGGCCAACCGTCTTGACATACAGCGCCATGTCCCAGGCGTGCTGGTAGCTCTTCCCCTGCGCCATGACGCTGTCGGCCAGCGCGATGGCCCGCTCCCGGTCGCGGGCGACCCAGAGGAGGTACTCTCCGTAGGCGCAGCGGAGATCGAGGTCGCCCGGCCGCCAGAGCAGGTGCAGGCGGTACAGGCGCGCCGCGCGCGTGGGCGCGCCGGCATAGATCGCGCGCAGCGCCCGCGTGTAGATGCGCGCCCCGCGCGGCGGCCACGACCAGCTGAGCCGCTTGGTCTCGTAGAGGGGATCCCCCATCCGGGATTGGCGGCGCCACGCCTCGAAGCCCGGCGGCGTCCAGAAGAAAAATCGGCTCAGCTTCATGTCGCGGTCGACCCCGCCCTGCGCTAGCCGCGCTCGGCGAAGACCTTCTGCGCCGCCCGGACCGCCGCGCCGAAGTCCACGGGCTGGCCGAGCTCGTGAAGCACCTGCTCGAGCGCACCCAGGGCCGTGAGCACGTCGAAGTCGCCCACGTAGCCCATGTGGCCGAGCCGGAAGACCTTACCCTTCATCTCCCCCTGCCCGCCCGCGATGGTGATGTTGTGGGAGGTCGAGTAGGTCGCCAGGATCTTCTCGCTGTCGATGCCCTGGGGCGCGAGGACGGCGGTCAGCGCCGGGCTCGGCGTCGCCTTGGCGAAGAGCTCGAGCCCCAGGGCCTCGACGCCCGAGCGCGTGGCGCGGGCCAGTCGCTCGTGGCGGCGGAAGACGTTCTCCAGGCCCTCGGCCTCGATCATCTTCAGCACTTCCCGCAGCCCCAGCACGATGGATACCGCGGGCGTGAAGTGCGCCTCGTTCTTGCTCACGGCTTTCCGCTCGGCGGTCAGATCGAAATAGTACTTGGGCAGCCGGGAGGCCTTGACGTGACCCCACGCCTTGTCCGACAGCGCGCAGAAGGACAGTCCCGGCGGAAGCATCAGGCCTTTCTGCGAGCCCGCGACGACGAGGTCCACTCCCCACGCATCCATCGGGAGATTCGCGATCCCGAGGCTCGAGACGGCGTCCACGATCAAGATGGCACCGGTGTCGCGCGTGACCGCCGCAACGCCTCTCACGTCGTGGAGCACCCCCGTGGACGACTCGCTGTGCTGCATGAGCACGGCCTTGACGTCGGCGTGCTCGCTCAGCGCCTTCCTGAAGCCCTCGACCGGCACCGTTTCACCGAACGGCGCCGCCAGCGGAATGACGTTGACCCCGTAGGCCCGGCAGATCTCCTCCCAGCGCTCGCCGAACTTGCCGGCCCGGAGCACCAGCACCGTGTCGCCCGGCGAAAGCGTGTTCGCCACGGCGGCCTCCATGGCCCCCGTCCCGGACGAGGTGAACGGGATAACCTCCTGGCTGGTCTGGAACAGCCGCTTGAGCCCCGCCCGAACCTCGGTGAACAGCACGTCGTACTCGGGCGTGCGATGGTGGATCATGGGCTGCGCCATCGCCAGCAGGACATTGGAGGGCACGGGCGTCGGCCCCGGCGCCATCAGGTAGTATTTTTTCATGGCTCGACTCTACCGGGGTCAGGTCTTGAAATCAAACATCTCGTGACTTCAGTCGGGCTCCCTCTCCCTACTAGGGAGAGGGCTGGAGTGAGGGTCGGCGAGTAAGCCAGACTGCTACAGCCCAACCCACGAGAACTCACGTGGGGACACTGAAGGGGGCGGGAAGACCCATGAGGAAGAGAAGCCGCCAGAGAAATTCATTCGAGAGCTTGAAGTAGAAGTCTGGATGCCAAAGGACATCACCAACCGTACACAGCGGTCCCAAGAACGCACCTAGAACGGCCCCCAAGAGCCGGAATCGAGTGAAGCCCTGAACCCGCGTCCGAGCACGCATCAACAAGCAGGTACCGAAGCCGCCGGCAACGGCCGCGACAGGCCCAAAGGCGAGTAGAGCATGCCCGGCGAAGGAAGCGACCTTTCTCCAGGTCCAACATTGTTCCGGCCAGCATGTCCTGTCGTAGAACGGCACCAAACCTTCGTACCAAGCGAACGGCACATATAGAGATAAGGCAAGAGATGGCGCCAGCAGACCGGAAATGAGAGCAAGGGCGACCAGCGCCCTCTTGTCTTCTCGAGTCATAGCGACGAGCCCTCACCCTTCCCTCTCCCCAGAGGGGAGAGGGAGATCTTATCCGATTCTGAGCGGCACGCGCGTCCCTGCCGGACCGCGGACCGAGCGACCGAGGGCGGTGACGAAGAGGGCGTCCTTGCCGGCGGCATGGGGAGCAAAGAACTCGACGACGGGCTGATCGTAGAAGGTCAGCCCGGTGGCGCCGAAGCGCTGGGCGTAGGCCCCGAGGTAGAGCCGGCCGCCGATGAGTCCCGCCTCGAGGTTAGCCAGCCGGTAACCGCGGTTTCCCCAGCGCCCGAGCAGTTGGCCAAGATCGGCCAGGAAGAAGACGGTGCAACTCGAGAGACCGCCCAGGGGCTGCTCGAGGCAGAGAAAAGCCGAGTCGCCCTTGAAATCGCCGCGCTTGAGCGGCTCGAGCCCGTGGGGCCCGGGGTGATAGGCATAGGTGCCGGGCTCCAGGCCCTCCACAGCGTGGACACTTATATAGAGGTCCACCTGCCCCGCGGGGACATCGGAGGGAAAGCCGCGCGTCGCATACCACAGGGTCGTGGAGAGCTCCTCGGCGCTGATTGCCGCGCCAGAGAACTCGCGGGTGGAGCCGCGGGCCTGGATGGTCTCGCCAAGCGGCCGGCCCGCCACCGACCGCGCCGCTGGAAGTTGGACCAGGCCGACGGGAGAGGCGGAGAACGGCGGCGCCGGGTGCTCTCTCCAGTCGACTACTTCGCTCTCCGACTCGAGGCAAGAGTCCTCATAGGCCTCACGCAGCAGGGGGTAGTCCACCTCGCGCTCCGACAGCGGCACGACCACGGGCTGAAGTGGGGCGATCACAGGCGGGGCGGGAGCGGGGCGGCCGGCGCCACCAAGGGGAGCCAGCACGAGGGCAGCTTCCTTGGCTCGATCGAGCCCCAGCAGCGCGTTGACCTCGCGGTCCACGAAGCCGGTGACGAGCCGCGCGGGCGCATCCAGCCCACCCGCGGCCGCCAGCAGGTTGGCGAGGATGGCGCCCGCGTCCCAGAACAGATGCCGGTAGCCCCGGGCCTGGTACTTCCATGTGTTCCGCCAGTAGATCGCCGACAGGATCAGCACGGCGCGCTCGGCAGCCAGCGCCTCGTCGCCGGCGGCCACGGCGACAGCGCCGCGGAAGTCCCCCGCGCGCAGCCGTCTCAGCGCGAAGTCTCCGGGGCAGAAGTGGTAGACGCCCGGCTCGAGCCCCGCCACGTCGCCGGCAACGACGTACACCTCGGTCTGGTAGAGCGCCCCCGTGGATGGCGCGGCGCGGAAGTGGGCGGTCCCACCGCCCGGGTAGGTTTTCTGCTTCGTCACGCCGGCCGAGAAGAAGAGCAGCGCGGCCAGTTGCTCGAGATCGAGCTCCCGCTTGGCCGTCTCACGCCCCGCGAGGCAAGTCAGCGTGTCGCCGGCGAGCGCCGGGAGCTCGCGCGGCAGGGGCAGGACGGGCAGCTCCGGGTAGATCTTGAACGGCGAGGGCTTGATGTCCCAGTCCAGGGAGTGGCCGCTCGTCCGCACCGAGCGCGGGGAATGCGCCGTGGCCTCGTGATAGCGCCGGGCGCTCGCGATCTCGCCGTTGCGGGAGCTCACTCGCCGAAGCGATACGGGGGACGGAAGACTCCGCGCTCGGTGATGATGGCGCTGATCAGCTCGGCGGGCGTCACATCGAAGGCAGGGTTGAACACGGGGGAGTCGGTGGGGGCCGTCTGACGGCCGGCCACGCCGCGCACCTCGGCCGCGTCGCGCTCCTCGATGACAATGTCGGCCCCCGTCGCGATGCCGGAATCGACGGTGGAGAACGGCGCCGCCACGTAGAACGGGACGCGGTGATGGCGGGCGAGCACGGCCAGGGTATAGGTGCCGATCTTGTTGGCGGTATCCCCGTTGGCAGCGATGCGGTCGGCCCCTGTGACCACGAGATCCACCTCGCCCCGCTTCATCACGTAGCCCGCCGCCACGTCGGAGATGACCCGGTGCGGAATGCCCTCCTCGACCATCTCCCAGGCCGTCAGCCGCGACCCCTGCATCACGGGCCGCGTCTCGTCCACCCAGACCAGCGCCACCTTGCCGCGCTCGTGGGCGGCGCGGATCACCCCGCCCGCGGTGCCGTAGCCGGCGGTCGCCAGCGCGCCCGCATTGCAATGGGTCAGGATCCGGGCGCGGTCGGGCACGAGGGCCGCACCATGGGCGCCCATGGCGCGGTTGCCGGCAACGTCCTCGTCCAGGATCCCCTGCGCCTCGGACAGCAGCCGCTCCCGCAGTTCCTCCACCGTCAGGTCGCGGTGCTCGGAGGCCACGCGTCGCATCCGCTCCAAGGCCCAGAAGAGGTTCACCGCCGTCGGCCGCGTGGCCGCCAGCCCCTTGATCGCCTCCTCGAGGTCCGCGAGCAGCCCGGGAACGTCCTTGGCACGGCTCTGGCGCGCCGCCAGGGCAACGCCGAAGCCCGCCGCCACCCCGATGGCCGGGGCGCCGCGCACGACGAGGCCGCGGATGGCCTCGGCGACGGCCTGCCAGGAATCGCAGGTCTTCTCGACCTTCTGGACCGGGAGCAGGGTCTGGTCGAGGAGGACGAGGCGGTCGTCGCGCCAGCGGACGGGAGCGATCACGCCGAGGCGTCCGCCAGTCGCGCGCGGAGCGTGTGGGGGGAGAGGTGGGCGACGCGGAAGAGCTTGTCGCGGCTCGCGCCGCCCCTCACGAGCTCGACCGTCGACAGGGGCACGCCGAGCGCGGCGGCCAGCAGCTCGGCCACGGCGTGGTTGGCCGCCCCGGCCTCGGGCGCCGCCGTCACGCGCACGCGAAGCGCGGGTCCTTGCCAGCCCACGACTTCATTCCGTCGCGCGCGCGGCTGGACGCGGACGTGGAGCAGGCCGCCCTCAGGCCTTGCCGCCGCCGGCATCCTTCGCATCGGGCTGGGCGTCGGCTTTGAGGTCCTGGTCCACCAGACGCTGGTACATGTCCACCGTCGAACGGAGCGCTTCGGCCAGCTGGCGGCGCGTGCGCTTGAGCTGAGCGATCTCGTTCTGAATGGCGGCCTCCGAGGCGCGCGCGGCCTCGACGATCTTCTCGCTCTGCAGCTCCGCCTCCCGCACCAGCAGCGACGCCTCGCGGCGGGCGCTCTCCTTCATCTCCTCGACCACCCGCTGGGTGGTCACGAGGGTCTCCTGGAGCACCCGCTCCCGGTCCTCGAGCCCGCGCGCCCGCTCCTCGAGCACCCCGAGCTGCTCCTTGAGCAGCGAGTTCTCCTTGAGCAGGGTCTCGTAGTCGGCGGCCAGATCCTCCAGAAACGTGTCCACCTCCTGGACGTCGAAGCCGCGGAACATCCGGACCGTGAACTGTTGCTGGCGAATGTCCATGGGCGTGATGCGCACGGTGGCCTCCTCAGTACAGCAGCCGGAAGAGCGAGGGCAGGATCACCCGCTCCAAGAACTGGATCGCGACGAGCACGATCATCGGTGAGAAGTCGAGCCCGCCCGTCTTCCAGGGCGGCAGCCAGCGGCGAACCGGCTCGAACACGGGCTCGGTCACCTGTCGGAGGAGCTTGACCAGCGGATTGCGCGGATCCGGGTTCACCCAGGAGACGATGACGGCGACGATGACGATCCAGAAATAGGCGTCGAGCAGCCAGGCGATGAAGCCCACGAAGTTGTCCAGGAGCACGCTAACCCTTCCCTAGCTCGCGGGAGCGCTGGGTGGCGCGCTCCACCGCGTTGATGAAGGTTCGCCGCACGCCTCCCTCCTCGAGGGCCGCGATACCCGCGATGGTGGTCCCGCCCGGCGACGAGACCATGTCCTTGAGCTGCCCCGGATGGGCGCCGGTGTCGAGGATGAGCTTGGCCGAGCCCAGCACGGTCTGCGCGGCGAGCGTCATGGCCGTGGCGCGGTCCAGCCCCATCTTGACCCCGCCGTCGGCGAGCGACTCGATGACGATCGCCACGTACGCCGGGCCTGACCCTGACAGGCCGGTCACGGCATCGAGCGCATCCTCGTCGAGGACCACCACGCGTCCCACCGCGCCGAAGAGCTCCTGGGCAATCTCCAGGTCGCCCGCCTCGAGCCCCTCGGCGCGGGCGATGGCCGTGACGCCTTCGAGAACCAGCGCCGGGGTGTTGGGCATCACGCGGATCAGGCGGGCGGGCCGGCCCAGGTGGGCCCGCAGCGTGCGCGTCGGAATCCCGGCGGCGATGGAGATGAGCAGCCTGCCGTCGATCGAAGCGCCGATCTCGTGGAGCACGGAGGCCATGATCTGGGGCTTGACGGCGAGGATCACGACGTCGGACTCGGTGACGAGGGCGGGATTGCTCTTGGCCGCGCGGATACCGTACTGCTTGACAATCTGATCCAGCCGCTCCCGCCGCACGTCGGTGGCCGCGATCGAGGCCGGCGGCACGAGGCCCGCCTGCAGCAGCCCCTTGATCATGGCCTCGCCCATGTTGCCGGCGCCGAGGAAGCCGACCTTTTTGCCCTTGATGCTCACCGGTTCTCCTCGCGCGCGGGCCGTGGGCCGAAGATGGCCGTGCCCACCCGCACCATGGTCGCCCCTTCTTCGACGGCGACCTCGAAATCTCCGCTCATACCCATCGAGAGATGCTCGAGCCCCACACCGTCCCGCAGCTCGCGCAGCCGCCTGAAGTAGGGGCGCGCCGCCTCCGCCGAGGACAGGGCGGGCGGGATCGCCATGAGCCCGCGGACCCGCAGGCCCTCGAGTCTCGCGATCGCGTCGAGCAACGCCTTGAGATCCCCGGGCGCCACGCCGCCCTTCTGCTGCTCCTCGCCCAGGTTGACCTGAACCAGCACGTCCAGGCGGCGGTCGAGGGCGTGCGCCCGCCGGCTGAGCTCTTGCGCCAGCTCCACGCGGTCCACCGAGTCGATCCAGTCGAACAGGCGCGCCGCTTCTTTCGCCTTGTTCGTCTGGAGCGATCCGATCAGGTGCCAGGGCACCAGCCGGCCCAGCACCTCGATCTTCGCGCGCGCCTCCTGGACCCGGTTCTCTCCGAGCGCGGGGACCCCAGCGGCGACCGCGAGGCGGATCCGCTCCGGCTCCACGGTCTTCGACACGGCGATGAGCACCACGTCGCCGGGCGAGCGGCCCGCGCGCCCGCACGCGCGCGCGATGGCTTCCCTGACCCGCTCAACGTTCGCGCGAATGTCGAGCATCGGCACTGACCGATGGGACCGGCTCGGACCCGGATTCTAGCACGTCGGCGCGGGCCCGTCAGGGAGCGCTGCAACGGCGACCAGACGTCCCTGGCCGCGGCCGCGCCGGTAGGAAAAGAACAGATCCGTCCGGCACGCGGTGCAGAGCCTGGGATTGTCGATGCGCTCGGGGCGAAGCCCTGCGGCCCGTAGCTGGTCTTCGTTGGCCTCCCAGAGGTCGAGCCTCCACCTGCCGGGCCCGGCCGGCCGCGCCCAGGCGGCCCAGCGCTCGGGGAAGGCGGCCGACAGCGGCTCGATGACGGGCCGGTCGACCTCGTAGCAGCACGGTCCGATCGAGGGCCCGATACCGACGACGAAGTCCTCGGGGGCGCCGCCCACGGCGATGAGCGCCTGCGCCGCGGCGCGCGCCACGCCCTGGATGGTCCCGCGCCAGCCCGCGTGCGCGACCGCCAGGGCGCGGCGGATCGGATCGTAGACGATGATCGACAGGCAGTCCGCCGTGAACACCGCCAGCGGCAGGCCGGGCTTCTCGGTGGCCAGCACGTCGCCGCGGCCGGCCAGTCCGCCGCGCTCGACGCGCGCTGCCCGGGCCCCGTGCACCTGCCTGAGGAAGGCGACCGGGGCGCGCGCGAGGCCTCGCTCGGCAAGCAGCTTCACCGCATCGGGCCCGAACGGGGAAGTGGGCTCCGCCGGCGGAGTCACGCCGGGAAAGTACCGGGTCGTGAACAGGTGGCTCAGCCCCGCGTTGGAAAGAAGCGCCGACGTGAGGTAGAGCGGCGGGTCACCGACGAAGCGCAGCTCCTGCGTCATCCGCGATCGAACGGCGCTCCGCCCGGCGCGAAGTCGACGGCGGTGGGGGCTTCCGGAGGGCCGCTCTTCCCCGGCGTCGGCACCCACACACCCTTGATGCCCGCCAGCGCGGCGAGACAGTCGCGACGGGAAGAGCTGGCGGTGCGCTCGAGCACCTCGAGGACCGATTCGAGCAGCGGCCAGCCACCGCCGAGGAGCAGCAGGTCGGCGCACCAGGCCGCCACCGTCGTGTAGTCAGACGGCGCCGCGAGCCACACGGCCAGGAGCGGATCCCCGGCGCTCCGCTCGAGCGCGTGGGCGGCGATGCCCATGGCCGCCAGTCGCGAGCGGAGCTCGGCCAGGCCGCCGCCGCCGGCCGGGCTGGCGACGAGCAGCCGCGGGCGCTGATCGGGGCGGGCGGTGCGAAGCGCGGGCAGCGCCAGGACGGGTGGCGTATTCGGGCGACTGAGGAAAGCGACGGGCATCGCGCCGTCATTGTCTCACGAGGGCGACACGGGGCCACCGACGTGATGGGCGGACAAAAAAAGGCGGGGCAGGATGCCCCCTGCCCCGCGTCCCCCGGCGGGATCCGACGCGCTACGGGACGACGACGGTGGCGCCGTCCGCGGCGCTGCTGGTGCTGACCGAGTAGGTGTCGGCGGTCGTCGACGTGTAGGCGTACGCCGACCAGCTCGGCGGCGGTGCGGGCGTCAACGTGAGAAATGGACCCGCGGTGATTCCGTACGAATTGGTCTGGGGCGAGTTGAGCGCGGCGAGGTTCGGCGGCACCGCGCCCATGTGGGTCTGATACAGCGTCACCGCCGACGCGATCGCCCGCACGTCGGCCTGGGCCTTGGCCACGCGGGCCCGCCCGTGGACGTTGGCGTACAGCGGAATGGCGATGGCGGACAGGATACCGATGATGGCGACCACGACCAGCAGCTCGATGAGCGTGAAGCCGCGCTGGGCCCGCGACAGCCTCCAGACCCGGTTCCAGAGGGCGATCATGATCCGCTCCTTTTCGGCCAGTATGTGGACCGGAGCCCCGGTCCGAATAATGAGATCAAACGACCCCAAGCTTAGCCGTGCAGGGCTGGTGCCAGGCCTTGGGCCCATTTCCCCGTCAGGCGTCTGACGATCTCGACCGGGTCAGCCCCTCTTGCCTCGAGTAAACGTCCGGAATTCACAGCCAAAATCTCGCCTCTTGACAGGCTGTGTCAGAGGTCAGACGGCAACGGGGGTAGCCGGCGCCAAAAAATGAGGGTCCGGAAAGAGCCCGGACCCTCAGGATGGCCGCTGAGAGCTAGTCGGCCTGACGGCGGAGGAAGGCCGGCACGTCGAGATCCTCTTCGGCGGGCGCCTCGCCCTCGGCGCGCACCTCGGCGACACGCCGCCGCCAGTCGCGCGCGGGCGCCGGCGCCCGCGGCCCCTTCGGCATCTCGACGACCTTGCTGGCACCGGGGCTGCTCGCCTCGCGCCGGTCGGCGAAGCCCGTGGCGATCACGGTGATGCGCACCTCGTCCTCGAGCTTGTCGTCGATCACGGCGCCGAAGATGATGTTGGCCTCCTCGTGGGCGGCCTCCTGGACGATGCGGGCGGCCTCCTCGACCTCGTGGATGGACAGATCGGGACCGCCGGTGAAGTTGATGAGGATCCCGCGGGCACCCTCGATGGAGGTCTCGTCGAGCAGTGGGCTCGCCACGGCCTTCTGCGCGGCGTCGAGGGCACGGTGCTCGCCCTTGCCCCTGCCGGCTCCCATGAGCGCCATCCCCATGCCCGACATGATGGTGCGCACATCGGCGAAGTCCAGGTTGATGAGGCCGGGGACCAGGATCAGGTCGGAGATTCCCTGCACGGCCTGCAGCAGAACGGTATCGGCCACCTTGAACGCCTCCAGCAGGGGCGTCCCGCGGTCCACCACGGCTAGCAGCCGCTGGTTCGGAATGGTGATCAGGGTGTCGACGACGCCGCGGAGCTCGGCCAGGCCCGCCTCGGCCTGCTGGGCGCGCTTGCGGCCCTCGAAGGCGAAGGGCCGCGTCACGACGGCCACCGTGAGAATGCCGAGCTCCCTGGCTACCGAGGCGACCACGGGGGCCGAGCCGGTGCCGGTGCCGCCACCCAAGCCCGCGGTGACGAATACCATGTCCGCCCCCTCGAGGACGTTCTTGAGCTGATCCCGATCCTCGAGGGCCGCGTTCTTGCCCACCTCGGGATCGGAGCCCGCGCCGAGGCCTCCCGTGAGCCGGGCGCCCAGCTGGACCTTGACGGGAGCCGGCGAGGCCCGCAGGGCCTGCAGATCGGTGTTGGCGACGATGAACTCGACGCCGCTGAAGCGCGCCGTCATCATCCGGTTGATCGCGTTGGAGCCCCCGCCGCCCAGGCCGATGACCTTGATCTTCGCTGCCTCGCGCTCGTCTTCCAGCTCGAACACCGGGCGCCGCCCCTGTGAGTGCTCCATCGGCTCCTCCTTGACCCGAGAACGTGAGTGTCGCTGTCGCGCAGACGGAAGATGCAGGAAGAGCTCCGCCTGCCCGGACGCCTTGCGTCCGCCAGTCCGCCTAGAAGAGCTCGGCAAACCATTCCCTCATGCGCCGGCCCGCCCGCTCCATCAGCGAGCCGTCGGCCACATCCATCGGCGCGGCGCCGCCGTGGCCGCGCGCGCCGTAGAGCGCCAGGCCCACGGCCGTGGCGTGGATCGGGCTCTGCGCCACGTCCGCCAGACCCGAGAGCCCGGCCGGCGCGCCGCGCCGCACCGGGACGTCGAAGACCTGCTCGGCCAGCTCGGGCACGCCGTGCAAGATGCAGGCGCCCCCGGTCACCACCACGCCGGCCGCGGCCACGTCCGCGAGGCCAGCGCGGGCCAGATCGCGCGCGATGAGGGTGAAGATCTCTTCCACGCGCGGCTGGACGATCTCGGAGAGAATCTGGCGCGAGAGCTGGCGCGGCTTGCGTCCGCCGACGGACGGCACGTCGATGACCTCGTCCTCGCGCACGAGCGCGGTCAGCGCGCAGCCATGGCGCTTCTTGAGCTCTTCAGCCTCCGCGGTCGGCGTGCGCAGCCCGACGGCGATGTCGCTGGAGATGTGGTCACCGCCGAGCGGCAGGATCCCCGTGTACCAGACGGCACCGTCGCGGAAGAGGGCCACGTCGGTCGTGCCGCCGCCCAGGTCGATGAGCAGGACCCCCAGCTCCTTCTCCTCGACCGAGATCACGGCTTCCGAGGACGCCAGGGGCTCCAGCACCAGGTCGTGGACCTGCAGCCCGGCGCGGTTGACGCTGCGGACCAGGTTCCTCACCGAGGTGGTCGCTCCGGTCACGAGGTGCACTTCGACCTCCAGCCGGACTCCGGACATCCCGAGCGGCTCCTTGACGCCGTCCTGGTCGTCCACGAGGAAGGTCTGCGGCAGGACGTGGATGATCTCGCGGTCGGGGGGAAGGTTGATCGCCCGCGCCGCGTCCAGTGCCCGCTCGATGTCGGCCTGGCTCACCTCGCGGTGCTTGCCGGACACGGCGACCACGCCGCGGCTGTTGATGCCGCGGATGTGGCCTCCGGCCACGCCGGCGATGACCGAGGCGATCTCAACGCCCGCCATCTCCTCGGCTTCCCCGACCGCGTGCTTGATGGACTCCACGGTCGAGTCGATGTTGACCACGACGCCCTTGCGCAGGCCGCGCGACGGGCTCACCCCCACGCCGATGATGTCGAGATTGCCGATCGGCGACCACTCGGCGATCACGCAGCAGATCTTCGTGGTGCCCACGTCCAGTCCCGCGATCACCTGGCGTCCCTTCCCTCTCGCCATGGTCTCCTCTACCTCGTCGTGGTTTTCAGCACGACCTGGTCCCGAAAGCGCAGGTCGATGGATGTCACCACTTCCCCGGCGGCCCGCAGCTGGGCCAGCACACCCAGGAGCCGGCCCAACCTGGCCTCCCAGTCCTCCGCGCCGAGGCGCACCTCGACACCATCCACCGTGTAGAGCACGGGCGCGTCGGGCCGGCTCACGTCGATCTCGGAGATCTGCCCGAGCAGGGCGCTGCCCGAGCGCAGCAGGACGCGGAGCAGCGAGACTCCGGCGGCGACGCGCTCGGGCGGGCCGCCAGCGTCCGGCGACAGGTCACCCGGGCCGAGACCGGTGATCACGGGCACCTCGAGCGTGACCGCCCGGCGCTCCAGCCCCAGGTCCATCCCCTGCTCGTCGATCCAGTGCAGCCTTCCCGCATGGACGAGGGTGAACGGCTGGCGCTCTTCGACCACCACGGTGACCCGATCGGGGAAGTCGCGGATGACCTCGGCGCGACGGACCAGGGGGAGGGCTTCGAGCCGGCCGGCGACCGCCTGGGGATCGACGCGGAACAGGTTCATGCCCGGCGCCAGCCCCGCGGCGGCCAAGACGGCCTCTCGACCCAAGCGCTCCGCGCCGCGGATCTCGATCTCCCGCACGGCAAAGCGCGGTGAGGTCAGCAGCCATCGCGCGCCGAGCCCGGCGCCGGCGACGGCCGCCGTCGCGACGCCGACCACGAGCACGCGGACGGCGACGACGCGCGCGCGCCGGAGCAGCCGCCGGCGCACGCGGCCGCGAGCCACGCGCTGGCCGGCGATGAGCCGGCCCTTCTCGGCGAGATCCTCCAGCTCGCGCGGAGCCCCTCGGGGCGACAGGACCGCGGTCCGGCCGCGCAAGGGGCTAGAAGTCTCCCATCATGCGGATCTCCGGCTCCAGCGTGATGCCGAAGTGGGTCTGGACGCGCTCCCGCGCCATGTCCATGAGGGCGCGGATGTCGGCGGCCGTGGCGCCGCCGCGATTGACGATGAAGTTGGCGTGCTTTGCCGAGATTTCGGCGCCGTTGAGCCGCTTGCCCTTGAGCCCGACCTTCTCGACGAGCCGTCCCGCGGCATCACCCTGCGGGTTCTTCCACACGCAGCCGGCCGAGGCCAGCGCCAGCGGCTGGGTGGCCTTCTTTTGCTTGAGCCGCTGCTTGATGTCCTTCTGGATCTCGGCCATGGGCCGCCGATGCAGCTGCAGCCGCGCCCCGATGAGCACCGCGCCGTCGGGAGCGTTGAACATGCGGTAGCTGAACGAGCCCGCGCCGGGCTTGAACTCGCCCAGGGTGCCGTCGGGGTACAGGAAGTAGACGGCCGAGATGAAGTCGCCGATGGAGCCGTCCTGGGTACCCGCGTTCATGGCCACGGCGCCGCCGATGGTGGCCGGCACGCCGACCAGGGCCTCGATACCGCCCAGGTTGAGGGCCGCGGCCTCACGGATGAGCGCCGAGAGGCTCACGCCGGCCCCCGCCACCGCCTCCTCGCCGTTGAACTCGGCGCGGCCAAGGCAGCCCTCCAGCTTCAGGATGACGCCCCGCACGCCGCGGTCGCTGACCAAGAGGTTGTTGCCGCCGCCGATGACCTCGACGGCTAATTGCTCGCGCTCGGCGAAGGACAGGGCCAGCCGGATATCCTCGACGTCCTGCGGGACGACGAAGATGTCGGCGGGCCCGCCGATGCGCAAGGAGGTGTGGAAGCTGAGGGGTTCCTTGAACCGCACCTCGCCCCGGATCTCTCCTAGCATGCGCTACCTCCTGTTGGCCTGTTCGCTGCCGTCAGTGAGCCGCGCCAGCACGTCGGCGCCCAGTTGCCCCACGTCGCCGGCCCCGAGGGTCAGCACCAGGTCGCCCGGACGCGTGGATTCGCAGAGGTACTGGACGATGCCGTCCCGGTCCCCGTCCATGTAGAGGACTTCCCGGTGTCCGTGCGCGGCGATGCCGTCGGCCAGGTCCCGGGCGCTGACGCCGGGGATCGGCGCCTCGCCGGCGGGATAGATGTCCATGACGACCAGCACGTCGCTCTGGTAGAACGCCGTCAGAAACTCTTTGCGCAGATGCAGGGTGCGCGTGAATCGGTGAGGCTGGAATACCGTGATCACGCGCCGGTCGAACCCAGCCTTGGCGGCGGCCAGGGTGGCGCGGATCTCCGCCGGGTGGTGCCCATAGTCGTCCACGATCAGGACGCCCTGAGCTTCGCCCCGGATCTGGAATCGGCGCTGGACTCCGGAGAAGGCGGCCAGCGCTTGCTGAATTCGCTCGAAGGCCACTTCGAGGTCGAGCCCGACGGCGACTGCCGCCAGGGCGTTGAGCACATTGTGGCGGCCCGGCACCTGCAGCGAGCCGGCACCCAGCAGGCGCCCGCGGTGCACGACCTCGAACTGCGAGCTCGTGCCCGCGAAGGTGAGCCGCCGCGCGGTGAGGTCGGCACCGGACTCGAGACCATACGTGATCACGCGCTTTTCGATCTGCGGGATCATCTGCTGGATGTTGGGCTCGTCGAGACACAGCACGGCGGCACCGTAGAACGGAACCTTGTTGACGAACCGGAGGAAGGCCACCTGGATGGCCTCCAGGTCGGCGTAGTGGTCCAGATGCTCGGCGTCCACCGTGGTCACCACCGCGATCGTCGGCGACAGCTTCAGGAACGAGCCGTCGGACTCGTCGGCCTCGGCCACGAGGAACTCGCCCTGGCCCAGGCGCGCGTTGGTGCCGAGCCCGTGCACCCGGCCGCCGACGACCACCGTGGGATCGAAGCCGCCCGCCCCCAGTACGGCGGCGACCATGGAGGTCGTCGTGGTCTTGCCGTGGGTGCCGGCGATGGCGATCCCGTACTTGAGGCGCATCAGCTCGGCCAGCATCTCGGCGCGCGGGATGGCCGGGATCCCACGCTGCCGCGCGACCTGGACCTCGACGTTGTCCCGGGCGACGGCCGAGGAGTAGACGACCACGTGGGCGCCCTCGACATTGGCCGGCTGGTGGCCGACGAAGACTTTCGCCCCGAGCCGCTCCAGGCGCTCCACGGTCTCACTCCGCTTCATGTCCGAGCCCGTCACACGGTAGCCCAGGTTCAGCAGCACCTCGGCGATGCCGCTCATGCCAATGCCGCCGATCCCCACGAAGTGGATCTGCTGGTACTTCTTAAACAT
>DASSSH010000322.1:0-2102 GCA_035708525.1 Candidatus Methylomirabilota bacterium
CATCTCGGGCTGGTCGCCCTGGTCGAGAAGGATCGGCCCTTGCTCAACCTCTACTCGGTGGTGGAGGTCAACGCGGCCAACGGGCCGCGCGTCAACGTCGCCGGGGGCAAGGCCTTCGCCGAGTTCATGCTCTCGCCCGAGTTCCAGGCGGTGATCAAGGTCTTCGGCGTTGACAAGTACGGCCAGCCGCTGTTCATTCCCATCGCCGGCAAGAAGGACGAGGACTTCTGACGATGCGTGTGGAATGCGTGCGCGGGACCGCGGCTGCAGCCTGGGGGCGGGGGCTGCAGAAGCGCCGTATGGCGAGCCGTGTCGCCGTGCGAAGCGCAGGGCGGGGCGAGCGCGTGATCGCGGGTCGACAGCCCTCGCCCGAGCCCCCGCTGGGGGATGGGGGGTCGCGCGAGCCGCGCCCGAGCGAGCGGCGGCGTACAGGCGAGCCATCGTCGGCGCGACTGGGGCCCCTGGCCCCGGGCTGGGTCGTCTTGATGGTCAAAAGGACTCGCTGACGGCGATGGAGCTGATCGGCCGCGGCGTCCTCGAAGCGCTTCGCCTCCTGGTCACGGGCGATCCAGAAGTCTGGCGCATCACGTGGCTGTCGCTGCAGATCTCGGGCAGCGCGACCCTGCTCTCGCTGCTGGCCGGGATCCCGCTGGGCACCCTGTTGGCACTGGCGCGCTTTCCCGGCCGAGGCTTCGCCATCAGCCTGGTCAATACCGGCATGGGGTTGCCGCCCGTCGTGGTGGGGCTCCTCGTGACGGTCTTCCTCTGGCGCAACGGGGCGCTGGGCTTTCTCGAGCTGCTCTACACGCCGGCGGCCATGGTGCTGGCCCAGTTCGTGATCGCGGCGCCCATCGTCACCGGCCTCACCCTCGCCGCGGTCCAGCAGGTGCCGGAGAAGTTCCGCCTCCAGCTCCTGGCCCTCGGCGCCTCGCGCGCCCAGATGGTCTGGACCTTGCTCAAGGAGGCGCGGCTGCCAATGCTGGCGGCGGTGATGGCCGGGTTCGGCGGCGTGATCTCGGAGGTCGGCGCCTCGCTGATGGTCGGCGGCAACATCAAGGGCTCTACGCGCGTGCTGACCACCGCCACCGTGCTGGAAACCTCCAAGGGCAGCTTCGATGTGGCGATCGCGCTGTCGGTCATCCTCCTCCTGATCACCTTTCTCGTGAATTGGGCGCTCACCTGGATCCAGCAGCGTCGGCCGAGCTGAGCCCCCGGCCGTGTCACAATAGGACCGCATGCGGTTGATCTGGCCGATCCTCGTGGCAATGCTCCTCGGCGCCGCAGCCTCCGACGCGGCGGCGCCGTCCGCGACCCAGCCGCTCATGGTGTACGGCGCGGCTGACCTGGCCTTCGCGTTCAGGGAGATCGCGCCGCTCTTCGAGAAGGCCGCCGGCGCCCGCGTGACGGTGGTTCTGGGCTCCACCGGCAATCTCGCCAAGCAGATCGAAAACGGCGCCCCAGCCGACGTGTTCTTCGCCGCCGACGAGACCTTCGTGGACGACCTCCTGGGCAAGGGGATCGTCATCCCCGAGAGCCGGACTCTCTACGCCCAGGGTCGGCTCGTGCTGGCGACGTCGGTCAAGACCGGGCTCGCGCTCAAGGGGCTCGGCGATCTGACCCGCCCCGAGATCCGCCGGATCGCCATCGCCAATCCAGCGCACGCCCCCTACGGGCGCGCGGCGCAGCAGGCGCTCCAGGCGGCCGGGCTATGGGAGCGCCTCCGGCCCCGGCTGGTGTACGGCGAGAACATCCGTCACACGCTCCAGTTCGTCGAAAGTGGCGCTGTCGAGGCCGGGATCGTCGCGCTCTCGATCGCCGACCTCCCGGGCATCCGCTCGGTGCCGATCGATCCGGCGCTCCACGCGCCGCTGAACCAGCTGGCCGTGGTCGTCAAGCGGAGCGCGCGCCCCGAGTTGGGGCTGGCCTTCATTCACTTCCTCAACGGGCCCGAGGGCCGGCCAATCATGAAGCGGTATGGCTTCCGTCTTCCCGGTGAATTCTGATGGACCTCTATCCGGTGTGGCTCTCCTTCCAGGTCGCGACGACGGCGACGGCGCTCACCCTGCTGGCGGGGTTGCCGCTGGCGTGGGTCCTGGCGCGTC
>DASSSH010000323.1:0-7969 GCA_035708525.1 Candidatus Methylomirabilota bacterium
CGTGGAAGCCGCACGCGACGTTGGCGGAGGTGATGAAGGGCATGATGGCCTCGTCGGCTCCCAGGGTCCAGCGGCCGTAGGACTCGCCCATGTCACAGTTGAGATCGATCATCTTCGCCATGGTCCTGACTCCTTTATCCAGCCTGAACGTCAAAGAACTCAGTTTGCCGGTCGGGCTCCTTCGCGCAAGCGATCATCTTTCGTCTTGCTTGAATGTCGATTCCGTCTGTTTGGCGGTCTGGCCTCTTCGCGCCCAAGGCGCTCATCGGGGCGTCGGCGCCACCTTGGGCTTCTTCGCGCAAGCGCTCATCCGAACTGCCTTGCCTGAACCTCAAACCATCCAGTTGTGCGGCCGGGCTCCTTCGCCCAAGGGCTCATCTTCCATCTCGCTTAAGTCTCGAATCATCTGGTTGTGCGGCCGGGCTCCTTCGCCCAAGGGCTCATCCGAACTACAGTTCACAGGATACAGCAGAAGTCGGCGATCGCGCGGGCCCGCTCAGGCGGCCTTGAGCCGGATCGGATCGCCGACCCGCAGCACGCCTTCGGTGAGAATCCGCGCACGCAGGCCGCCGCGGTGGATGAGCCCGCCCATCACGCCCGGCTGGGTCAGCTCCTCCAGGTGCTTGCAGGGCTCGCACAGCCGCGTGCCGCGCATCAGGACCGGCCCCACCCAGAATTCCTTCTCCACGAGGTGATTGAGCGGCACCCCCTGGGTGGCGATGTTCCGGCGCGTGTCCGCCGCGGAGAGCTTGATCCCGAGCGTGTCGCCCTTGGCGCTGAGGACGCCGCTGTACAGCGCCTCCACCGCTTCCATCTCGATCAAGGTCACCTCGCGGCCGCCGTGGCTCGGGCGATGGGAGTAGAAGCCGGTACCCGTGAAGTAGCGGTCGCCCTCGAGCCCTCGGCCGGGAACCGCCCGCACCTCGCTCACGGTCACCATCTTGGCCGAGGCTTCAGGGGCGATCTGGATCGAGACAACCGTCCCTTCCCACATGACGCTCAGCCCTCCTTCTCGAGCACGCGCCCGAGCGCCTCGACGAAGCGGTTCACCTCGGCCTCGGTCATGGCCAGCGAGCAGGCGCCGAGGCCCCGCTGGGTGAGCAGCACGCCCTCGTTGAGGAGCCCCATGAAGACGCGCGCGGGCATCTCGGGATCAGCAGGCCGGCTCGAGCGGTAGTCGCTGAGCCGCGCCTTCGTCCAGTGCAGGCAGAAGAGCGAGCCCACTCCGGTCACTTGCCCCGGCCGCTTGAGCCGCTTGAGCAGCCGCCGCACTCTGTCGCGCACCCGCTCGCCGAGCGCGTCCAGGCGGGCGTAGGCCTCGGGCGTGAGCTGCTCCATGGTGGCCACGCCGCCCGCCATCGTCAGCGGGTTGGCGTTGAAGGTGCCGCCATGACTGATCCGACCCTTCCCGCCCCGCGGGTCGTAATAATTCATCACCTCCGCTCGGCCGCCGAAGGCGCCCACGG
This sequence comes from Candidatus Methylomirabilota bacterium, assembly GCA_035708525.1. Taxonomy (GTDB): domain Bacteria; phylum Methylomirabilota; class Methylomirabilia; order Rokubacteriales; family CSP1-6; genus DASSSH01. The sequence continues at coordinate 1,467 of DASSSH010000323.1, forward strand.
CCAGGCCGCCCCCGATGATCTTGCCGAGCGTGGTGAGATCGGGGCGGATGGCGAAGCGCTCCTGCGCGCCGCCCGGCGCCACGCGGAAGGAGATCACCTCGTCGAAGATCAGCAGGATGCCCAAGCGCGCGGTCACCTCACGCAGCCGCTCGAGGAAGCCCTCGCGCGGCGGCAGAATACCGCCGATACCGAGCAGCGGGTCTACGAGCAGCGCGGCGATGTCCCCACCCTGCTTCTCGAGAATCTTCGCGCACGCCTCGGCGTCGTTCCAGGGCAGCACCACGACGTGCTTGAGCACGGCGGGCGGCAGGCCGGCCGAGGACGGAACCGGCTTGGGGCGCTTGCGCGAGCCCGCCTGGGCGATGTCAGGCGCCACGCTCACCAGCACCCAGTCATGGGTGCCGTGGTAGGCGCCCTCGAACTTGGCGATCTTGCTCCGTCCGGTGAAGGCGCGCGCCACGCGCACCGCGTTCATCGTCGCTTCGGTGCCGGAGTTGGCGAAGCGGACGGTTTCCAGGCTCGGGATCCGCCGGGTCAAGATCTCGGCCAGCCGCACTTCGTGCTCGCTCGGCCCGGGATAGGACATCCCCCGCCCTGCAGCCTCCTGGATCGCCTTCACCACCATCGGGTTGGCATGGCCCAGGATGAGGCTGGTGTAGTTGCCGTTGAAGTCGAGCCGCTCCACCCCGTCGGCGTCCCAGATTCGCGCCCCCTCGCCCCGCGCGATGTAGAAGGGGTACGGGTCGAAGAAGATGGTCGTCCGGCTGTTCCCGCCCGGCATCACCCGGAGCGCCTCCTCGTGGAGCTGGCGCGAGCGGGCGCTCTTGGCCTTGTAGTCGTTGATCGCGCTCTCGAGCGTCATGATGTAGCTCCTTCCCTCTCCCTTCCGGGGAGCAGGTCAGGGTAAGCGGCTACTCCACGGCCGACTCCAGCGCCTCCTGCCGCGCGCGCAGCTCGGCGTGCGCCTCGCCGACCGTGATCTTTCGGAATCGCAGCCACTGGCCCGGCTTGACCTGGCCGATCCGCCCGATGTCGAACGAGCACACCGTGGCGATCTTCGTATACCCTCCCGTCGACTGGCGGTCAACCAGGAGCACGATGGGCTGTCCCTCTCCGACGACCTGGATGCCACCCAGCGCCACGCCGTCCGAGATGATGTCGTGGCCACGGGTGTGCTCGATGAACGGCCCCTTGAGCCGCGCCCCCATGCGGTCGCTCTGGGGGAGCATCTCGTACGGGCCCTCGAGAAAAGCGGCGATCCCGCGCGCGGTAAACCGGTCGTCCTGAGGCCCCAGGACCACGCGGATCTCGGGTTCGCGTGAGTAGTCCGGCACCCGCTCTGGCCTGAGCCGGCCGAACCTCGGGCCCCGCATGGGAGCGAGGGGCAGCTGGTCGCCCTTCTTCAGCGCGCGCCCACCGAGACCGCCCAGCCGGCCACGAACGTAGGTCGAGCGCGAGCCGAGCGCCGGCGGCGTGTCGATCCCGCCGCTCACGGCCACGTAGGCGCGGACGCCGGAGCGCGCCGGCCCGAACTTGAGGACATCGCCGGACTTGACGAGGAGAGCCTGCCAGCGAGGCACGGGCGTCCCGTTGAGCGTCGGCACCATGTCGGCTCCCGTCACGGCGAGCACCCGCTCGTCGGCGAACTCGAGCCGCGGGCCGATCAGGGTGCATTCGAGTCCGGCGGCGTTGTCCGCGTTGCCGACGAGCCGGTTGGCCAGGACGAAGGCTTCGCGGTCCATGGGCCCCGAGTCGGGAATGCCCACGCGGAGGTAGCCGGGTCGCCCCAGATCCTGGACCGTCGTCATCGGCCCCGCGTCGTGGACGAGCAGTCTCATGCCTGCCCCTCACCACGCCCTCTCCCCAGAGGGGAGAGGGAAAGAGGGCTGCTCGATGTGCGGTGTGAATGTGCCGGCGGCCACGGCGGCGGCGATGCGGTCGAACTCGGCGCGATCGATCGCGCGGAAGCGCACGTGGTCGCCCGCGCGCAGGAGGATGGGATCGGGCGCGGCGGGGTCGTAGAGCCGCAGCGGCGTGCGCCCGAGCACCCAGAAGCCGCCCGGGCTCTCGACGGAATAGATCGAGCATTGGGTGCCGCCGATGGCCACGCTCCCCGGCGGCGTCTTCGTCCGCGGCGTCTCCAGTCGCGGGATGGTCAGCCGCTCGGGCATTCCCGTCATGTAGGGTAGCCCGGGCGTGAACCCCACGAAGTAGACGTAGTAGTCGGCGCTCGCGTGAAGCTGCGCCATCTCCTCCGGCGAAAGCCCGATCCGCGATGCTGCCGCCTCGAGCTCGAACCCCAGATCGCCGCCGTAGCAGCAGGGAATCTCCACCGTCCGCGCTGGCGGGAGCACGTCCGGCTTGGCCTGGGCGGCGAGTCCCCGCAAGACCGCGCTGAGATCGTCGAAGCCCACGACGAAGGGATCGTAGTAGACAAGCAGGGAGCGGAAGGTCGGAACGGTCTCGGCGACGCCGGACAGCGCTTTCTGCTGGATCAGGTATTCGAGCGCGAGGACCCGGGCATTGACCTCGCGGCTGATCTCATCGCCCAGCTCGACCGAGAGCGCCCGGTCTCCGCACGGCAGCAGCCGCGGCTCCCGGTAGATCGCCACCGCCCCTCACCCCCGCCCTCTCCCCAAGGGGAGAGGGAGAGGATTACATGACTGCCAGCGCATGGTTGGGGAGGTCGGTGATGAACATGTGCCCCGGGCTGTGGGTGATCATGAACGCGGGCTTGGAGGCCAGGGCTACCGCCTGCGGCGTCACTCCGCACGCCCAGAACACGGGCACCTCGTCCGGCCGGATCCCCACGAAGTCGCCCCAGTCGGGCTTGGTCACGTCCGTGATGCCGATCGCGGCCGGATCGCCGATATGCACGGGCGCGCCGTGGGCGTTGGGGAATCGGGCTGAAGCCGTCACCGCCTTGGAGATCATCGGCGTCGGAATCGGCCGCATCGAGACGACCATGGGGCCGTGGAAGCGACCGGCCGGACGGCACGCGACGGTGGTCTTCCACATCGCCACGTTCTTGCCCTCCTCGATGTGGCGCAGGGGGATGCCGGCGTCCAGCAGCGCCCACTCGAAGGTGAAGGAGCAGCCCAGGAGAAACGCGACCAGGTCGTCGCGCCAGAACGGCGTGATATCGGTGACCTCATCGGCCAGGGCCCCATCCTTATATATGCGGTAGCGGGGCAGGTCGGTCCGGAGGTCGGCCCCCGGCGCCACACCCACAGGCTCCGGCGATCCGACGTCGGTCACTTCGATCAGCGGGCACGGTCGCGGATTCCGCTGGCAGAAGAGCAGGAAGTCGTACGCGGCGTCCTTGGGCAGGATGGCGAGGTTGGCCTGCACGAAGCCGGGTGCGAGGCCCGCCGTGACCTCGGCGAGCTTTCCGCTCCGGATGTCGGCCCGAATCTCCCTCGGATGGCGCGCGTCGATCGGCATGGGGCTCTCGCGTCTCGAGTTTACTTGAGGTGGCTCAGCTTGGGCCAGAGGTCCGGATTGCCCAGCACCTGGGGCTTCTCCCCGCGAAGCACGCGCAACATCTCCGCGGTCACCTGCATGGCCATGCCCCGCACCGTTTCTTCAGTGACCCCAGCCACGTGCGAGGAGACGACGACGTTCGGCAGATTGAGGAGGGGGTTGTCGGCATGGGTCGGCTCCTCCTCGAACACGTCGAGTCCGGCGGCGCGGATCGTGCCGCGGGTGAGTCCCTCGAAGAGAGCGCGCTCGTCCTGCGTCTTGCCGCGCGAGGTGTTGATGAAGATCACCCCCGGCTTCATCAGGCCGACGGCCTTGGCGTCGATCATGTGATGGGTCTCGGGCGTGTGAGGCGTGTGGCACGTGACCACGTCGGCCTGGCTCAGCACCGAGGCCATGTCCTTCATGGGCTCGGCGTCGCGCTTCCGCACTTCGTCGTCGGCCACGTACTTGTCGTAGCCGATCACGCGCATGCCGAAGGCGTTCCCGATGCGCGCGACGCGGCGACCGATGTTCCCTACGCCGATGATGCCCAGGGTCTTGGCGGCCAGCTCCATGTTCCCCTTCCACCGCTGCGCCCCCCAGTCGGCCTTGCGCGTCATGCGGTCGACGTCGAGCGTCCGCTTGGCGCAGGCGAGGATGAGCATCCAGGCATGCTCGGCGACGGAGTCGGAGTTGGAGCCAGGCGCATGGACGACGGCGACGCCGAGATCGGTGGCGGCCTTGAGGTCCACGGTGTCGAGGCCGACGCCGTGACGGCCGACGACCTTGAGCCGCGGGCACGCCGTCATGAGCGAGCGCGTGCAGTTCGGCCGGATCCGGAAGAGGATCCCATCCGCCTCCTTGGCGACACGGAGCAGCCCTTCCTCGGTCGTCTCATCGGTCACGATCACGCTCGCTTCCGCTTCGAGCTGCTTGAGTCCGTCCGGGTGAATGGCGCCGGCGACGACGACGAGAGGCTTCACGCGGGTCTCCTGGGTTCGGGGATTATTTGGTCGCCACGAGCACGAGCCGCGGCGAGTCGAGATCGAAGGGGCGACCGTCCAGGCCGCCGAACAGCTCCACGGCGGACCAGCGCTCCGGCCGCAGCATGCGATGCAGCTCGTGGGCGGAGTAGAGCCGGATCTCCATCGTGTCCGGCAACCGCTCCCGTCCCTCCAGCCACCACTCCTGCTGGATCCGGCTCGTCGTGAAGTCGAAGGTGCTCTTGACCCGTACCGTGCCGCCCGGCACCGGCACCGTTTCCTCGGCATCGTAGTGCCGGACGAAGTGGTCGCGATTGCGCGTGTCGAGGACGAAGGTGCCGCCGGGCTTCAGCGCCGTGCAGAAGCGGTCCAGCAGGAGGCGGTCCTCGTCGTCAGAGAAGTAGCCGATGCTGGAGAACAGGTTGAGCGCCAGGTCGAACTCGCCGGCGAACTCCATGTCGCGCATGTCCTGACGGACCAGGTCCAGTCGCAGCCCCGCGGCCGCCGCGCGTTGGCGGGCGCGGTCCAGCTCGGTTTCCGACAGATCCACGCCCGTCACGCTGAAGCCGCGGCGGGCCAGGGCCAGCGAGTGGCGCCCGAAGCCGCACGGCGCATCGAGGACGCGCACGCCCGCCGGTGGGCGCGCATGGCCGAGGATCCACTCGATCTCGGTCTCCGCTGCGGCCTCCGACTCGAAGCCCTGAGAGATCTTGGGCCACGACTCCTCGAAGAAGCGCTTGCTGTCGAACACGGCTCGCATTATACCCAAAACGGCGTGTCGTGGGCATCGGAGTGGTGTATAAAGGCCACGGCGCGGAGACTCACGTCAAGGAGACCCGCAAACGATGGCGACCCTGGTGACCGGGGCGTTCGGCTGCATCGGCTCGTGGGTGGTGAAGCAACTGCTGGCTGCCGGCGAGCGCCCCGTGATCTACGATCTGGGCGATGATCCGTGGCGGCTGCGGATGATCGTCGGGCCCGAGCGACTGAAGGACGTGGTCGTGGTGCGCGGCGACATCGCCGACAAGGACGCGGTGACCCGCGTGGTCGGCGAGCACAAGATCTCGCGCATCATCCATCTGGCCGCGTGGCAGGTCCCGCTCTGCCGCCAGGATCCGTCCCGGGGGGCCCTCATCAATGTGGTCGGCACGGCCAACGTCTTCGAGGCGGCCAAGGCCCATCGTGACCGCGTGGGCCGCGTCGCCTACTTCTCCTCCGCCGCGGTCTTCGGCCCACCGCATCTCTACGGCCCGGGGCCCATCACCGACGACGCGCCGCCGAAGCCGGCGACCCACTACGGTGTCTACAAGGTGGCCAACGAGGAGACGGCGCGCGTGTATTGGGAGGAGGACCGGATCCCATCCATGGGCTTCCGACCGCTCAGCGTTTACGGGCCGGGACGGGACTTCGGCGTCACGGCTGATCCCACCCTCGCCATGAAGGCCGCCGTGCTGGGGCGGCCCTGCCAGATCCGCTGGGGCGGCGCCACCGACCTCATCTACGCCGACGACGTGGCACGCGCCTGCATCGCTGCCGCCGGGTCCATGCTGGACGGCGCCCGCGTCTACAACCTCCACGGCGAATCGGCGAAGATCGCCGACGTGGTGAAGATGATCGAGGAGGCATGGCCGGCGGCCAAGGGGAAGCTCTCGCACGTCGAGCAGCCCATCCCCTTCCCGTCCGAGCTGGCGGACCACGGCTACCAGCGCGACCTGGGTCCCCAGCCGCGCACCGGGCTCAAGGAGGGGATCCGCAAGACGCTCGACGAGTTCGCAGCCCTGCAGCAGGCCGGCCGGCTCGACGCCCGGGAGCTGGAGCCTGCCCGGTCGTGAGCGCGATCGCGATTCGGCCGGCCGCCGAGCGCGACGCCCCGGCCATCGCCACGATCTACAACCAGGGGATCGAGGACCGCATCGCCACGCTCGAGACCGAGCTCAGGACTCCCGAAGAGCGGCGGCAGTGGCTGGCCACGCGCGGCCCGCGCCATCCGGTCATCGTGGCCGAAGCCGAGGGAGAAGTCGTCGGCTGGGGAAGCCTGAACCCGTTCAATCCCCGCAA
>DASSSH010000324.1:0-10845 GCA_035708525.1 Candidatus Methylomirabilota bacterium
AGTATCGGCCAATCTTGACAACTTTCGCCGACAACGGTAGGCTGACTCCTCGCGGTGGGGCTGTAGCTCAGTTGGGAGAGCACAAGGCTGGCAGTCTTGGGGTCAGGGGTTCGAGCCCCCTCAGCTCCACCAAATAATCCGAGAGGGCTGCGGCAGAGCCGCAGCCCTTTTTTCTTCCGCCGTCCCTGGCAAGACTGAAGCCGGCGGGGGCTGGATCGAGTGGGGCAGGAGCGGCGGCGCCCTCGGGACGCCCGCGGGACTCAGGAAGCGCTGTATTCGCGCGGGATGATGGCGAAGCCGCGGGTGCGCAAGCTCTCGTCGACTTCCGGGTGACTGCGCCGCTCGGCGTGGCGCCGGTCGGCCTCGGCCCCCGGGCCGCCCTGACGGCGCTCGCCCTCGCGGCGATCGAGGATCACCGTGATGGGCTCGTTGGCGAACTCCTGCTTGAGATACTCGCAGAGCTGGACGTTGTACCGCGCGACGACGAACAGGTGTCCCAGCGACATCAGTCCCTCCGCCGCTCTCGTGAGCCAGAAGCGCATGTCCATTTCCCGCAGCAGCCCGAGCGCCGCCGCCAGGTGCTCTTCCGCCTCCTGCCGGCGGCCGGACACGGCGTAGAGGCGGCCCAGCCCGAGCTGGGCGCGGGCCACGAGCGGGCGCATCTTGAGCTCCTCGGCCAGCGTCAACGACCGAGCGTAGTAGGCTTCCGCCTCGCCGATCTCGCCGGGCGCGCCGAGCGCGGCGATGTCGCCCAGCAGCTTGAGCGCCCACGCCTGATGTCCGCGCTCCTTGTGGCTCATGGCCAGCTCCAGGGCCTGTTGCGCCACCGCGCGGGCGCGGTCGATCTCGCCCGCCGCGAGCAGCCCCTCGCCCAGGTTGGCGGTCCAGAGCGCGAGGCACGCGCGCACGCCGAGCTCCTCGGTCAGCCGCACGCCGTCGTCGAGCAGCTTGACGCCCTCCTCGGTCCGGCCCATCAGCACGCACACGAGACCCAGCAGGGACGAGGGGAGCGGGCGCCAGACGTCCAGCCCCTTTTCCCGGCAGGCATCGAGACTCGATTGCAGCAGCGGGAGCGCCCGGCCGAGCTGGCCGCGCCGCATCCAGACGAGACCCGCCAGGGTGCGACCGATGGTCTGCGTGTAGGCGTGACCGCTGGCCTCGGCCGCGCCCTGCGCCTTCTCGAGAAAGCGCTCGGCCGCGTCGAACTCGCCGAGCTCGGCCAGCGTGAAGGCCAGCCACCCGCTGGAGGTCACGAAGGCGATGCCCGTCTGGGCGCCCGGCCCTTCCACCGGTCCCGATTCCAGCGCTTCGACGTTCTGGCGCAGGATCGACTCCGCGCGCTTGTACTGCCCCTGCGCGTGACACGAATAGCCGAGGTAGCCGCGCGCCAGCGCCTGAAGCGCCGCATCCTGGGCGCCCTCGCCCATGCGCAGGCAGCGGTCGCCGTACTCGATGGCCAGTTCCGGGTCGCCCTTCAGGTAGTAGTAGTTGATCAGGTAGGTGTAGACCCGGGCCAGGCGCTGCTCGTCGCCCAGCTTCTCCGCCATGCGCTCGGCCTCGTGGGAGAGCGCGAGCACCCGCTCGAGCTGGCCCATCTGCAGCAGCGGCGGCCGCAGGTCCAGCCGCAGATCGATGGCCTGCTCCGTCGTCTCACGGCCTTCCGGCAGGTGCGCCAGGGCACCCAGCGCCTGCTCGAACACCGTCACGGCCTCGCGGTTGGCCGCGCGCGAGGCGGCCTTGGTTCCGGCCTGGCGGAGGTAGGTGACGGCCTTGCGCCAGACTTCGCCGCGCATCGCGTGATGAGCGAGCCGCTCGATCTGCTCCGTCAAGCGGTCGGCATGCAGGCGCTCGATGGCCTCCATCACGCTGGCGTGCAGCGTGCGCCGCCGGTCCTGCAGCAGGGAGCCGTAGGCGACCTCGTGGGTCAGCGCGTGCTTGAAGGTGTACTCGACCGAGGGGAAGAGGCTCACCTCGTAGAGGAACTCGCCGCCCTGCAGCTGGGAGAGATTCCGGCGGAGCGCGTCCTCCGGCAGATCCGCGATGGCCTGGAGCAGCGCGAGGGGCACATCTTTGCCGATGACGGAGGCCGCCTGGAGCAGCCGCTTGGCCTCGGGCGCCAGGCGATCGATGCGCGCCGCCAGCACCGCCTGCACGGTGGCGGGCACCTGGATCTGCCGTACCTCCTTGGCCAGCCGGTACGCGCCGCGCGCCCCGACGATGGTCTTGGTCTCGACCAAAGTCCGGATGCTCTCCTCGATGAAGAAGGGGTTGCCCTCCGTGCGGCGGATGAGGAGCTGCTTGAGCGGGGCCAATCCTGGATCGTCCCCGACCAGGGCGTGCAGCAGCTCGTCGGCGCTGGCCGGCGGCAGCGGGTCCATCCGGAACTGGGTGTAGTACGGCTTGCTCCCCCAGCCGTGCTGGTACTCGGGGCGGTAGTTCATGAGCACCAGGGCGCGCGCCAGCGGCAGACTGTCGACGAGACTGTCGAGAAACGCCTGCGTCTCGGAATCGACCCAGTGCAGGTTCTCGAAGACCAGCAGCAGCGGCTGGACCTGGCTCTCGCGGAGCAGGAGCCGCTTGACGGCATCCAGCATCCGCTGTCGGCGCTGCGGCGGGTCCGGCGTCTGCCACTCCGGATCCTCCACGGGCACGTCCAGCAGCTGCAGGAAGGCGGGCAACGTCGGCCGCAGGGTCTCGTCGAGCGTCAGGAGCTTGCCGGTGACCTTCTCGCGAATCCGCCGCGCGTCGTCCCGGTCCTCGATCTGGAAGTACGCCTTGAGCATCTCGCTGACGGCGAGATAGGGGCTGGCCTTGCCGTAGGACATCGACGAGCTCTCGAGAATCAGCCAGCCGTGGGCGCGGTGCGAATGGGTGAACTCCCAGAAGAGGCGCGATTTCCCCACGCCCGGCTCGCCGGCCACGGCCACGATCTGCCCCTGCCCGGCGCCGGCGCGCTCCAGCGCGCGCCGCAGCGTCTCCACCTCGTGCTCGCGCCCCACGAAGGGCGTGAGCCCCCGCGCCACCGCCGCCTGCAGCCGCGAGCGGACGGGCCCGAAGCGGATCAACTCGAAGACTTCCACGGGATCGGGCAGCCCCTTGATCGGCACCGGGCCCAGCGGCTTGACCTCGACGTAGCCCTCGGCCAGCCGCAGCGTGTCCCGGGTGATCAGCGTCGTGCCGGGCCTCGCGAGCTGCTCCATGCGGGCAGCCAGGTGCGTCGTCTGGCCGATCGCGGAGTAATCCATGTGGAGGTCGTTGCCGATGGCGCGGACCACGACTTCGCCCGAGTTGAGGCCGACGCGGATCTGGACGTCCACGCCCTCGGTGCGCCGCAGCTCCTCCGCATACCACCCGACGGTCTCCTGCATCCGCAGCGCGGCGTGGCAGGCGCGCACGGCATGATCCTCGTGGGCCAGCGGCGCCCCGAAGAGCGCCATGACGCCGTCGCCCATGACCTGGTTGACCGTGCCCTCGTAGCGGTGGACGGCCTCCATCATCCGCTCGAGCACCGGATCCAGAATCTTCCGCGCCTCCTCGGGGTCCTGGTCGGCCATCAGCTCCATGGAGCCCTTGAGGTCGGCGAAGAGCACGGTCACCTGCTTGCGCTCGCCCTCGAGGGTGCCGCGGGAGGTGAGGATCTTGTCGGCGAGGTGCTTCGGGGTGTAGCCCTGCGGCGAGGCGAAGCGCTCGGGCGATGGCGCGCCGACCGGAGCGCCGCAGGCGCCGCAGAACCGCTTGTCGGGGAGGATCTCGGCGCCGCAGCCGGCGCAGAGAAGCGCCAGGCGGCTGCCGCACTCTTCACAGAACCGCACCCCATCGCGGTTCGTGGACTGGCACCGGGAACACTTCACCTCGGTCCTCCCCCGCGGCGCCTGGGCCCCGAGGGCCGCTGGCCGCGATCAAACCAAGATGGGTCAGCTTATCCGCGGGCGGCGGAGCGGTCAAGCCCCAAGCACGCGGTAGATTTGCGCTTATTCCGTCATGAAATCGAGCCCGGCGGACCCATCTCGTGCGGCTCCAGCCGGTAGCGGCGCGTCTGCGCCTGGACGTCCCGGACGACCTCGTCGACCAGCTCGATCCGGACCTCGTGCTCTTCCACGTCCCAGTGACGGACGGTGGAGAACCAGCCGACCAGGCGCCGCGCCTCGGGCAGCAACCGGCGGCCGCGATAGACCAGGGAGCGCCGGTTGGGCGCGGTCCACTGCTCCCGCACCTCCGAAGCCTCGCCGCAGACCCTGAGCGCTTCGGCGGCCGTGGTCCGGCCGGGCACCAGCTGGCCCAGCGCCGACCGCGGCAGAATGACGCCGCTCTCCCGCGGACGCGGCGCGCCGCTCCACGTGCCCAAGTGCACGCGCGCGCTCAGCGCGTGCCCGGCGCGGAGGACCGCGCGCCCGAGGATCGGCCCCATGGCGGGGCCCAGGGCCAGCAGCACGAGCGGGATCACGACCAAGGCGATGCCCTCGAGCCGGGAGAAATAGCCGAACTGAACGGACAGGTTCTGCGGCACGATGCCTTCGCCCGTGCCGAGGAAGAGGGAGACCACCTCGGTGCTCTCCAGCGTCTCGCTCAGCCGCCGAATGCTCGTGGGCGGGAAGACCTGCTCGATCTTGAGCCGGTCGGAGTGGGAGAAGTTCACCACCAGCTCGGAGGGCGCATCGGCCAGCCGCACCAGGCGCTCGCGGTGGGCGAAGTACATCGGAAAGAGCGGCCGGTCGCGCACCTCGTTGAACGTCAGCGAGATCTGGTGACGGTCACCGACGAACAGGTTTTCGAGCCAGGTGCCTTTCTTGGGCTTCACCAGCCCGGGCATGCGCAGGGTCAGATCCATGAGCCAGGTGCGGTTGACCATCTGCGGCATCCAGGGAATGCGAATCCAGGTCGCCGGTGGACTGAGGCCGAGGGTCGTGTTGTCCTGAACGAAGATGACGAACGGCGCGCCCCCGGGAACCGCCTCGGGCTTCGCGGCGCCGCCGACGGCGTAGAGCGTCTGGGCGGCCAACGGCAACCGGCCCTCGCCGATGACGGTGAAGCCGCGTCCCTCGACATAGCGCGACAGCGCCGGGTCCGGCTTCTCCCCCGCGAGCTCACCGTGCACCTCGCCCGGCCAGAGCAGGTAGAGGTCCTGCTCGATCCCGCTGGCGCTCGCGCTCGCCGGCAGCTCGAGGCTCCACAGCACGTGGACCTCGACCGGACCGAGATCCGGCGTCACGTGAGCGCGAATGCTCAGCGGACCGACCTCGAACGGTGGGTCGGGCCGGGTGGCGAAGAACAGCTGCGCCCGGGCGGTGGCGGGGGCGCTCAGAATGAGCAGGGCCGCGAGAAGCCAGGACCGGCAGCGGAAGGACATCCGGGCTGCGACCCTCGCCGGGCTCAGCGGCCGGGCGAGTAGCTCACGATCGAAATCGGACGGAACGCCAACCGGTCCCGCAGGAGCACTCTCAGGTTCGCCGGGTCCTCGAAGCGGGCAACCGCCGAATCGGACAGCACGGCGACCCGGCGTGGATTCTCCGCGAGCGTTCGCTGGATGTCGGCGGGGGTTTCGACGGCGACGACGGGCTGGCCGAAGTAGAAGGCGAACGGAAGCTCCTGGACGCCGGACGTCGCCACGAGCACCGGATCGCGGAGCTGAGCCTGAATCTGCGCGCGCAGCCGCGGATAATCGTAGGCCGCATTGAGCCGATTCGTGTGCCAGCGGTAGGTTCCGGCCACGAGGACGGCGCTCGCCGCCCACGCCAGGACGAAGGCCTGGGCGACCTGCCGCCGCTGGACCCCGTAGAGCAAGGCCGCGATCATGAGCGCGAGCGCGCCGGTCAGCACCAGGACCTCGCCCGCCGACGACGGCAGCGCGCCCTCGAGGGTCCGCATCCACCCAGGGTGAAGCAGGACGTAGGTTACCGTCGCCGCCGCCAGCACGCCCACCGCCACCGCGTAGGCCCGCCAGGGAATCCCCCGGGCGGGAGTGCGACGAGCCGACAGACTTGCCGTCCACCACCCGATCAGCAGCGCAATGGGCGGCAGGAGCGGCAGGTAGTAGCGCAGCCGCTGCTGCCGGGAGATGCCGACGAAGACCACCAGCACCACCGCCCAGATCAACAGGAACATCACGCCGTCCCGCTCCTCGCCTCGCTCTTCCCGAATCACCCGCTTGGCCTGGGCCAGGGCGGCCGGGACCACTAGCACCCAGGGGAAGAGGATTCCGAACAGGTGCTGCACCGGCGCGGCGAGGTTGGCCGTCGGGCGATAGGGCAGGTACCAGAGCAGATAGTCCACCACCACGACCCGGCGAACGGCGTCGTGATCCGACAGCGCCTCCCGGATCCACCACGGCGCCGTGAGGAAGAGAAGCAGCGCCAGGCCCTGCGGCAGTCGCAGATCGCGCCACGCGCCGGGACGCCGGCCGACCAGCACGCAGGTCAGCGCCACGGCAAGCGGCAGCAGCCCGGCCGGCCCCTTGGCCCAGAACGCCGCCGCCGTGAATCCATAGAAGCCGATCCACCATGCGCCGGGGTGCCGGCTGATCATCATCCAGAACATGGCGAGCGCGGCCGTGATGAACAGCGTCATCAGCATGTCGGGCATGGGCAGCCGGGCGTGGACGAAGAAGCCTTGAGTGGTGATGGCGGCCAGCCCCGCGAACCACCCCGCCCTGGCGTCGAACAGCTGGCGCCCGAGCAGATAGATGACGATCGCCGTCGCTAGCCCCGCCAGCGCCGACGGCAGGGCGGCCGTGAGCTCGGTGACGCGGCCCGCGGGCCAGGACGCCAGGGCCACGAGCCAGGCCAGCAGCGGAGGCTTGTTGTGATAGGTGACGCCGTTGAGCTCCGGGAAGAGCCAGGAGCCGCGGGCGAGAATGTCCTGGCCCAGCACCGCGAACCGCGCTTCGTCGTTCGTGGACAGCACGCCCCGGCCGAGGTCGATCGTGACCATCGCCAGGGCCGCCGCGAGCCAGAGCAGAGTGCGAGACCGGGGGGTCGACATGGCCCGACTAGGATATCACTTCTGAAGCCCTCGCCCACCCTGTGGTAGGCTTCGCCCATGCCCGTCACTTCCCAGCTTGGCGAGTTCGTGGCCAAGAGCCGCTGGGAGGACTGCCCGGCGGCCGCGGTCGAGGCGGCCCGGCGGGCCATCCTCGACTGTCTCGGCGTCATGCTGGCGGGCTCGGGAGAGCCGCCGGCCCGCATCGTGCAAAAGGTCGCCTGGGCCGAAGGCGGGGCACCGCTCTGCACCGTGGTGGGCACCGGCCGGCGCACCGGAGCCGTGTGGGCCGCGCTCTGCAACGGCACGGCCGCTCACGCGCTCGACTTCGATGACACCAACTTCGCCCTGATGGGGCACCCCTCGGCGCCCCTCCTGAGTGCGGCATTGGCAGCCGGAGAGCTGGCCCTGGCCGACGGTCAGGCGCTGGTTCACGCCTTCCTGCTCGGCTTCGAGATCGAAACCTCCCTGGCGGAAGTCGTCAACCCACCCCACTACGAGCGCGGCTGGCACGCGACGTGTACCCTGGGCACGCTCGGCGCCGCGGCCGCGGCGGCGCGGCTGCTCGGGCTCGACGCCGCGCAGGTCGGCACGGCGCTGGCGGTCGCCGCCTCTCAGGCCTCCGGGCTCAAGGAGAACTTCGGCACGATGACCAAGCCCTTCCACGCCGGGCATGCGGCGCGCAGCGGGGTGCTGGCCGCGCTGCTGGCGCGCGAAGGGTGGACGGCCTCCGAGCAGGCCATCGAGGGACCCCAGGGCTTTCTCCACGTGCTCGGCGCAGGAAAAATGGATCTCGACGCGCTGGCCCGGCTCGGCGCGCCGTGGAAGATCCTGACCTCCGGGGTAGCCGTCAAGCCCTACCCATCCTGCGCGTGCACGCACTCGATCATCGACGCGACGCTCGAGCTCCGGCGCACGCACGATCTCCAGCCCGAGCAGGTCGCCGAAGTGACCGTCGGCGTCCACGCCACGGTCCCCAGGATCCTGATCCACTCGGACCCGCGCACCGGGCTCGAAGCCAAGTTCTCCGCCGAGTTCGCGGCCGCCGCCGCGCTCGTCGACGGGCGGGCCGGCATCGCGACCTTCAGCGACGACAAGACCCAGGATCCGCGGATCCGTGCCGTGATGAAGCGCGTTCGCATGGTCGTGGATCCGGAGATTCCGGGTGACCTCGAGCGCCACGTCTGGACGCGTGTGACCATCCGACTCGCCGACGGCCGGACACTGAGCATCGAGCCGCGCCCGGTGCCCGGGCATCCGACCAGCCCGCTCTCGATGGAGGCCCTGCGCGAGAAGTTCGTCGAGTGCGCGGGGATGACGCTGCCGGCGGATCGGGTGGATTCGGTGCGCGAGATGGTGGAAGATCTGGATGCCTGCCCCGACTTGCGGAGCCTGACCGCGATCCTCTAGAAGCGTTACAGCTGGCGGCCGGCTCCGACCCCCTCGCCCACGCTCAGCATCCCGCCGCTTGTCGACGACAACAGCCGATCAGTGATGGCAGGTCACGCATTCGAGCGGAGCGTTCCGCTTGACCTTCTCGCTGCCAGGGGCCACGGCGACCGAGGGTACCGGGAGATCGGCGACCTTCTGGACGGCCCCAACGCCGTGCGCGTTGACCGACCGGTGGCACTCGACGCACCAGCCCATCGTGAGCGCGGGCGGGGGTACGGGAAGACCGGCCAGGTTCTGCAGGTCGTTGAGCGGGCTCTGGCCCGTCACCGCGTGCACGCGCTCCATGGCCTCGATGCGGCCGTGGCAGGTCTGGCACTGCACGCCGGCCAGCACATGCGCCTTGTGGGTGAACTGGGCGTGCTCGGGAATCTTGAAGACGCGCACCCAGGGGATCGGCTCCTTCTTGTTCCAATACTCGTGCAGCTTCTGCACTTCGGGATTCCCCTGCGCCGCGATGATCTTGTGGCAGCCCATGCAGCGCTCGACCGACGGGAGCCCCGCCGCGCTCGACCGCCGCGCGCCCGCGTGGCAGTACTGGCAGGCGATCTGGAACGACCCGGCGTGGATCAGGTGGCTGAAGAAGATGGGCTGCACGGGCCCCTCGCGCTTCGTCGGGACCGGCAGCACCTGCTTGGGATCGAAGGGCGGCTGGGCCAGAGAGCGCACGTAGGCGATGACGTCGCGAATCTGAGGATCACCCAGAAACGGCTTGAAGGCCGGCATCAGCGGGGAGAGTCCTACCGCGTCGCCGCCGTGGGCGATGACATTGAACAGGACGTGGTCGGGCAGCGGATTGAGCACCCGCCCCTCGGTCAGATTCTGGGGCTTGATGGGCAGGTTCTGGCCGGAGACGCCGTCTCCCTTTCCCTCGGGGCCGTGACACGTGGAGCAGTACTGCGTGTAGATCGCCTGCCCGCGCTGAATCTGGGGAGCATTGGACGGGGCTGGATGGCCCGAGGCCGGAGCCCCAGCGGTGGCACCCGGCTTAGCCGGATCCGTCGCCGACTTCGCTGCTGGAATCTGGAAGCCCACCAGGATGCCGACCAGCGCAAGAGCGATGACGGCACTGGTAATCGCAGCGGGCCGGATGATGCGCATGAGGCGGCGTTTTTCTCCCGGGTCTGGTGTTCGTGGGCCCTGAAAACCCTTGCGAATATACTCGGAAGTCGTTCACAAAATCAAGGCCGCTGGAAAATCCGTCTCGGTCGTGGAGCACGTCCGCAACCCACTCCGAGGCTACTACCGCGAGCTCATCGAGACTAAGGCCCTCTCAGGTCCGAACCCGGCAGGTGACCTCGGCTTCTTCGTCGGCGCCTTCGGGCTGGACGTGCTGGCGTGTCCGCGGTGCGGCGGCCGGCTGCGCCTGATCGCCACCATCGCGGACCCGCCCGTCGTGGAGCAGATCCTCGCGCCTCTGGGCCTTGCCCCCGCGCCCCGGCCGCCCGGTCCGGCTCCGCCCGCTGGCACCGCCGTCATCGCCCACCCGCAACGCGCCGCCAGCGGCGCCAGCCTCGCCCTCTGCCCGACGTCGGCTGTGCTTGACGCCCGTCCGCTGCTGGACCAGAATCACCAGGCCGATGATCCCGCTCGTGACGGCTTTCCCGGTCCCGCGAGGAGCGTTCCTGGCGCCGAGGGTTCCCGGCGGCCACCCGACCTCGGCCGATAAGAGTGTTGATGTCGGCTATCCGCTGTTGTATCTCGGCGCGGTTGCTCTCATGAAGCCGTTGAGTGCCGACCCACTGGTGATACGACTCCACGCGCCGTATCTGGCCGGCTGCATCGTGATCGTGGCTGCGCTCCTCTCGGCGCGTCGCCTCGGCCGCCGATGGGAGCACTCCTGCCGGCACTATATGCCCTCTACCTCGCGCTGAACCTCGCGCACATGTGGCGGTAGAGGGTCATGACCACGTCTAACACGCTGCTTCGCTGGAGCCGGATCCTGGATCGCTCGGTGGCGTCTCTTGCGCTCGCTTTCGCATGGCTCGCGCTTCCGTTGCTGATCCTGTTCACCGTGCTCAACGTGGCCGGTCGCTGGTTCCGTGTCGGTGACTCCGCGGCGCTCTACGAGTTAAGAGGAGATCTCTTCTTCACCCTGGTCATGCTGTCGTTCGGTTACGCGTACCTCCGGGACGGTCATGTTCGGGTCGACATCTTTCGAGGTCGATTCACGCCCCGGACGGTCGCGTCCATCGAGCTGGTCGGCTGCCTGGCGATCGTGATGCCCTTGAGCGCGTTCCTCGTCGACTACGGGGCGAACGCGGCCTGGGCCGCCTTCGCCCAGGGCGAGCGGGCGGGCGCGTTCGGTGATCTGCCGCTGCAGTGGCTGGTCAAGGCCAGCGTGCCACTCGGCTTCCTCGGTCTGTTGCTCGCCGCAGTGTGCGTCACTGGCCGTAACATCCTGTTCCTCCTCGGGGCGGC
>DASSSH010000325.1:0-4391 GCA_035708525.1 Candidatus Methylomirabilota bacterium
CGGTGAACCCCCGGCTCATCTACTGTTCGATCTCCGGCTTCGGGGCCACCGGCCCGTATTCCTCACGCGGCGGCTACGATCTCATCGCCCAGGGCATGAGCGGCATCATCAGCGTGACGGGTGATGAGGACGGGCCGCCGGCCAAGGCGGGCGTGCCGCTGAGCGATCTAGCTGCGGGACTCTTCGGCGCCTACGGCATCCTCTGCGCGCTGGAGTATCGCGAGCGCACCGGCGAGGGACAGTTCGTGGACACCTCCCTGCTCGAGGCTGCCATGGCGCTCACAGTCTGGGAGTCGAGCGAGTACTGGGTCACGGGCCGCGCGCCCAAGGCGCTGGGCTCGGCCCATCGGCTCTCGGCTCCGTATCAGGCCCTTCGCGCCAGCGACGGCTACTTCACCGTGGGCGCCAACAACGACAAGCTCTTCGAGAGCTTCACCCGCGCGATCAGCCGGCCCGATCTCCTCGAGGACCGGCGATTCGCGCGCGCCAGCGCGCGGCTCGAGCATCGCGCTGCCTTGATCGACGAGATCGAGAAGACCACGGTGGGCGAGCCGCGGGCTCACTGGCTCGAGCGCCTGGACCAGGAAGGCGTGCCCGCCGGTCCGATCAACACCTATCCGGAAGCGCTCTCCGACCCTCATGCGCTGGCTCGCGGGATGGTCGTCGACCTGCTTCACCCCGGCGCCGGGCCTATCAAGGCTCTTGGGGTCCCGGTGAAGCTCTCCGACACCCCGGGCGCCGTAGACCGTCCGGCCCCACTGCTGGGTCAGCACACGGCCGAGATCCTGACCGAGCTGGGCTACAGCGAGGCCGAGCAGCGGGTGCTCAAGGAGCAGGGGGTCACCTGAGCGGCCGACAGCGAACGTCTTCAACGGGGGCGGAGCCGGGGCCGCTCCCCGGAACACGCTACGTGGCAGCCCCATGCACCGATCTCTCACGGTCCACGAGAGGGCGGTTCACTGCCACATCAATCCGCAGAAGATACGGTTCCGTGGAGAGCGGCCCCGGCCCGCCCCTCTGTCAGGCCGCCGTGGCGCTCTGATCTCATCTAGCACCTAGCTGATCGAGGCGCGGCAGCGGAGCTCGAAGTCCTCCTGCATCTTCCGATACTTGACATCGATCTCGGCCTTTGTCTGTTGCCACTCTGCGTCAAACCGGCGCTGCTGCTCGGCCCGGCAGGCAGTCTGGCCTGACCCTGCCGGACAGCGGCCGAATGCCATCCAGAGCGCCTCGCGGTGGACGTCCTCCGCCCACTCGATGTCGGCCAGCCTGAGCTTGGCGATGTAGTTCCGGGACTGGCCTGGCCTCGCACAGTCGAGGTCGGCCTCAGCCGACGCCAGCATCCCTGCCAGGACGTACCCGAGAAGCGCGGTCAGCATCAGGGTTCCGATAGTACTCGATGCTCAAGTCAATGGGCCGTAAACCCTTGTCTTCCTGAGCGAAGTGCTTGACACCTCGGTCGAGCCTCGGCTAGACTCTCGCCACTCAATCCCCCCGGCGCGGCGGTACCCCCAAGGGTCGGGACAGGGTCTGGACGAGTGTGGAGACTCTCTCGAACGGCATAGGTGAGTTTCGCTTCACGGATCCTGACGTGATCCGCGCTTGGATGCGCGATCACAAGCGCCGAGACTTTGTCGACAAGACCTCGACGGAGGCCGAGGCCGTGTCCCGCTTCGTCGAGGACGGCGATTACGTCTCCTTTGACTTCTCCTCCTTCACCCGCGGGCCTCTTTGCCTCATCCGCGAGATCATCCGGCAGGACCGGCGGAACCTCTGGTACTGCGCGAAGTTTACCTTGATGGAGTCGACCCTGCTGGCGGCGGCCGGCGCCGTGTCGAAGATCGACGTGGGCTTCATGGGGCTCGGCGAAACGCTCAACCGGGCGGTGGAGGCGGGCCAGATCCAAGTGAGCGAGTGGACCAACGGCACCCTGACGCTCCGGCACCAGGCGGGCGCCATGGGTGTGCCCTTCCTGCCGACCCGCGCCATGCTGGGGTCCGACACGCTGACGTATTCGGGAGCCAAGGTCGTCCGGGACCCGTTCGGCGGCAAGCCCGTGGCCCTGGTTCCGGCGCTCAATCCCGACGTCGGGCTGGTCCACGTGCACCAGGCTGATGTCTATGGCAACGCGCGCTGCTTCGGGCCGGGCGTCTCGCCGCTGGAGACGGCCATGGCCTCGCGGCGGGTGATCATCAGCGCCGACGAGATCATCGATCACGACGACATCCGCAAGGATCCGGCCAAGACCACGATCCCGTACTACATGGTGGACACCGTCGTCTACGCTCCGTTCGGCGCCTACCCGGGCGGCGTGCAGGGCCTGTACGAGATGGACTTCGAGCACTTCGGTGAATACAACACGCTCGAGCGTCAGGGGCGGCTCAAGGAGTACCTGGACAAGTACGTCTACTCGGTCGCTTCGAACACCGAGATGCTGGAGAAGCGGGTGGGGCTCGAGCGGTTGAACGCGCTGCGCCGGCGGGCGACGATCCGCGAGGGGTACCGATGAGCGCGACCTTCACCGAAGCCGAGTTCATGATCGCGCTCTGCGCGCGGCTGCTGGAGGACCAGAAGACCGCCTTTATCGGCTTCGGGATGCCCCAGGTCGCCGCGATCCTCGCCCAGCGGATGCAGGCGCCCCAGCTCGTGCAGGTCTTCGAGTTCGGCGCCATCGGCTCCGAGCCGCTCACGCCGTTCGTGCGGAACACCATGGGTGGGCCCAGCAACTGCTACCGCTCGCTGGCCTTCACGACCATGAACCAGATCTTCGCCCAGGCTCAGCTCGGCCTCATCGACTACGGCGTCCTGGGCGCGACCCAGATCGACCTCTACGGCAACATCAATTCGACCATGCTGGGCCAGGACTACCGGAAGCCGAAGAAGCGCTTCCCAGGCTCGGGAGGCGCCAACGAGGTGGCGTCGTTCTGCTGGAAGACGATCGTGATCATGATGCACGAGAAGCGCCGGTTCGTGCCGCGGGTGGATTTCATCACCTCTCCCGGCTTTCTGGACGGAACGCCGGAGGCGCGCGAGCGCGCCGGCCTGCCCGCCGGAACCGGGCCGTGGCGCGTGGTCACCTCGAAGGCGCTCTTCGGCTTCGACGAGGACACTCACAAGATGATGCTGCTCGGAGTGCTGGATGGCCTCCACGCCGAGGACGTCCTGGCCGACATGGACTTCAAGCCGCTGGTCGCGAGGACGGTAGAGCGGCTGGCGCCCCCGAGCGCCACGGAGCTCGGCATCCTGCGCGAGCAGATCGATCCCGCCAAGACCATCATCGGGAGGACCGCGAAAGCATGACGACCATCACGACCGCCTCGGAGAAGAGTCCTACGGCCCCTCCGGCGGCGGCCCTTGATCCCTCGCTCGACACTTTTCCCAAGCTGATCGCCCGCAACGCGCAGCGCTGGCCCGACAAGGTCGCCATCCGCGAGAAGGACCTGGGCATCTGGCTCGCGTATACGTGGAAGGACTATCTCGAGCAGGCCCGGCTCATCGCGTTGGGACTCGCGTCGCTGGGCTTCGCCCGCGGCGACAAAGCGGCCGTCGTCGGCGACAACCGGCCCCAGCTCTACTGGGCGATGGCGGCCGCCCAGGCGCTGGGGGGTGTGCCGGTCCCGCTGTACCAGGACTCCATCGAAAAGGAGATGCAGTACATCGTCGACCACGCCGAAGTCCGCTTCGCAGTGGTCGAAGACCAGGAGCAAGTCGACAAGCTCCTGCACATCAAGGAGCAGTGCCCGCGGCTCGAGTATATCGTCTACGACGATCCGCGCGGATTGCGGCACTACAGCGAGCCCTTTCTGCTGAGCCTCGAGCGCCTGAAGCAACTCGGCGAGAAATTCGCCGTCGAGAATCCCAGTTTCTTCGAGGAGCAGATGGCCAAAGGGCGGGCTGACGACATCGCGGTCATCTGCTACACCTCCGGTACCACCGGCAGTCCCAAGGGCGTCCTGCTCTCGCATCGGAACCTCATCGTGACCGGACAGACCGCCGCGGCGCAAGAGGGCCTGCACCGCGACGAAGAGGTCCTGGCCTACCTGCCCATGGCGTGGGTCGGGGACCATGTCTTCTCGTATGGGCAAAGCATCCTGACTGGCTTTGCGGTGAACTGCCCGGAGAGCTCGGCTACGGTGCTCCATGACCTCAAGGAGATCGGGCCCACCTACTTCTTCGCACCGCCGCGCATCTGGGAGAACATCCTGACCAATGTCATGATCCGGCTCGAGGACGCGGCCTGGGTCAAGCGAAAGCTCGTCCATTTCTTCCTGAATCTGGGCCAGCGGATCGAGCGGCGCCGGCTGACCGATCGTCGGGTATCGCTCGGGCTGCGGATGCTCTACGCCCTGGGTCAACCTGTCGTCTACGGGCCGCTCAAGGACAACCTGGGC
>DASSSH010000326.1:0-25870 GCA_035708525.1 Candidatus Methylomirabilota bacterium
GTCGTCGTCATCCTCGTCATGGGGACCATCGCCACGAACGTCGTCGGACGCCGCATCCTCGTGCGCATCGAGCGACTGCTCGAGCGGCTTCCGATTTTCCGGAGCATCTATCCCTCGGTCAAGCAGCTGCTCGAGTCGTTCTCGCCGCAGAAGCGCAACTCCTTCAAATCGGTGGTGCTCGCGGAGCACCCGCGCAAGGGCGAGTACGTCTTCGGCTTTGTCACCTCGGAGGTGCTGGTCGAGGGACCCGACGGCAAGCGTGAGATGGTCACGGTGTTCGTGCCCACCAACAACCTCTACCTGGGCGACGTCATCATGGTGCCGCGCGAGGAGACCATCTCGACCGGCCTCACCGTCGAGGAAGGCATCCGGATCATCCTCTCGGCCGGGACCGCGACGCCATCCCGCCTGCCGCGCGAGCGCCGCTGATCATCCGGAGCCGGCCCAGCTCCTGATCCAGTCGCGGACCGCTTCGCCCAGGGCGAAGAGCTTCCCGAAGAAGAGATGGTTGCCGCCCTCGATCACGCGGGTGGTCGCCGCCGCCAAGCGCTTCGCGAGGCGGCCCAAGTCGTCCGTCGAGCAAAACTCGTCCCGTGTCCCAGCCACGAGCAGCACGCCGCCCGGGTAGCCCTCGAGGAAATCGAAGGTGAACATGCCGAGCGGCGGCGCGATCAGGGCGAGGGGGGGCCCTTCCGCCGTCGCTGCCGCCACCCGGGCGACGACCCACGCCCCGAACGAATGCCCCGCCAGCGCGACCGGGGCCCCCCGCCCCAGCCGGCTGGACAGGACGGCCAAGGCGGCTCTCACGTCGTCCTCCTCGCCCCGTCCCTGGTCGTGGACACCCTGAGATCCCCCGACGCCCCGAAAGTTGAAGCGCAGGGTGGCCAGGCCAGTCTCCCGGGCCACCTCGACGGCTCGCACGACGACAGGGTTGTCCATGTCCCCGCCGTAAAGGGGATGTGGGTGACAAACCAGCAAGCCCCCGCGAGGCTCGGTGACCAGCCCTAACCGTCCCTCGATGGCCGGCCCGCCGGGTACTTGGATTGTCAGGGCGCTTTCTGATGACATTGGTTTGGCCCAGCAACCTTAGGCACTAAAGCTGGAATATTCAAGGGCGACAGCCCGTCACAGCTATCGAGGTATACTTCCGGCCATGACGAAGCTCGCCTGCCTCTGGATCCGCGGGCGCCTCGAGCGCCTGATGGACGGCGCCCTGGGTCTCCGTGCCGCCCGCGCGGCCGAGGCCCATCTGGGTCGGTGTGAGGGCTGTCGGGCCGAGCGGGATCGTCTGAATCGGCTGCATGCGCTCCTGAGAGAGAGTCTGACGGCTCCGGCTGATCCCGACTGGGGCCGGTTCTGGCCCGGGCTCAGGACCCGTATCCTGAGGGAGCATCCCGAGCCCGTGAGGGAGCCCTGGTGGCTACCCCTGTGGAAGCCCTTCTGGGGTCATCCTCGCCTTGCGGTTGGCGGGGTCATGGCTGCGGTGTTCGCCCTCACGCTTTCCTTCTGGCCAGGCGGCGATGTGGCCGCCCCGCCGGCGGCGTGGGCGGGGCCCGTGGTCGTGCAAGACGTCGCCACGTCGGACCCGCAGCGCGGTGTGATGGTCTACTCCAGCCCGGACCACGACGTCACCGTGATCTGGGTGTTCAATTCCGACGAGTCTTCCGAGGAGTCCTAGCGCGAAGCGCGACTCCCGCGCTTCACGGCGCGGGATCTACTGCTTGAGTCCCGCCAGTCGTTCCTTCGCGAGCGGCACCTCTTCAGCCTGAGGGAAGTGATCGAGGAGATACTGGAGCCGGGAGCGCGCCAGCGAGGTTTGCTTGAGCTCCAACAGCGCCAGCGCTTCCTTGTAGAGCGCCGTCGGGACCTTGCTTCCCCGCGGATAGTTGACGATCACCTTCCGGTACTCCTGGACCGACTGCTCCAGTGCCTCCTTCGTCTTGTCTGCCTGGCCGGTCGTGGGGCCGGCGTGCGCCACGCTGAAGTAGGCCTCACCGATCCAGTACTGGGCGCTCTCGGCGAGCGGTGAGTCGGGAAATCGTCTGAGGAACTCACGGAACCCGGAGATCGCCAGCGGATACAGCCCTTTGCTGAAGTCCTGGAAGGCTGCCTGGTAGCTCTCCTGCGCGCTGGGCCCACCGGTGGTCGGCTGCAGGGGGGCAGGGGCGGCCGGAGACAGCGACGAGCCCCCTCCGCGGGGACCGCCGCCGGCCGGGGCCTGACGGCCCAGACTGTCGAGGCGCTGGGAGATCTCGTCGAGGCGGGCCGAGACTCTGGCGACCTCGGCGGAGAGCGCGTCCAGCCGCGCCGTCAGGTCGGCGATCTGCTTGGCAGTCTGGCCCGCCTGCTCGCGGGTGCGGCGCTCGAGCTGGCCCAGCACGGTCTCGGTATCTCCCCGGCCACGGTGGACGGCCAGCGTCAGCGCATTGAGGTCTTGCCGGAGCTGGGCGATGTCCTGCTGCAGGGCCTGACCCGAGACGTCGGCGCAGCCCGCGGCCGAGACGGCGATCGCCAGGCAGAGGAGAAAGACAACGAAGGGGAGCCTCAGGCTCCCCTTCGGGTCATGCCACGTCACGAGGTTGCCTTCCGCGTCGGGCTAGCGCGCCTTGACCAAGAAGTGCGCCCGGCGATTCTTCGCCCAGCAGGCTTCGTTGTGCTCGGTGCACTGCGGACGCTCCTCGCCGTACGAGATGATGGTGATACGGTTTGCCTGCACGCCCTGTCCGACCAGATAGTTCATCGTCGACTTCGCGCGCCGCTCACCCAGAGCGAGGTTGTACTCGTTCGTGCCCCGCTCGTCGCAGTGCCCTTCGATCAACACCAGGTTGTTGGGATTGGACTTGAGCCAGGCCGCGTTGGCGTCCAGGATCTTCGCGTCCCCGGACCGGATGTCGTACTTGTCGAAGTCGAAATGGATGTCCTTGAGATTGTCGGTGGCCATGAACTCACTGGGCCGCGGCGGTGTCACAGGCGCCGGGGTCGGCGCGGGCGTAGGCGCCGGCGTCGGAGCCGCTGCCGGCGGAGTCACCGCGGCGGCTGGTGGCCCCGATGGCGCGGGCGCTGATGCTCCGCTTGTGGCGGGCCGCTTGGGGCATCCCACGAGGAACAATGTGAGGATCAGCACGGGAATCACGAGCAACGCGCTGCCCCGTCGATGCGCCATTGGTCGAGTCCTCCTTATGGACTTATGCGTGAATGTATGCCTGTGAACGGGTTCACACTTCCGCCCCAATCGTATCACGGAAGGCGGGGCGACCACGAAGCACTTGTCGCTTCACCGGGGCCCCGCGTGGCCGGCTGCTGCTCGGAGCCGTCTGCGAGCATCGTGAACAGCTGGAAGCCGCCGAGGCGGCTCGACTGAAAGGCTAGGTGGCGTCCGTTTGGGGCCCAGGAGGCGCTCTCGTTGCCACCGGGGCCGGCTGTCAGCCGACGGAGGTTGGAACCGTCCGGGCTGACCGCCCAGATGTCGTGATTGCCCCGCCGCGAGGTGAACGCGATGGCGTCTCCCTTGGGCGACCACCGCGGCTGGGTGTTGAAGCCGGTGTCGGTGAGGCGCCGGACGTTGGAGCCGTCGGCATCCATGATGTAGATCTGAGGCACGCCCCCCCGCTCTGAGGTGAAGGTCAACCGCGTCCCATCCGGCGACCACGACGGCTCGGTGTCGATTCCGGGATTCGTGGTCAACCGACGGACGGCGCCCGTCGCCACCGTCAGGACGTAGATCTCAGGATTGCCGTCCCGGTTCGAGCTGAACGCCACCAGCCGACCGTCGGGGCTCCACGCCGGCGCGCTGTTGAACGTGCCGGAGCCGGCCAGCAGCTGCACGGGCCGGTTCTCGAACGGGAAAATACGGTAGAGATACGGATAGCCGCGCATGAACGAGGTGAACGCGACCGAGCGCACGTCCGGGCTCCATGCCGGCGAGAAATTGATGGACCCGTTGCTCGTCAGGCGCGCCGCATTCGCGCCGTCATAGTCCATCGCGTACAGCTCCTTGGTTCCTGAACCCGAGCTGGAGTAGGCGATGCGCGTGTCGGCGATGCCGGGCTCGCCGCTGAACTGGAACACCACCTCGTCGGCGATCTTGTGGGCGAGCCGCCGCGCCAGGGCCGCCGGCATGTCGAACTTCTTGACGACGATGAGGCGCTGCTGCGGGTCGGTGAGATCGTAGAGCCGCATCTCCACTTCGGCCCGGTCGGCCTGCAGCCGCAACAGTCCATGCAGCCCCGCGTGGGCCCCCGCTGCCGCGAAGTTGGCCCACATCTCTTTCAGCGCCCCGGGGTTGCCAACCGGCGGCGCGGGTACGTCGGCCACCACACTGAACAGGGCCGAGAAGGTCAGATCCTTCCCCGCGATCTGCGGCAGCCGCTTCGAGAGTCCCTGCGTGTCGGTCCCGGACACGATCGTGAAATCGGGGATGGCGATGTTGAGCTTCTTGGCACCGCTCGCCATGACGTTGAGGAACACGTCCGCGGCGGACGATTGGGAGCGTGCCGCCGGCGGGGTGAAGAGCCCCCCTCCGACGGCGGCCGCGATCACGAGGACGGCCAGGAGAACGAGCGGGCACGCCGGGCGGCGCATCATCCGGCTCCTCGCAGGAGCTCGAAGCGGAACTTCACGCGCAGCGACGGCTTGGACCAGTCCTCGGGCAAGGGCGGGAAGGGGCTCGCCTCCATCACCGCGCGGAGCGCGGCCTGATCGTAGAGCGCGTTGCCGGAGCTCTTGTCTATCTTGGGCATCTGGATCGATCCATCGCGCTGGATCTCGACCCAGACGATCGGCTTCTGATCGGGTTCCTTGATCTGATTTTGACGCTGCCATTGCACTGAGACCTTTTGAAGGACTTGCCGCAAGTACCAGGCGTACGGGAAGTCCGAGACGTCGAGGGTGAGAGCGCCCGCGCCGGTTGGGGAGCCGGTCGGCTGGCCGACGGATGCCGTGGGCGCCGGACGGCTCTCGCCGGTCTTCTCCCCAAGGGCGCCGGACCTGGGCCCGCTGAGCGGAGGCAGCTCCTTCTCGCCGGGGCGAACCGTGGCCGCGCGCGGGGGCAAGCTCGGGCTCGGCAGCGAGGGCTCGGGCAGCCGGAGGGCTTCCCGCGGGGCTTCGCGAGGGGCGGTCGCCTTGGGCTCGGGCGCCGGCTCGGGCGCGCGCTGGGTCAGCGGGACGGTCGGACGCGCCGGCAGCGACGGGGCGGAGGGCGCGTTGGGATTGCCGATGGCCGCGACCTGCGGCACGAGGTTGACCACGTAGGTCTTCGACGCGTTCCAACTGCCCCAGAGGACCGCGCCGAGGAACGCGCCGATGCACAGCGCGTGGCCCATCGCGGACACCCCGAGGGCGGCCAGCGGCACTTCTCGCTTGTGGAGCGCTGGACCCAGGCGCCGGAGCGCCGGGTCAAGCCGGGAGCCCATGGGCAATCCCCCGGCGACGCTTGCCGACGTCATCGTGCTCTCGTCGGCTCCGTCACCATGCCAAGCTTTTCAATCCCCGCGCGGCGGACGCGGTCCATGGTCTCCACCACGAACCCGTACTGCAGCGCCTGATCCGCCCGGAGATAGAGTGTCTTGTCCTGCCGGTTCTTGAACTGGTCCCGCAGGTACTGTTCCAGCGAGGCCAGCGGCACCGGCTTGTCGTTGAGAAAGATGGCCTGATCCTTGGTCAGCGTGAGGACCAGTCGCTCTTCGACCGCCGTCGGCTTGCCCTGCGTCTTCGGCAGGTTCACGTCGATCCCCCGGTACATCAGGGGCGCGGTGAGCATGAAGATCAGCAGCAGGACGAGCGTGACGTCCACCAGTGGGATGATGTTGATCTCCGCCAGTGTCCCGGCGATCTTGTAGCCGCCGTCACCGCCGGTCTCGGCGGCGTCGACCTTAATGGCCATCCTTGCCCACCCGCGCCAGCTTCGGCACCTGCGCCGGGCGCGACAGCGCGTTGAGAAGATCGAGCGTGAAGCCTTCCATCTCCATGGCCCACCGCTTGACCCGGTTCACGAAGAAGTTGTAGCCCATCACCGCCGGGATCGCCGCTCCCAGCCCCGCCGCCGTCGCGATCAGGGCCTCGGAGATGCCGGGTGCGACCACGGCGAGGTTCGCGGAGCCCTGGGCGCCGATGCCCTGGAAGGCCGTCATGATGCCCCACACGGTCCCGAACAGCCCGATGAACGGTGCCGAGCTGGCCGTGGTCGCCAGGAAGGGCAGATAGCGTTCCATCCGCGCGATCTCGGCGGCCGAGGCCCGCCGGAGCGCCCTCGAGGCCCCGTCCAGCCGCTCCTGAGGCAGCCCCTCGTCGGGATCCTCCAGCACATGATCCACCGCTTCCGCGCTGCCGTAGGCGTTCACCAACTCCTGCCCGGCGGCGACGTAGAGCTGCCCCAGCGGGCTTTCACGGTGCTTCTTGGCGGCGCCGAAGACGACCGAGAAGCGTCGCGCCTCGCGAAAGACCTGCCGGAAGCGGATGGACTCGCGGCGGATCTTTCGGAACTCCCACCACTTCTCGACGATGAGGGCCCAGCACACGATGGAGAAGCAGGCGAGCACGATGAGGACGAATTTCGCGACAGGGCCGGCACTGAGGACGAGCTCCGCGGCGCCGCCGTTGAGGCTTCCGGTTCCTGGCACTCAGGCCTCCTTGTACGGGGACGAGTCGAAAAGACGCTTCTTTGGATGATACCGGACGCCTGTTAGCCGGTCAACAAATTCGGCTCGTTTCGCCTCGAAAAATCGCGGTTTTATTTGACAGCACCCAGCCCGCGCCGTATAAGGGGAACCGTGCCTATGACGTGGCCCTTTACGCCCGGATTCGGGGCCCGCCGCTGATGTTCCACTCCCCCGGCGCCATCGCCTTCCAGATCGGACCGCTCACGCTCCGCTGGTACGGCATCCTCATGGCGACGGCTATGGCCCTCGGTCTTTGGCTCGCCAGTCGCGATGCTCGCCGTCGCGGCGTCGATCCCGAGAATCTGCTCAAGGCGGCCGAGCTCGCGCTGCTGGGCGGGCTGGTGGGCGCGCGCCTCTACTACGTCGCCTTCAATCTCGATTACTACACCCAGTTCCCGAGCAAGATCATCGCGGTATGGGAGGGGGGCCTGGCCATCCACGGCGGCGTGCTGGGCGGCGTCCTCGTGGGCGGAGGCTACGCGTGGCGGCGCCGACTCCCGCTGCGCACCTATCTGGACATTGCGGCGCCGAGCCTGGCCCTGGGCCAGGCCATCGGACGGTGGGGCAATTTCTTCAACGAGGAAGCCTTCGGAACGCCGACGAACCTGCCCTGGAAGCTGTACATCTCACCGCCGCACCGTCCCCTCGAGTACGCTCAGTTCGAATACTTCCACCCGACCTTCCTCTACGAATCGCTCTGGGACGTCTTCGTCTTTGGGCTGCTGGTCTGGGTCTTTCGCGATCGTTTCGCCCGCGCTCCCGGCGCCCTGTTCCTCGCCTATCTCGGCTTGTACTCGCTGGGCCGCTTCTTCACCGAGGGCCTCAGGACCGACGCGCTCATGCTGGGACCGATCCGCATCGCTCAGCTCGTCAGCATTGTCGGAGTGGCCCTGGCGGTGGTCGGCGTTCCGCTCCTCCTCAAGCGCAGCCGCCCCGCCTAACTGCGCCGCGTCAGCCGCTTTTGGTCACCGGGGTGCTTGGGTTCGTCCACACCCACGACTTCGCCCGACTGGCTCGCCCTGTAACTGATTGACTTTCTGGTGTTTTCCGGGGAAGGGACGAGTGGCACCCCCTTTGCTGATCAGCCGGCCAGGGAGCTGTGAGTCCAGGGTCGCACTTTCCCTGAGCCGGTCCTGCCGTCGGCCTCGAGCCGCGGGCAGGGTGGAGGGCAGCGATGTCAGCGCTTCGAGACGTGGCGCGGAACGAGGGCGGGTTCTTCTCCTTCCTGAGGCGAGAGCATCCGAAGCGGCCGCTCAAGGACTCCGAGCTGTCGGCCTGGGTCTGCCGCGTGCTCGTCCGGGCCATGGCGGCCAAGGCGCAGGTGAGCGTGCGGTATCGGCCGGCGACTGCCCAGAGCGCCGAGGCACTGTCCATGATTCCGACCGAGCTGTTCGGGCGGGGCAACGACGTTTATGTCGAGGGCCTCGTGTCTCCGTCGCTGGAGATCCGCGAGCTCCGGGTGGACCGGATCTTCGACGCGCGCATCGACCGTCCGGCCCAGCCGGAGGACAGGGGCGCGCGGGGTGAAGTCCGCGAGCTCCGGCCGCGCCGCGAAGGGGCACACGATCCCGGCCAGTACCGCGCGCGTGAGGGCATGTTCGATCAGCACTCCGACAAGGCCTCCAGCAGCGCCACCCATCGGGCGCTGTCGATCGGCATCTCGCTGCTCATCGTTCTAGGGGGCGTCTTCGGCGGCTTCGAGTTCCTGCGGCGCTTCATCGGCTTCTAGCGGGCCCCATTCGCGTCGCGGTCCTCACCTCGCGAATTCGTCGCTCGGCCCGAACTGCGGGCCACCACTCGCCTCGAACATCTTGACTCAGCCCTCGCCTCCTACCCAGCCCTCGGCTCGCGGCTTCGCCGCTCACCTCGAAAGTCCACGTGCGGCTCGCAACAGCCGATCAATTCAGCCCTCACCTCGCGCCTTCGTCGCTCGGCTCGAACCGCGGGCCACGATTCGGCTCGAACTGCCATGTCGGCTTGATCGGCCGAGCCCCACCCGGTAGCATCGGGGCGTGCACTTCGCCTTTCTGGGCACGTCCGGAGCCGTTCCCTCCATCGAGCGCGATACCACGTCCCTCGTCTTCGTCGGGCAAGGCCAGTCGGTCCTCGTGGACTGCGGCGGCAGCCCCGTGCAGAAGCTCCTGCATGCCAAGGTCGACCCCATGAGCCTGGCGCGCGTCATCATCACGCACATCCACCCTGATCACGCCTACGGGCTGCCCTCGCTCATCCAGAACCTCTTCTTGCTGGGACGGACGGCGCCGCTCGGCGTGTCGTGCCGGGAGGAGCACGTCGAGCCGTTGCGGCGGCTCCTCGGTCTCTTCGACCTGCTGGACCGCCCGGCCATGTTCCCCATCGGCTTCGACGCGGTGCCGGCGCGGGAGTCGGTCCACGTGGCGGAGACGCCGTCCTTCACGATCACCGGCTCGCCCAACGCCCACGGCCGGATGCCGAATCTGGCATTGCGCTTCGATGTGCGGGAGACGGGGCAGGCGGTCGTCTACTCCTCGGACACCGAGCCCTGCGACGCCGTGGCGGCGCTGGCCCGCGGCGCCGACACCCTGATCCACGAGGCCACATTCGCCGAGCGGGGCCGCGGGCGCTTCGGCGCCCACTCGACGGCGGGCGATGCCGGCGTCACTGCCGCCCGGGCCGGGGTCCGTCGGCTGATCCTGACCCATATCGACCCCGAGTACCACGGCGAGATCGACACCATGGCCGCCGAGGCACGAGCGCGCTTTTCGGGCGTGGTGGAGATCTCACAGGAATTCGTCCCATACCCGCTGTGAAGCTGCTTGCGGCAGGCCTGGCCGTGCTCACCGTGGCCGAGGCGCGGGATGTCCAGCAGCGGCTGCGCCGGCGCCTGAGGCTCAGTGGGGGCCCGCGGCGAGTCCGGATCGTCGCGGGTGTCGATCTTGCCTATCGTGCCGACGGCTCGCGCGCTTGGGCCGCGGTGGTGCTGGTGTCGGTGCCCGACGGCCGGGTGCTCGAGGTCGCGACGGCCACGGGGCGGCCGCGCTTCCCGTACGTGCCCGGCTTTCTCTCCTTCCGTGAAGGGCCGCTCGTTCTCCGAGCTTTCCGCCGGCTCAGGCGCCGGCCGGACCTGGTGGTCTTCGACGGTCAGGGGATCGCCCATCCGCGCGGATTCGGGCTGGCCTCCCACCTGGGCGTGCTGCTGGGACTGCCCAGCGTCGGGTGCGCCAAGTCACGCCTGGTGGGCGAGCACGCGGAGCCGGGGCCGCGCCGGGGGGACTGGGCGCCGCTCCGGATCGAGGGACGCGTCCGAGGTGCGGTCCTTCGCACTCGGGAAGGTGTCAAACCGGTCTACGTGTCACAGGGACATCGGATCGGATTGAACCAGGCCATCGCCTCGGTGCTTGCGCTCACGCGATTTCGGGTGCCGGAGCCGATCCGCTTGGCCGAGCAGACCGTGAATGTCCTCAAGCGCGCCCACGCTGGCCTCGGCGGCAGTGGGCGGCACGTCCAGCCGCTCAGGGCACCCGCGCGCCCAGCTCCACCTGCCGCCCGTCGCGGAGCACGGTGACGGGCACCACGTCACCCGACCGGCGGCGGCTCAGCTCGGCCTGGATCCTTCCGTAACTCGCCTCGTCTTCGATCGCGATCCCTGCCACCTTGAGGATGACATCGCCGCCCACCATGAGGGGCTTGCCGTTGACGATGGCCGGGATCGTGCTGGGGCGCAGGCCGGCATGCTCGGCCGGCGAGTTCTTCGCCACGCGCTGGACCAGGAGCCCGATCGGCTGCGGCAGGTTGAAGACCCGCGCCAGGTCTCCCGTCAACACGTAGCCGTTGAGCCCGCTCCAGAACGAGCGCTGCTCGAGCAGGAGGCGGCGGGCCATGTTGGAGGTGACCACGAAGCCCAGGCCTTCGAAGCCGCCCGACTTGGAGATGATGTGGCTCACGATGCCGATGACGTCGCCCTGCATGCTGAACATCGGCCCGCCCGAGTTGCCCTGGTTGATGGCGGCATCGGTCTGCAGAAACTCCGCCCGCGACATGGCGCTGTAGACTGTGTTGGGCTTGTGGCGGGCGCTGATGTGCCCGACGGTCAGGGTGTGGCCGATGCCGTAGGGCGCTCCCACGATGAAGATCTGATCGCCCACCGCGACCCGGTCGGAGTCGCCGAGCCGGGCCACGACGGGCCGCGCCGGCGGCCGGTCGAGCTGCAGCAGCGAGACGTCGGCCTCGGGCTCGGACGCGACCACGCGGGCTGGGATGGTGTCGCCGCTGAGGAACTCGACCGTGATCTCGTCGGCCGTCTGGACCACATGGGCCGAGGTGATGACCCGGCCGTCCGGCGAGATGAGGACGCCGGAGCCCACGCCCGATTCGGTGGCGACCTGGCCCTGGGCCGTGACGGATCGCTCCCGCGTCCGGATCACCACGACCGAGGAGTTGACGCGCTGGAAGACCTGGCCCACGGTCTGGGCGTCGGCCACGCTCCACGAGGTGGCCAGCAGGGCCGCTGCGAGGATCCCCGCGAGGAGTCGTTTCATGCTCTTTGCCCTGCCAGCCGCTCCTCCACCAGCCGGCGCAGCGAGGCCTCGTCGAAGGCGATGCCTTGCCGGCTCGGCGGCGTCGCTTCGGTCTTGAGGCCCGTCTCGCTCAGGATGACGCAGATCGTGGCGTCGGGGTCGACCTCCTTGTGGGCCAGCAGCCGGCCCAACACCGCCAGCGTCGCCACGCCGGTGGGCCCGGCCCAGATGCCCTCGGTCTGCGCCAGCATCCGCTGCGCGTTGAGAATCTCCTCGTCCTCCGCCTGTCCGGCCAGGCCCGACGTTTCCCGCAGGATGCGCAGCACCCACTCGCCCTTTTTCCCCGGGTTGCCCGCGGCCAGTCCCTCGGCCACGGTGTAGCCGATCTTGATCGGGGTGAGCGGCTGTTTCTCGCGCCACGCGCGGGTGATGGCGTTGGCGCGCGCCGCCTGGGCGGCCACCAGCAAGGGGCGCCGTGGGATCCAGCCGAGGCGCTCCATCTCGGTGAAGCCCCGGTGGGCGGCGATGAAGGTCTCGCCCACCGCGACCGGCGCGACGACGACGTCGGGTGCGCGCCAGCCGAGCTGCTCGGCGATCTCGTAGGCGATGGTTTTCTTGCCCTCGTGCTTGTAGGCATTGCGCGTCGCCCCGCAGTCGAAGAAGCGGCCTTCCTCGGCGAGGCGGTCCCAGAGTGTGATGAGGTCGTCGTAGACGCCCTGGTAGATCACGAGGTCGCTGGCGGTGGCCGCCATGTGGAGCAGCTTGGGCGCCGAAGCCCGCTCGTAGGCGAAGATGAGCGAGCGCAGCCCCGCGCGGGCCGAGTAGGCGGCGATCGAGGAGCCGGCATTGCCCGAGCTCACCACCGAGGTGGCCGTGAAGCCGAACTGAAGCGCCGCGGAGACCGCCGTGGTCGAGGAGCGGTCCTTGACCGTGCCGGTGGGTAGCGAGCCCTCGAACTTGGCCAACAGCCGGCGCACGCCGAGTCGCTTCGCCAGGGCGGGACACTCGAGCAGCGGGCTCTGCCCCTCGCCGAGCGAGACGCGGTGGCGCGGATCGGCGATGGGCAGCACCGGGGCGTAGCGCCAGAGGCCCGGCCCCTGGAACACGGCCGGACCCGCCTTGGCGAGCGCCCCCCAGTCGTACTGCAGCTCGAGCAGGCCGGCGCACTTGTCGCACTCGAGGTGGTAGCCGAGCGCGCGGGCCGCCCCGCAGTCGATGCAGCGCAGGCCGGTGGCGAAGCTGGGTTGATCGGGCATGCTAACGCAGGCCGAAGCGCTTCTCGATCACGTCGAGCATCTCGTCGATACGGTGCCGGAGCGTGTGCTCTCGGAGGGCGCGCTTGAGCGCCCGTTGCCCGATGTCGCGCGCCTCGTCGGGATGGGCGAGATAGTAATCGAGCTGGCGGCGCAGCTCGGCGAGATCCCGGTACGCGACGACTTCTTCGCGCGGCGTGAACAGCGGGGTGAGCTCCTCCTTGAGATCCACGAGCTGGCAGGCCCCGCTGGCCGCCAGCTCGAAGGTGCGCGTGTTCACGCCCACGATGTCGTTCATGGGGTGATGCTGGTTGAGCGAGAGCGTGGAGGCGGAGTAGACGGCCAGCTTAGCGCGTCCCCAGACGGGCCCGCCAGCCGCCATGGCACGCACCAGAGCCGATTCCGAGCGATCCCAGCCGGCGCCCCAAAGCCGCATGGGGTAGTCGGCCAGCTCAGTGACGAAGCGCTCGCGGTACGGATAGCAGGAGCCGACGAAGCTCACAGGGGCGGCGAAGCGCCGCGACTCCTCCGCGGTCAGCTCGACGGGATGATGCATCTCGGGCACGCAGTACATGGGCAGGTAGTGCAGGTTCCGCAGCCCCGCCTGCTCCAGCGCGCGGAGGGCGTAACGCTCCTTGGTGAAGAAGAGGTCGTAGGCCTCGATGCAGTCGAAGGGGATCATCCAGAGCGGGTTGTCCGGGAAGAAGTTGACGAAGATGGTCTCGGTGCGCCGCTTCACCCGCCGGATGAGACCCGGCGTGACCGGGCCGCCCTTGATGACCAGCACAACGTCGGGCCGCCACTCGACACAGGCCCGCTCGAGCCGGCGGAGGAGCCAGAGCTGGTAGGCGGCCTTGGTGCCGCGGTTCTTGTAGAGCGGATTGTTCCGGCGGTAGGCGAACGCGCTGACCTCGTGGCCCATGGCCCGCAGCTCGTCCCGGAAGTCCACGCCCATGTGCTCGGGGCGCTCGAAGGGCAGCACGATCAGCCAGCGCATGGGGAAGAGCCTAGCACAAAGCGCGACGCCTCCCGCGGGGGCGTCGGGAGGTCGCGGGACTGGACAGGGGCCGCTATGCGTTAGCGGCGCGTCCGGAAGCGCACGGCGAGCAGGGGATCCACCAGCGCCGCGGAGGCGACCATGACGGCGTCGGCGCCGGCGGCCAGGGCCGCCCGGGCCCGCTCCACCGTGCTGATACCGCCTACCGCCAGGATGGCGCGGCTCCAGGCCCCCGCCTTGCGCCACGCCAGCAGCTCCTCCATCTGAACCCGGCAATAGTCGTAGACGTCCGCCCCGGAGACTCCTGACAGCTCTCGACCTGGACCGGGGAAGGCCGGGGTGCCGCCGGCCTTCATGACCTTGCGCTGCAGCCCGTTGACCAGGATGAAGCCGTCGAGCCAGGGCGCCAGGCGCGTGGCGAGCTCGTGCAGCAGGCGCGGGCTGCGGGAGGCGCCGAGCTTGGCGATCACCGGCCGGTGTCCGACGGCTCGGCGCACCCGCTCGACGATGAGGGCCGAGAGCGCCGGGCTCTCGAAGAGCATCTGCGGGAGCTCGCTCGTGGTGTCGGGCGAGGAGAGATGCACCTCGATCACGTCGGCCCCGGCGTCGGCGGCCCACCGTGCGCAGAGCGCGAAGTCGTCGGCCAGCGCCTCGGGCCCGTCGTTGGGGGTCGGCGTGCCGGCTACGCTGACGATCAGCGCCTGGCTCGGCCGGATGCGGGACTTGGCGCGCATCACGTCGGCGCGCCACTCGCTCGGATCGGGGGAGGGGAGGCCCAAGGACACGGCCCATGTGACCAGCGTGGGATCCACGCGGCGCGGAGCCGGCTCGGCCACGCATGGATCGCCCAGCCGGCAGAAGACGACGTTGGGTTGGACGAAGGCTGGTCGCGCCGTGGTCCGCACCGTCTTGTAGGTGAGCAAGCCGTAGCCCAGGCGCGCGTAGGCTTCGATCCAGCGGGAATTGGGCAGCGGCCCCGCCGCCACGCCGAGCGGCGATTCCACCCGGCGCTCGAAGATCCGGACTCCAGGCCCGGGCGGCAGCTTCCGCGGGCGCGCCGGCAGCTTGGGAACGTGAGCGGCGTTCCACGCGAAGGAGCGGTCGAGGCGCCAGGCGATCACGGCTCGAGCCCGGGGGAGATGCTCGAGCCAAACGCCCGGTGCGTCCGCGGAGTCGGGAGCGAGGAGGATGCCGAAACGGGCCGGGTTCTCACCGGAACGCCGGCATGACCTCGCGGGCGAGCAGCTCCAGCTCGCGCATGATGTGCGCGTGCGGCATCCCGGGGAAGAAGAGCCGGCAGATCAGATGGGTCATGCCGTACTCCTTGACGAAGGGCGTGAGCGCCGTGATGACCTGCTCCGGACCACCGATGAGAAATCGGTGCTTCATGAGGGCGTCGAGGTCGGTGGCGATGGAGGCGTCGATGAACGGGTGTTTCCAGCCGCCCGCGTATTCCTTGCGGTAGGAGATCATGATGTGCCGCTCGGCGAGCTCGCGAGCCTGCCTGTCCGTGTCCGCGATGATGACGTCGCGGGTCAACGGCCACTCGGCGGGGGGCGCGCCACGCCCGGCGGACTCGCGGGCGGCCAGGAATTGCTTCTTGCCGTTGAGCAGCCGTGGGAGGTCGGCCGTGGGACCGGGCACCCAGTTGTCCGCCAGCGTGGCGGCCCGACGCAGCGTGATATCGCCCCAGCCGCCGATCCAGACGGGCGGGTGCGGCTTGCTGATGGGCTTGGGCTCGAGCTTGCCGTGGACGGAGTAGTAGGTGCCCTTGAAGGAGACA
Organism: Candidatus Methylomirabilota bacterium; assembly: GCA_035708525.1. Lineage (GTDB taxonomy): Bacteria > Methylomirabilota > Methylomirabilia > Rokubacteriales > CSP1-6 > DASSSH01. The sequence continues at coordinate 15,186 of DASSSH010000326.1, forward strand.
GCCTCCTGGGTCCAGAGTCCCTTCATGATGGCCAGCTGCTCTTCGAACCGCGCGCCTCGCTTCTCCAGCTCGGCGCCGTAGAGGGCGAACTCGTCGGGCTTGTAGCCGATCGCCACCCCCAGCACGAAGCGCCCGTTGGACATGACGTCGAGCATCGCCACGTCCTCGGCCAGGCGCACCGGATGATAGAACGGCGCGACGAGGATGTCCGTGCCCAGCACGACCCGGGACGTGCGCGTGGCGAAGCCGGCTAGCACCGGCAGTGGCGAGGGCCAGTAGTGGTTGACCACCGCGTGGTGCTCCTCCATCCACACGGAGTCGAATCCGAGCTCCTCGCCGCGAGCCACCTCGGCGAGCGCCTCCTGGTAGTAGTGCCCGCCCTCGATGGGGATGAAGCCGATCTTGAGCCTGCCCACGCCGGGTCCCAGGGCCTAGCGATCGCTCGCGAGCTTGCCGCTATTCCCCCAATTCGACTTCTCGACGTCCTGAAAGACGATGTGGACCTGGTCGGGCGTGGTCTTGCCGATCCGGACCATCGCGTCGGTGATCGCCGCAACGAGCTCGCGCTTCTGCTGGTCGGTGCGGCCGGCGTACCACTGGATCGTGATGTTGGGCATACGGAGCCTCCGGTTATCTGAAGCGCTGCATGTCTTCGGGGAAGTTGGAGCTGAAGGAGTAGGACTTCACGGTACCGTCCGGGTTGAAGCGCACCGTCAGGCTCTTGGAGCGGTCCTCGCCGCCGCCCGTCCGGCCGTAGAACCAGGTCCACGTGGGATCGCCGCTGTCCAGGCCCACCTCGTAGGGCTCGCCGAAGACGCGGCGCAGGTCCGCCTTGCCGGTCTTGCCCGCGAGGATCAGGCTGGGTTCCGGCGAGGGGAACTCACGGCCGGCCTTGAAGGAGACGCAGCCGGCCAGCAGAACGAGCGCGACCCCGAGAGGAAGCAGGCGGGAGCGTCGCATCGAGCCGGATTATCCCATGCGCCGCGCGGAGCGGTCAACGCGGCTTGACTTGACCGCGCCGCGCCGCTAGGGTGTGAGCACTTTCGCACAAGGAGGTGCGGCGCGATGGCTATTCCCGTGATGAAGGGCTACTCGAGCCTCAAGGATCTCCCCGAGGAGAAGATCGGGGAGAAGATCACCCGCAAGATCCTCGTCGGCGAGAAGGAGATGGTCGTCTTCTGGAAGATGAAGGCCGGCGCCCGCGCCGCCGTGCACCAGCACCCCCACGAGCAGATCTTCTGGATGCTCTCGGGAAAGATGGAGTTCGACCTCAACGGCGAGAAGCGAACGTGCGTGGCGGGTGACATGGGCATCATCCCCGGCAACACGCCGCACGGGGCCTACTTCCCGGTGGACACCGAAGTCATCGACATCTTCGCGCCGCCGCGCGAGGACATGTTCACGGGCGGGGATACGTACCTCGGGCGCTGACCCATGCTCCTCTCCCCTCTGGGGAGAGGGTGGGGGTGAGGGGGAGGCGCGCCGCCGTGCTAACATGACGGCCGTGGAGACGTTCACTCCCGAGGAGCGGGCCGCCCTCGCGCCGTACTTCACCAGCCTCGACGGCCCGGTCTTCGCCCTCGTCAATCTCCCCGAGGTCGTCAAGGGCGCGCTGTTCGCCCGCTACTCGCGGTCGGCCAAGTCCCTGCGCCGGCTCTTCCTCGACGAGTTCCTCGGTGAAGGTGGGCTCGAAGCCGCGGTTGCGCGTTCGGCCATGTGGGCGCAGGGTCAGGTGGACACGACGCGCGCCGACCAGCTCTACGAGCGGGTGTTCAGCGAATACGGCGATGACTCCGTGGCCCAGCTCGGTGGCGTACACCTGGCCTGCGAAGGCGCCTCCAACATTCTGACCAAGATCCTCGAGTGGGGCCGGCTCATGGCCTACCTCGAGCAATCCACGCGCTACGTGCCGTACACCGACCGTCCGGACGGCCGCTGGAAGTACCACGTGCCCGCCGAGCTGGACGGCCACCGGCTCCGTCCCCGCTACGTCGAGACGCTGGATCGCGCGTTCGAGACCTACGCGCGCTGGATCGAGCCGATGCGCGACTACTGGAGCGCCCGCTTGGCCAGGCCCGCCGGCGAGGGTGAGGGCCCCTGGCGGATGACCATCCGCGCCAAGGCCCTCGACAGCCTCCGCGGCCTCCTGCCCGCCGCCACGCGCTCCAACGTTGGGATCTTCGGGACCGGCCAGGCCTACGAAGCCCTGCTGCTCCGGATGCGGGCCCACCCGCTGCTCGAGGTCCGCTCCTATGCTGACCTCATGGTCGCGGAGCTCAACAGGGTGATTCCCGCGTTCCTCAAGCGGCTCATGCGGCCCGAGCGAGGGGGCGTCTGGAGCCACTACCTGGCTGCGACGCGCCAAGGGACGGAGCAGGCCGCACGACGGCTGCTCGAGGGGATCGACCCCGAGCCGCGCGGGGAGGTCACGCTCACCGACTTCGATCCCGAGGGCGAGGTCAAGGTCGTGGCCGCGGCTCTCTACGCCGTCTCGGAGCTGCCAGACGATCAGCTCCTCGCCATCGCGCGCAAGCTTTCGACGGAAGAGCGCGAGCAGGTGCTCGTGGCCTACGTCGGCAAGCGCGAGAATCGGCGCCACAAGCCCGGCCGCGCCTTCGAGCGGGCCTTCTACCGCTTCGACGTGCTGGGCGACTACGGCGCCTTCCGTGACCTGCAGCGTCACCGGCTGCTGACCCTCGAGTGGCAGCCGCTGTCACCCCGCCATGGCTACGTGACGCCCGAGGAGCTCGACGAGGCGGGCGCGCTCGGCGACTGGACGCGGGTGATGCAGGACTCGGCCGCGCTCCACGACGCCCTCGTGGAAAGCGGGCTGGCCGCCGTGGCGCCCTATGCGGTGGCCATGGCATACCGCGTCCGCTTCTACATGGAGCTCAACGCGCGCGAAGCCCTGCACATGATCGAGCTGCGCACGACGCCGCAGGGCCATCCCGCCTACCGGCGCATTTGCCAGGCCATGCATCGGCTCATCGCCGAGCAGGCGGGTCACCGGGCGCTGGCGGCCGCCATGCAGTACGCCGACCTGTCGACCGGCGAATCCGGCCGTCTCAGCGCGGAGCGCGCCGCAGAGCGCCGCCGCCGCTCCACACCCTAGCGCGAGGGGGCGCCCATGAAATGCCCGGCCTGTGATGGCGAGCTGAGCCAGATCGTCGCCGACAGCGTGACGCTCGATGTCTGCAAGAGCCGCTGCGGCGGAGTCTGGTTCGATCAATTCGAGCTCCGAAAGTTCGACGAGCCCTTCGAGCCGGCCGGTGATCTCCTGACGCTCAAGCGCACCCCCGGGGTGCGCATCGATCCCAACAAAGCGCGTCTGTGCCCCAAGTGCGGCTCGATCCGCCTCATGCGCCACTTCTTCAGCGTCAAGCGGCAGGTCGCGGTCGAGGAGTGTCCGCAGTGTGGGGGCTACTGGCTCGACGCCGGCGAGCTGCTCGCGCTCCGCGATGAGTACCCGACCGAGAAGGACCGCATTCGCGCGGCCGACGAGTACTTCGAGGACGTCTTCGGCCCCGAGTTCCGCGCCCAGGCCCGGAAGGATCAGGAAAACCTCGCCCGTGCGCGCCGCGTCGCCAACATGTTCAGATTCATCTGTCCCTCGTATTACATTCCAGGGAAACAATCCTGGGGGGCGTTCTAGTGCGGTCGGAGCAGCTCAAGGCGCGCGACTATCTCCACGCGAAAGGCACCCTGCTGCCGGCGGAGCAGATCCGCGAGCGCGTCGGCGCGGCCTTCGCGGCGCTGGAAGCGGCGCTCGGCGACATCACGGAAGCGGAGTCCCGCCGCAGGGCCCTGCCCGGCGAGTGGACGATCCAGGAGGTCGTGGACCACCTGGTCGAGACCCACCGGCCGAGTCTCCACGAGCTGAGCGAGCTCCTTGCCGACCGCCGGCCCACCGGCGGACCGATCCCAGCCTCGCTCCAGTCGGCCGATCCCATGGGCCGGCGCTGGAACGATCTCGTCTCCGACCTCAAGGCCGTGCACGCCCAAGTGCTCCAGACGCTGGCGGCGGCGCCCGACCGGATGACCGACGCGCGGGCGCCGCTGGTGATGGTGATCAACCTCAAAGAGGCCGACGGACGGGAGGCGCCGCTGCATTGGGTCGAAGAGCTGGACTGGAAGGCCTACGCCGTCGTCTTCCGCTTGCACGAGCTCGACCATCTGAACCAGATCAAGAAGACGCTCAAGGCTGCCCGCGCCGCCTAGCCTCCCTCCGGCTCCAGCCCTGAGTCGGCCGGCCAGATTTTGGCACCTCCTCGTGACCATATTGCTCGACCGGTGACATACCGGGGGGCCTAAGTCAGCGTAACATTTCATCTTCAGCCACTGGCACCAACATTGCTGCCCTGCTGGGGCATGAAGCGTGGAGGAGGGAGTCGTATCGCCGCCGGGGCCCTGCTGGGCTCGGCTCTGCTGGCTGGCTGCGCCACCGAGCGACCCTATCTGAGCGCCGGAGACGCCCGGCTGGGGCAGAACCCCTATCAGGTTGGACCGGTCACCGTGGTGGTCCGCTCACAGCCGGAGGTGGAGATGATCTGCCGGCTCCGCGCTCCGTTCGTCGCGCCGGCCAATGTGCGCATCCAGGGCTGCTACGTGCCGAAGGACCAGATGATCGTCTCCACGCCCGATCCCTACGTGCTGCTGCACGAGTTCAAGCATCACTTCGAAGGCGACTGGCACCACCACTCCGAGTAGCGCGTCTCTTCCCTGTATCTAATTCAGCCCTCGGCTCGTCGGCCGCGTCTCAGCTCGAAATACCTTTTCAGCCCTCGCCTCGCCGCGCATCGATTCAGCGCTCGGCTCGCGGCTTCGCCGCTCACCTCGAACCGCCACGCCTGCGGATCGGACTCAGCCCTCGCCTCGTGTACCACTCGGCTCGAACTGCGGGCCGCGTCTCAGCTCGAAATACCTCTTCGAAGGCGACTGGCACCACCACTCCGACTAGCCCCCTTCACCCTGCCCTCTTCCCGGAGGGGAGAAGGGGATGGCTGCTAGCCCTTCCTCTTCGCGAACTCTTCCTTCGCCTTCTCCAGCTCGGCCGGGTGCGCCACGAGGTCGAGCGCCGTCATGGCGAGCGCCTTGGCCGCGGCCAGCATGCCCTTGCGCGCCAGCGGCGACTTGGCCCACTCGGCAAACTCCCGCGAGTGCCCAGGCACGCCGTCGGGAGAGATGCGGATATAGGGGTGAATCGTCGGGAGGACCTGGCTGATATTGCCGCAGTCGGTGGAGCCGTAGCCGGCCTCGCCATCGTCGGGATCCACGGGGAAGTCGATCCGCTCCAGGTTCCTGGCGAACAGCCCGGCCATGGTGAAGTTGGGCTTGAGCGGGTCGTGAATGGTCGGGTCTGGGGTGACCTTGGCTGTGCAGCCGGTCGCGGTCGCCGCGCCCTCGGCGCAGGCCTCGAAGCGCCGCAGCAGCTCCCGGCAGTAGTCCTTGGTGGGCGCGCGCAAGTAGAACTCGCCGATGGTGTGCTCGGGAATGATGTTCGCCTGATCGCCGCCCTTGGTGATGATGCCGTGCACGCGCGCGTCCGTCCGGAGCTGCTGGCGCATGAGATCCAGGGAGACGAAGAGCTGGATCATGGCGTTGAGCGCGTTGACCCCGCGCCACGGCCAGGACGAGGCGTGCGAGGCCTTGCCGAAGAATTCGCACTTGGCCTTGATGATCCCCAGGCTCGGCCGCCAGATCTGCGTACCGCACCGGCCGTGGATCATCATGGCGGCGTCCACGTCCCTGAAGATGCCGGCTTCCATCAGCCTGACCTTGCCCGCGCCCCCCTCCTCCGCGGGAGTGCCGATCACCTGGATCCGGCCCGCGAACGGCACCGGGTTGAGCGCCGACGCCAGTGCCGCGCCGGCGCCGGCCCCGGAGGTGGCGATGACATTGTGGCCGCAGGCATGACCGATGTTCGGCAGCGCGTCGTACTCGGCCATGATGGCGATGGTGGGGCCGGCGCTGCGGCCCGGGATGGTCGCCCGGAAGGCCGTGGGCAGGCCGCCCACACCGCGCTCGACCTGGGCGCCCTGCTTCTCGAGGAACTCCGTGAGCCACGCGGCCGCCTTCTCCTCCTTGAAGCACAGCTCGGGGTTGGCGTGGATCCGATGGCTGATCTGCTCGAGATCATCGGCCAGGTGTTCGACGGCCTGGGCGACCTTGGTCTTGGCGGCGTCGAGGATGTCCGGAGCCTGGCTCATCGGGCTCATCGCCTCGCGAACTCGGCCTTGGCGGCCTCGATCCGCCCCGGCTCGGCGAGCAGATCGAGGGTGGTCATGGCCATGGTCTTGGCCGCAGCTACCATGCCCGTGCGGGCCAGGGGCTTGACGGCGGCGTCCGCGAACTCCCGGGTATGAATGGCCATGCCGAGGGGGGCGATGGCGATCATCGGCTGAATCGCCGGGATCACCTGGCTCACGTTGCCCACATCCGAGGAGCCCTTCCGGTCCGGGATCGGCTCACCTTCGGCAAGCCCGACGGTCTTCATGTTGGCGGCGAAGAGATCGAGCATCACGCGGCTCGACTTCATGGGCTCGTAGACGTTGTCGTGCCCGGTGACCTTGAGCGTTGCGCCGGCGGCCTTGGCCGCGCCCTCAGCGCACGCGACCACGCGGCGGTGGAGATCCCACATCCCGTCGATGCTCGGGGCGCGCACGTAGAACGTGGCGGCCGCGTACTCGGGAATGATGTTGGCCGCGGCGCCCCCGCTGGTGATGATGCCGTGGATCCGGCAGTCGGGGCGCACCTGCTGGCGCAGCATGGCGATGGCGTTGAAGGTCTGGATGCAGGCGTCGAGGGCGTTGACGCCTTCCCACGGGTCGGCGGAGGCGTGAGAGGCCTTGCCTGTGTACTCGAAGGTGACGCGCACAATGCCCAGGAGGTCCTGGTGGAGCAGGGTGCGGTCGAATCCGTGGATCATCATGGCCGCATCCACGTCCTTGAAGACGCCGGCCCTGATCAGCCTGACCTTGCCGCCGCTGCCCTCTTCGGCCGGGGTCCCGATCACCTGGATCCGGCCCCCCGGCAGCGTGTCGCGCACGGCCGCGAGCGCCGCGCCGGCGCCCGCGCCCGAGGTGGCGATGATGTTGTGGCCGCACGCATGCCCGATCCCGGGCAGCGCATCGTACTCACAGAGGATAGCGACGGTGGGACCGGCGCCGGTCTCGATCGTGGCGCGGAACGCGGTGTCGACACCGCCCACGCCCTTCTCGACCTTGAAGCCCTGCTGACCGAGGAAGTCCGCGAGCCAGCCGCACGCCTGGACTTCCTGATAGCCCAGCTCCGGGTTGTCGTGGATGCGGCGCGACAGCGCCTCCAGCTCATCCGCCAGGCGGTCGACGGCCTGGACAATCGCCTCTTTGAGTGCGCTCATGAGAGCCTCCGGAATTGAGATGGACCGTGGGGCCGAAAATCAGGGCCGAGGATAGCACAGCCGCGGAGTCGGCGGGGGCCGCCCGAGCCGCAGGACGTCAGGGGGATTCGACGCAGAAAAAGAAGAAGAGCGGGCGCATGGGATCCGAGGCGGACTGACGCCCGGACTCCCCCAGGCAGCGCGCGCGCGGGCCTTCGGAGCTCGTGGCCCCCGAGCCAGCTGGTGCGGCGCAGCCGAGGACCAGGAAGGCGACGGCGAGCAGGAGCCCGGCGGATCGGCTCACGACGAGTATTTCTCCCCTAGCGCGAATTGCTCGGTGACGCCGATCAGGTCGTTGAACTCTTTGAACGGAACGTACCGGTCCGCGAAGGCCAGGACCCCGTCCTCCCGCTTCACGTCGGCCAGGAAGCGCTGGATCGCCCGCACCGCGACGAACAGCGTGTCCACCGGCAGCAGGATCACCGCGTATCCCAGCTCGCGCAGCCGCGCGAAGGGCAGCAAGGGCGAGCGCCCCCCCGGCGCGTAGTTGAAGAGCAGCGGAGTGTCAAAGGCTCGGGCCACCCGCTCGATCTGCTCCTCGGTGGTCGGCGCCTCGACGAAGAGCATGTCGGCGCCGGCCTTGGCCGCCAGCTCCGCCCGGCGGAGCGCGTCGTCGAAGCCGTTGACGGCGATGGCATCCGTGCGGGCGATGATGAGCAGGTTCGGATCGGTGCGGGCTTCGACCGCCGCCCGAATCTTGGCCGCGAACTCCTCGGCGGGAATCACGACCTTGCCCGCCAGATGGCCGCAGCGCTTGGGCAGCTGCTGGTCCTCGATGTGGAGCCCGGCCACTCCCGCCGCCTCGTAGAGCGCGACGGTGCGGCGCACGTTGAGCGCGTTGCCGTAGCCCGTGTCGGCGTCCGCGATGAGCGGGATCCCGACCGCCGCGGCCATGTTCCGCGCGTGGTCCGCCATCTCGGCCAGCCCGGCGAAGCCCATGTCGGGTAGCCCGAGCCGCGAGGCCGAGACACCGTAGCCGGTCATGTACACGACGGGGAAGCCCGCCCGCTCGACGAGCTTGGCCGACGCGCCGTCGTAAGCGCCCGGGACGACGAGGCCCTGTTTCTGGTCCGTGAGTCTGCGGAGGGTCTGGCGCCGGGTCGCTGCGGGATTGCGATCGGAGTCAGCCATGGCCCGCCCAGCCTACCACGACTGCTCCGGCGGGAAGAGGGGGTGTTACGCGCTCCGGTGTTAGTGCCGGCCGGCGAGCGCGCCGTTCTCCGCCGAAGTGCGAACGGGGAGCTCGAGGACGAAGATGGCACCCCCCTCGGGGCGGTTCTCCACCCAAAGGCGCCCACCGTGCTCGGCCACGACGCTGTGGACCACACTGAGACCGAGGCCCCGGCCTTCGCCCGGCGCCTTGGTGGTGAAGAAGGGATTGAAGATGCGCGGCAGGTCCTGTGGCGGGATGCCAGGGCCGTCGTCGGCCACCTCGATCCGGACCCCCCCGGTCGTCGGCTTCACGCAGATCGAGAGCGTGCCGCCCCCGTGGGCGGCCACCATCGCGTGCTCGGCGTTCTGGATGAGGTGCTGCAGCACCTCCTGGAGCTGATTGGCGTCGGCCCAGACGTCCTCGACCTCCTGGAGATCGGTCTGGACCCTGACGTGCTGAGCGGAGAGCCGCGCGTTGTGCAGCCCGAGCACGGTCTTGATCTGCTCGCTCAGCTGGCAGCGGGTCCGCCTCACCGGCGGACGCTCCGCGAAGAGCACCAGCTCCCGAACGATGTTCGCCGCGCGTTTGGTGGCGCCGTCGATGACCCGCAGCCCCTGCAGGATGGCGTCGTGATCGTCGCTCTGAAGGAGCAGGTGGACCTGACCCAGGATGATCATCAGCGGGTTATTGATCTCGTGGGCGACACCGCCGGCGAGCTCGCCGACGGCGGCCAGGCGCTCGGCCCGAACCACCTCGGTCTGCGAGCGCCGGAGCTCGTCCAGCTGGCGCCGGGTCTCGGAGTAGAGGCGGGCGTTGTCCAGCGCGAGGCCGATCTGGTCCGCCGTGCACTCGAGCAGCGCCACCTCCTCGTCGGTGAAGCGCTGCTCCGTCTGGCGCCCCAGCGACAGGGTTCCCAGGATCCGGTGGCGCGCCCGGATCGGGACGCAGACGAAGCCACGGATCCCGTCGGCGGCCACGGCTTCCCGCGCCGCGGGCAGCAGGTCGGGGGCCTTGGTCACCTCGTCCAGGAGCCGTACCCGCCCTGAGGCGGCCACGCGGCCGATGAGGCCTTCTCCCAACGGCAAGGTCCGGTTCACCTCGCGGAGCCGCTCGGACAGGCCACGGTCTCCGCACAGGACGAGGCTGCTACCGTCGGAGGCGATCAGATGCAGGCTCGCGATCTCGTGCCCGGTGACGTGGGTGAGGGCGAGCAGCGACTTCTGCATGACCTCGTTCAGATCGAGCGAGCGACTGACCGCTTCAGCCACCGTCCTCAAGACATGGAGATGGCTGATCACCGACGTCGGGCCGCCGGACGAACCCCCGGCGCCCGAGCCTCCCTCGATCCGCGAGCCGTGGCGTGACATGATTGAACCCGGCTCTACCGAGCAGCAAGTCCGGTGCCAGCAGCAGCTCAATCTAACTATGCGATCCAATTAGCGAATATCTGCGTCGCGTCCACGGGGCGTGTCCGGAAGGAGACAGCCTCGGTCCAACACTGTCAGCCCGACTTACGCAACTGGTCCTTGGCTCGCTCCACCCGGCGGGCGATCGAGGGATGGGAGTAGAGGAAGAACTCCTTCAGGCGATGCGGCTCGCGCTCCGCCAGATTCACCTCCGCGAGCCGCTCCAGGGCCGTGATGAAGGCAGCTGGATTGCCCGCCGCCCGCAGGGCGAAGTCATCGGCCTGCCGCTCCACCCGGCGCGACCAGCCATTGGCCAGCGGCAGCGCAAGCACGCTCACCGCCATGAGGATCAGCCCGAACAGCGGCAGCCCGGCCAGATCGGCGGGGCCGCTTAGCCCAAGCTCGCGCGCGCCGATACGCAGCGCGAAGTCGGCCAGCCAGAACGTCGCGAGGGTCAGCGCTCCCTGGACCGCGAGCCCGCGCCAGGTGTCGGCATGGACGTGATGGGCGAGCTCGTGGGCGAGCACCGCCTCCGTCTCGTCCGGGGAGAACTGGCTAACGAGAGTGTCGAAGAGGAGGATGCGTCGGGTGTGGCCGAGGCCCGTGACCGCGGCGTTGGCGGTGCGGCTCTTGCGCGACTGATCGGCGATCCAGACGCCGAGCACCGGCACGTTCGCGCGGCGTGCCAGAGCCAGCAGGCGGTTACGCA
>DASSSH010000327.1:0-3377 GCA_035708525.1 Candidatus Methylomirabilota bacterium
CACCGCGTCGTTGGTCAGGCCGAACTCGCGCGCCTGCTGGATGAACTGGAGCAGCGGCGTTCCCAGCGTGACTGGCATGACGACGGCCGTGGCCCCCGCAGTGCGCGCCTGGGCGATGAACGGCGCCCAGTCGCTCGTGTCCAGCGGCGCGAAGGTCTCGCCCACGTACTTGAGGTTCTTCACGCCCTTGACCGAGCCCGCGACGAGCCGGCTCCACGGGTAGTCGTGCCCGATGGTGAACCACTTGGCGTTTTGCAGCCGCGGATTGCCGGTGATGAGGGACTGCAGCGCCACGGCCGACATCAGCTCGTCTGGATTGGTGCGGAACACCCACTTGCTGCAGCGGTCGCGGGTCAGCGCCGCCGAGCCACTGTTGGAGGTGACAATGGGGACGCCGAGCCGGTCCGCGACCGGCAGGAGCGCGAGCGACTCGATGGTGCTCGTCCCGAGGATGGCCACGACACGATTCTGCTGGACGAGCTTGGTCGCCTTGGTCACCGCCTGCTGCGGATTCCACAGGCTGTCCTCGACGACCAGCTCGACGGGGCGACCCAGGACGGGCCCGTACATCTTGGTGGCCGTCTGGATGCCGGCGAGGATGTCGTCGCCCACCGGGGTGGCGGGCCCACTCCGGATGGTCAGCACGCCGACCTTGAGGCTCTCCTGGGCCTCCACGCCAGCGGCCAGGGCCAGGGTCATTGCCGTCGTGATCAGGACCGCGAACCGCAGTGCGCGCATGGCACTCCTCCCGTTCCGCTCAGCCGCGAGCGATGCCGCCGAGCACGCGCTCGGCGATGAGGTTCCGCTGCATCTCCACCGTGCCGCCGCCGATGGCGAACATCCGCGCGTCGCGGACCATCCGCTCGAGCGGCAGCTCACACGAGTACCCGACCGCCCCATGGATCTGCAGCGCCGCGTTGGTCACGGCGATCGCCGCCTCGGCCGCGCTCACCTTGGCCGTCGCCGCCTCGAGGGCATCGGGGAAGCCATCCCCCGCGTTCTGCGCCGCGTGATAGAGCAGGAGGCGCGCCGACTGGAGCTGGATGTGCATGTTGGCCAGCATCCATTGCAGCCCCTGGAACTCGCCGAGCTTCCGGCCGAACTGCTCGCGGCGCTTGGCGTAGTCCACCGCGAGGTCGAACGCCCCCTGGGCGATGCCCAGGGCCACCGTCCCGGCCCCGACGCGCTGGCTGTTGTAGGCGGTCATCAGCCGCTTGAAGCCGTCCCCCGGCGCCACCAGCACGTTCTCGGCAGGGACGCGGCAGCCGCGGAAGAGCACATCGCCCTCCGGCATCCCGCGGAGCCCCATCATCCAGCGCACCTTGGGCACCGACAAGCCGGGGGTCGAGGCCTCGACGAGGATCCCGCCGATCCCGGCCGCGCCCGGGACCTCGTCGAACCGGGCGAAGACCAGATAGAGCTGCGAGACGCCGGCGCCGGTGATCCAGCGCTTCTCGCCGTCGAGGACGAAGGCATCGCCGTCCCGGACGGCGCGCGTGGTGAGCGAGGTGGCGGCCGAGCCGGCCTCGGGCTCGGTGATGGCGATGGCCGGCTTCTCCCCCTCGACGATCCACGGCAGATAGCGGCGTCGCTGGGCCTCGGTGCCGTAGTGCCGGATGGCGCCCACGATGCCCATATTGCCGTCGACGACGATGCGGGCCACCGTGCCGCAGACCTTGGCGATCTCCTCCACCACAAGCACCACGTCGACGAGCGATCGCCCCTGCCCGCCATACTCGGGCGGAACGTTCATCCCCATGAATCCGTGCTTGGCGAGGGCTTTGACGATGGACCAGGGGTACTCGTTGGTCCGGTCCATCTCCTCGACGTGGGGCGCCACGACCTCGTGGGCGAAGCGCCGGGCGCGCTCGCGAAGACTTCGCTGATCGTCGGTGAGCGGGAACATGGGCTTACTGCGACTCGAGGGTCATCGGGCCGTTCCTCCTTCGCCGTCGGATCGAGGCCAGATCGCCCGGACTGTGGTGGGCCAATGTAAGGAAGGCCCACCCATGTGTCAAATGCATTTCCGGCATAGGAACCATGCATTCGTGGTATGGTCCTCGCCGTGGACCTCCGGGCGCTTCACTGCTTCGTCACCGTCGGCGAGCACCTGAGCTTCTCCCGGGCGGCGCGTGGCCTGCAGCTCTCGCAGCCCGCCCTGTCCCGGCAGGTCCAGCGCCTCGAGGCGGAGCTCGGCACCCGGCTCTTCGACCGCATCGGCCGGCGCGTCGCGCTGACGGTCGCTGGTGAGGATCTGCTCGCCGAGGCGCGGCCGCTGCTCGAGGGCGCCGAGAGCCTCAAGACGCGGGTGCAGCAGCTCGCCCGGGGCTCCACGGGCATCCTGCGCATCGGCGCCACGCCCCAGACCCTCGAGAGTCTGGTCTCCCAGCTGCTGACGCGCTACCGCCGGATCTGCCCCAACGTCGAGGTGCAGCTCGTCGAGGACGGCGCGGCCAGCCTCCCGGACCATATCGAGCGCGGCCTGATCAACGTCGCCATCGCCGCGCTGCCGCGGGGCAGCTCGCTCCAGGGGCGCGCGCTCTTCCCGCTGGGCGTGCTGGCGGTGGTGCCACCGCGCCACCGGCTGGCCCCGCGAAAGGTGCTGGAGGTGGTCGACCTCGCCGACGAGCCGCTGCTCCTGCTACGGACGGGCTTCATCAGCCGGCGGCTCTTCGACGGCGCCTGCCAGGTCGCCCACCTCACGCCCCGCGTGATCCTCGAGAGCGCCAGCCCGCACTGCCTGCTGAGCCTGGTCGAGGGCGGCCACGGCATCGCGGTCATCCCCTCGACCGTGCGCATGGCCTACAGCGCGCTGAAGGCCCTGCCGCTGCAGCACCACGGGCGCCAGCTCGGGGTGTGGATGTCGGCCATCTGGGATCCGCGCCGCTATCTGCCGCCGACGGCGCGGATCTTTATCGACGAGGCCTACCGCTTCACGCGCCGGCAGTATCCCGGCAAGGTCTTCGGGCTGCAGCGGCTGCTCGACAGCACCGCCCCCGGGCTCGACGAGCGCTGAGGAGGGGCCATCGTGGCATTCGGAGGCAATGACTGGCTCGCGCTGACCCAGGAGCCGACGCTGGAGCCGGAGCTGCCCATCTGCGATCCCCATCATCACTTCTGGGACTTTCGCACCGAGCGCATCCCCTACCAACGGTATTTGCTCCACGAGCTGGCCGCCGACATCCAGAGCGGTCACACCGTGCGCTCCACGGTGTTCATCGAGGCGCGCGCGATGTACCGTGCCGATGGCCCGGAGGAGCTCCGTCCCGTGGGGGAAGTGGAATTCGTCCAGGGGCTGGCCGCGGCGAGCGCCAGCGGTCTGTACGGTCCCGGTCGGGCCGCCGCCGCCATCGTCGGTCACGCCAATCTGAACCTGG
>DASSSH010000328.1:0-21355 GCA_035708525.1 Candidatus Methylomirabilota bacterium
GCCCAGCGCCAGCGCCCCGCCCGCGACCCAGCGTCCGCCGGCGGCCAACCAGAGGCCGAGCCCGGCGACCGGGACGGCCGCGTCCTCGCGCGTCGTCAGCGTCAACGCCACGGCGGCGGCAGCCAGCCACGGCCGGCCGGCTTCGGCCAGGTACATCGCCGCCAGAAGAAGTGGGATGGCGAGCGCGGCGGCATGGAAGTCGCGGACGTTGATGCCGTGAAGCGTGGGGTTGATCAGGTACAGGAGGGCGAATGCCGCGGCCGGGCGCTCGTCCCCGAGGCGATGTCGGGCGATGGCAAAGACGGGCAGCGCGCCCAGGGCCAGGATCACCGACTGGGCGACGAGCAGGGTCACGGCGCCCGGGGCCACCCAAAAGGCCGGGACGAACAGGTACATGATGGGCGAGAGATGGTCGCCCCAGGCGTGCATCTCGGGCAGGCTCACGTAGGGACCACGTCCCTGGGCCAGGCTCCAGGTGAGCTGGACGTAGTAGCCGAGGTCGAGGGCGTGGGTGAGGAAGGTCAAATGGCGGGTGACCGTGATGAAGGAGAAGAGCAGGGCGTACGCAGCGACTGCTACCCAAAGCACCCGCCGCGGGTCGAGCGCGGGGAGAGAGAGCGGCGCCGCGAGCAGTCGCGCGCCGACCACCGCGAGCAGCACGAGGAGGATATGCTCCGGCCGCTCCCACCAGGCGAGCGCGGGGCTCGCGAACAGCAGGGATGCGCCGAGGGCTGCCACGAGCGCGAGGGCGAGGCAGTCGAGGAGGCGGGCTGCGGTCAACGGCCGGGGGACGGCGCCGAGCCCGGACCCAGGCGCGTGTACCGGCCGCGGATGCTGCTGAGGCGACGGGAGTGTTTGATGCCGGATCGATGGAGCAGATAGCGAGTCACGACCCAGAGGATCTTGAGCCCGTACACGCACGATGCCGAGAAGCCGGCCGAGGAGGCCTCGGGAAAGTAGCGCACGGGCACCGCGATCTCGGCGATCCGGAACCGGCCCGCCACCGCCTGAGCGATGATCTCCTGATCGAACACGAACCCGTCCGAGTTCATCCTGAAGTTCACCGTCTCCAGCACTTCCCGGCTGAACGCGCGGTAGCCCGTGTGGAACTCGGAGAGCCGGAGGCGAAAGGCGCGGTTCTCGACGCCGGTGAGGAAGCGGTTGGCGACGTACTTCCACCAGGGCATGCCCTGCTGGATGGCGGAGCCGCCGCCCTTGAGGCGCGAGCCTAGCACGAGGTCGGCGTGCCCCTTCACGATGGGCTCGATGATCTTCGGGACCAGGGTCGGGTCGTACTGGTAATCGGGGTGGACCATGACCACGATGTCAGCCCCTGCGCGCAGCGCCTCCGTGTAGCAGGTCTTCTGGTTGGCGCCGTAGCCGTAGTTCTTGTCGTGGACGAAGATCTCGAGTCCCAGCTCCCGCGCGATCTCGAGCGTCTGGTCCGTCGAGCCGTCGTCCACCAGGATGACCAGGTTGACCGTGTCCTTGGGCAGCTCCTCGTAGGTGAGGCGCAGCGTGCGGCCCGCGTTGTAGGCCGGCATGACCACGACGACCTTGGACTGGCTCACCGGCGCCTCCCCGCTGAGTGGCAGATCGCGACGAACTGGTAGGCGAGGCCGGTCTTCCAGCCGCGGGTGGCGGCGGCGCTGAGCGCGTGGACCGCGTGGAGCCAGGCGCCGTGGTAGCGCTCCGGCACCACGAGGGGTAGCGGCACGGGCGTCACGGCCAGCTCGTCTACGGTCAGATCCGCGTCGCGGAGGAGCGCGAGGAAGGTGCGCCGCGTGAAGAAGCGCAGGTGGGTCCGGTCCAGGATGCCGCGGTCGCCGTAGTCGAAGCGGCCCGCCAGCAGGCAGAGGCGCACCCAGAGGTGGGCCACGTTGGGCACCGAGACGATGACGGTGCCTTCCGCCGACAGCGTCCGGTTGATGGCCAGGAGCACGGCCAGGGGCTCGGTCAGATGCTCGAGCACGTCACCGTAGACGATGGCGTCGAAGGTCCCCGACAGCTTCGGCGCGGCCTGATCGAGGTCCGCGACGACGATCTCTTCACACCTGCCCTCAGCGCGGGCCGCCTGCTCGGGGTCCCGCTCGAGGGCGGTGACCCTCCAGCCCTGCCGCGTCAGCAGCTCGGACAGGAAACCGTCGGCCGCCCCGACGTCGAGCGCCCGGCGACCGCGGCCCTCACCGAGGCGGGACAGGATGAGAGTGTGGCTCGAGTACGGATCGCCCTTGAGCTGGTAGGGAGTTTTGCTCAAGGCCGCTGCTTGAGCCACTCTTCCCAGGCGTCGGAGCGCGGGAAGTACATGAGCATTTCGAGGACCGACAGGCCGGCCAGCACGTAGAAGTCGAGGTAGAGGCCGTTGAGCACCACGAGGATGAAGCCCAGCAGCGCCGGAATCTCGGCGAGGGCATTGGTCACGACGGCGGCGGTGGCAAGTCGGGCGGCGCCGGCCCGTGGATCTTCACCGGGCCGCCGCGTGAGCAGCGCGCGCCGGACAAGGGGGATCCCGGCCAGCACGATCGCCGTCACTCCCCACAGCGCCACCCGAACGGTAAAGACCTCCGGCAGCCGGACGAACCCCTCGAACGGCCCGGGGGCGGTGATCCGAAAGAGGTTCACGACCACCCCGTACATGACCACGCTCGTGATCATGGCCGCGGAGATGACCGCCGCGGTCCGCTGCGTCTGTCTGGGGTCCGTTGGCACCGCGCCCATGGGCTCCATGCCTCTCGTAGCAGGATAGCATTCGAGCCTTTACGGGCGGTTAGAATACAGCCAGCGTCCTCCACCCTCCCGCAAGAGGTGCGCCTGCCCCTGGGGCAGCTCCTGCACCACGCTCTTGGCCGGGCGCACCACGGAGATCAGGAAGATCCGCTGCGGCCCCTGCCAGGCGAGGGCGAGGGCTTTGCCGTCCCAGAAGGTTCCCCGCGCTTCGCGAAAGGTCGAGCCGAAGGCGAGGTTCGACTGCAGCCCATTGACGATCTTGACCGGGCGATCCAGCACGATGAGGGCCGAGGCGCTGTTTTCGATCGGGCCTTCGTGGGCAACGAGGTCGCCGGGCGCGATCCGGAGCATGAGGGCGTCGGTCATGAGGCGAACGGAGCGGGCTTTGGCAAAGATGGCGAGCCCTTCCACGCTCACCGGCAGGAAGGCCACCATGACCGCCAGCAGCGCGCCGATTCCCAGGAGCGGCCGGCGCCGCCAGAGGCCGACGGCGATGCCCACGGTCCCCAAACCGAAGATGAGGGCGAGGCTGCCGAAGAGCGGCCGCAGCTGCGAGAGGAAATCGAGCGACGCCTGCTGCCCCTGCGCCGCCATGTTGCGCGCCGACACGTCGGCCACCGAGACCGCTCCCGCCGGGAGCCCCAGCACGCCTCGCCAGACGAGAAAGGAGGCGAGCGCGGTCACCGCGAACACCCCGAGCGGCGGCCAGAGCAGCGTCTGAGGCGACGGCGCCTCGAGGCCACCCTCGAGCGTCTCGTCCCAGAGCTTGGCGACCAGGAGCGCCATGGCGGGGAAGGCCGGCAGTCCATAGTGGGGGAGCTTGAAGGGCGAGAAGGTGAAGAAGCCGAGCACGCCCACGGTCCAGAGCCCGACGAGCATCCAGAGCCGCGCCTCGGCGCTGAGCCACGGGCGACGCAGCACTCGCCACACGGCCCATGGCAGGGCGAGCACCCACGGGAAGAACCCTGCGGCCGTCACCCCCAGGAACTCGAGCGCGCCGAGGGGAACGTCCTCGTCCGGGAATACGCGCTGGCGCGCCAGGGCCAGCAGATGATTGTCCACGATCGTGTACCAGAGAAAGCCGCGGTTTCGGAATTCGGCCAGCGCGTACCACGGCACGGCGATCACCAGGAGCAGCGCGACACCGCTCCAAGGAAACCAGCGCGCCCAGGCCCGGCTTTCCCGCGTGAGGTAGAAGAAGAGCGCCACCGCCAGCAGCGGCCCGATGGCGCCCAGGAGGTCTTTGGCGAGCACCGCCAGGCCCAGCGCGCCATAGAAGAGCCAGAGCGTCCCGCGGCCTCCGCCCAGGTACACGCGGGCGAACCCGATGAAGCCCAGCAGGATCAGCGCGACGAAGAGCAGGTCAGGCTTGACGATCCGCCCGAACAGGAACAGCTCGAGGTTGGCCGCGACCATGAGGCCGGCCAGCAGTCCCAGCCTGACCGACCCCAGCAGCATGCCGAGCCTCGCCGTGAGCAGGGCCACGGCCACCGCCGGCACGGCGGACCAGATCCGGGCCGCCAGCTCCGTCGGGCCCAGAACGGCGAACGAGGCCGCCATGAGCCAGTAGAGGAGCGGCGGCTTGTCGAAGTAGGGAACGCCGTCGAGATGCGGGGTGATCCACTGCCCGTGCTGGAGCATCTCCCAGCTGATCGCGGCGTGAATTCCTTCGGGCGGGTCGAGGAAGGGTGCGCCGCCGAGTCCAAGGAAGTAGAGCGCAGCGGCGACGGCGCCGACGCCCAGCAGGACCTTCGCGGTCATGCGAGGTGTCCGGAACCCGCGGCTCAGGCAGCCCGGGGCCTGCGGACGATTCCCTCGCTCACCGCTCCACCCGCACCACCGACGCCTTGGGCAGACGCGCGAGGAAGGCGGTGATGGCCGCCTCCAGGTAGTCGCGGTCCTTGGATTCGAGCGTGACCTTGACCTTGTACTCCGGGTTCGAGAACTCGGGGTAGGAACCCAGCAGGAGCTGCGGGTGCTCCCGGAGCAGCTCGTTGAGATGGTCCGCCAGCGTCCCCTCACCGATGTTGACGAACACACTGCACAGGAAGAAGGGCGCCTCGCGGAAGCGCTCCCTGAGCGCCTCGAACTTCTGGCGGAAGATCTCCGGCACGCCGGGCAAGATGTAGATGTTGCGGACCACCACGGCCGGGAACACGAGCGCGCCGTCGGTCATCAGCTCGGCGCCCTCGGGAACTTCGGCCATCTTCAGCCGCGCCTCGTTGAGAGGCCCCCGGTAGAAGCCCTCGAGGAGCTTGACCAGCCGCGGATCCTTCACCACGGGCACGCCCAGCGCCCGCGCGACACCCTCGATGGTCACGTCGTCGTGTGTCGGTCCGACTCCGCCGGAGGTGAAGACCACGTCGTAGTCCTGGTGAAACTGACCCACTTCCTCGGCGATCACGGCCACCTCGTCGGGGATCACCGAGATTTTCCGCACCTCCACGCCCAGCAGGCGGAGCTCGCGGCAGAGGTAGGACGCGTTGGCATCCGCGATCTTGCCGGAGAGGATCTCATTGCCGATGAGAATGATGCCGGCCGTCTTCGCCATACGCGGTCCACATGGTAGCACGGAGTTCCGCGGCCGGAGTAGAGGGACGATGCTAGAATAGGCTCCCACGAGCGGCGGCAACGAGCCGAGGTTCGAAGGAGATCGCCATGACGACCGACGCGGCACCGATCACCCTGCAGGGATGGGCGCTCATCCTCGGCGCCTCCTCCGGCTTCGGCGCTGCCACGAGTCTGGCCCTCGCGCGGGCGGGCATGAACATCTTCGGCGTCCACCTCGACCGAAAGGCCACCCTGCCCAATGCGGAGCGCGTCGCGGCGGACATCAAGGCGCTGGGGCGCGAAGCCCATTTCTACAACATCAACGCCGCCGATGAGGACAAGCGCGCCGAGGTGGCCACCGAGATGGAGCAGATTCTCCGCGCGCGCAACGAGCTGGGCCGGCTGCGGGTCATGCTCCACTCGCTGGCGTTCGGCACGCTCAAGCTCTTCCTCGCCGATCCCATGAAGGAGGCCGTCACCAAGGCTCAGATGGATATGACCCTGGATGTGATGGCCCACAGCCTCGTCTACTGGACCCAGGAGATCGTCGGGCGCGGGCTCATGGACCGCGGGGGCCGCATCTACGCCATGACCTCCTCGGGTGGCGCCCGCGTGCTGCCTTACTACGGTCCCGTGTCGGCGGCCAAGGCGGCACTCGAGTCCAACATCCGGCAGCTCGCCGCCGAGCTCGCACCGCGCGGCATCACGGCCAACGCGATCCGCGCCGGCGTCACCGCCACGCCGGCGGCCCAGAAGATCCCCAACTACGAGGAGTTCTCCCAGAAGGCCGCGCAGCGGAATCCGCACCGACGTCTGACGACAACGGATGACGTGGCCCGCGCCATCGTGGTGCTCGCGCATCCGGACACCCACTGGATTACCGGCAACGTCATCGGCGTGGACGGAGGCGAGGAAATCGTCGGGTGATCGAGACCGGCCACGACGTCGCCGTCATCGGGGGGCGGGAACGCGGCGCTCTGCGCGGCGCTGGCGGCGCGCGAGGGCGGCGCCTCCGTGCTCGTCCTCGAGAAGGCACCTGAGGCGGAGCGGGGTGGCAATTCGTTCTTCACGGCGGGCGGGTTTCGATTCGCCCATCAGGGGCTCGCCGATCTGCGGCGGGACGTCATCCCGGACCTCTCGGACAGCGAGGCCGGCTCGGTCGTCGTGGAGCCGTATACCGAGGATCAGTTCTACGACGACCTGATGCGTGTGACCGAGAACCGCTCGGACCCCGATCTGGCCCATCACCTCGTCACCCGTTCCAGACCCACCATCATGTGGATGCGCCGCCAGGGCATCCGCTGGATTCTCATGTTCGGGCGTCAGTCTTACAAGGTCGGCGACCGTCACCACTTCTGGGGCGGCTTGGCGGTGGAAGCCGTGGGCGGCGGCCCAGGGCTGATCGAGGCGCTGTACGACCGCGCCGAGAAGGCTGGCGTGACGGTCCGTTACGGCGAGGGTGCTCGCCAGCTGCTGCTCAACGCCCCGGGTGCCATCCGCGGCGTCGTCGCACGCGGCCCCGAGGGCTTTCGCGAGATTCCCTGCCGCGCCGTGGTCATCGCGTCCGGCGGCTTCGAGGCCAATCCCGAGTGGCGGACCCGCTATCTCGGCCGCAACTGGGACCTGGCGGGCGTGCGCGGGACGCGGCACAACGTGGGCGAAGGGATCCGCATGGCGCTCGAGATCGGCGCCCAGCCGTACGGGCACTGGTCCTCCTGCCACGCCGTTGCCTGGGACCTCAACGCGCCGCCGTTCGGCGACCGGAAGGTCGGCGACATGTTCCAGAAGCACTCCTACCCTCTCGGGCTCATCGTCAATATCGACGGCCAGCGTTTCGTCGACGAAGGCGCCGACCTGCGCAATTACACCTACGCGAAGTACGGGGCCGAGATCCTCAGGCAACCCCAGCAGACGGCCTTCCAGCTCTTCGACCAGAAGACGGTGCCACTGCTCCGCGAGGAGTACCGCATCCGCGAGGTCACCAAAGCCGAGGGCAACACGATCGAGGAGCTGGCCCGCAAGCTCGAGATCAACGTGGAGGGTCTCGTCCGGACCGTGCGGGAGTTCAACGCCGCCGTCATGGACGACAAGCCGTTCAATCCTGCGCGCCTCGATGGCAAAGGCACGCGCGGCATCACCCCGCCCAAATCCAACTGGGCCCAGCGTCTCGATGCCCCGCCCTACGTGGGCTTCGCCGTGACCTGCGGGATCACCTTCACCTTCGGCGGCCTCCGCGTGGACACGCGGGCGCGCGTGCTCGACACCGAGGACCGGCCGATTCCGGGGCTGTACGCGGCGGGGGAGCTGGTCGGCGGGCTCTTCTACCACAACTACCCGGGCGGCTCCGGCCTCATGTCGGGCTCCGTCTTCGGGAAGACCGCCGGCGATTCCGCCGCCGCCGAGCTCCGGCGTTGACCCACGGTCTTCACGAGCGCATGACGTGTGAGACAGGAGGCCTTCGCGGCCGGCTCCGTCACCCACTCGCGATGAACCCGATCAGGGGTTCGAGGCGCGGCGGGCCACCACGTAGCGGAACTTGTTCCTGAGCCGATATCCACCGGTCGCCGTCCTGAACGGCGCCACCGCCTTGAGCACGGCCTCCTTCACCCGGTCCTCTCCCGACGTCTGGATCGCCTTGACGGCGGGCCCCGCGCTCATCAATCCGCGCAGCGCGGCGGCCCCGTCACGGTACAGCCAGGGGCAATCGATCTCCTCGGTGACGGACGGCCTCAGGCCTGCCTGACGGAGCAACCCCTCGAGCGCGCCGGTCGCCGAAAGCGCGAAGGAACCGACCGCCCCCGGCGGCGCCGGGGGCAGGAGCGCTTTTAGCGCCGCGAGGTAACCCGCGGCTTCGCAATCCTCGACTCGCCCCCAGGTGGCGATGACGATCTGGGCCCGAGGGCGCGCCACACGTCTCGCCTCGCGAAGCGCCTGCAGCGGGTCGGCGGCGAACTGAAACGAGTTGAAGCCCGTGACGAGGTCGAAGGTGTTGGCCGGGAACGGCAGCTCCTCCATCTCGCCGACCTGAAAGTCTCCCTTCGGCGTGCGCTGACGGGCGATGGCGATGAGCGCTGGCGCCGCGTCGAAGCCGGTCACCCGCGCGCCCTGCCTGGCGGCCATCGAGCAGAAGAGGCCCGCGCCGCAGCCGATGTCCAGCAGCCTCATGCCGCTGCCGATTCCGACGCGCACGATCACGGCCTCGTACAGCGGCTGGATCATCGGCTCCTGCGCCTCGGCCCAGTCCCTGGGGCGGCTGCCCCAGAGCTCTCCCTGAGCTGCCGCCGACCCGGTCCACTTTCCTGGTTCTGGGGACATGGGATGCCTCCGGCTGCGCCGGATCCTGGCCTGCCCCTCATTCTAATAGGCGGCCCAGTGGGAGGCCGCGTAAACGTCGGACCGCCGAGGGGATCAGTCCCAGGTCCCGGGTCCCGCTCCGCTGATCTCACACACGAGCAGCGGCAGGGTGCGGCCCTCAGGAGTGGAAGCCACGGATCCCACCCGCCGTGCCCCCATCTTGAGATAGAAGCCTTCCGCGTTCGGATCGGAGGCGATTCTCACCTGCGCCCCGCCGGCGCCCTGCGCGGTGGCGAGGGCATGCTCGAAGAGCCGGCGGCCGATGCCCAGCCCGAGCCGCTCGGGCCTGACCCAGAGATGCTCGAGCTCGAGCGTGTGCCCTTCGCCCGAGAGCGCATAGAAGCCGAGCAGCTCGCTTCCCTCCCAGGCGCAGAACACCCTCTGCCGCTCCAGCACCGCAGGGGTGACCGTCAGCGCGTCCCGCCAGAGGGCGATCCAGGCTTCGGGATAGCCCCAATGACGCTTGGCCGAGTGGGCGATGCGCGTGAGGGCATCGGCATCGCTGGGCCGCGCGGGGTCGAGCCGCACCCCCGGCCCTCAGGTCAACCCGCCGCCGTCGAGGATGAGCACCTGCCCCGTGATGTAGTTGGAGGCATCCGAGGCCAGGAAACGCACCGCCTCGGCGACGTCCTCCGGGCGGCCCAACCGCGCGATGGGAAATCGGCTCGTGTCGTAGCGGAAACCACGGGTCATCGCCGACTCCACTCCCGCCGGCGCGACGGCATTGACGAAGATGCCGTCGGCGCCCAGGTCCTTGGCCAGCCACTTGGTCAGCGCGACGACTCCGCCCTTGGCCGCTGCGTAGGCGGGGCCCGACCGGCCTGTCCGCCGCCTCGGACCTGCCGTCCGCCGCGACGGGACACCCCCGATCAGTCCGGAGAGCGAGGAAACGTTGACGATCTTGCCGCCGCCGCTGCGGCGCATGGCGGGCACGGCGGCCTGGCAGCAGAGAAACGTGCCCTTGAGAATCACCTCCACCACCCGGTCCCAAGTCGCCTCGCGGGTAGCCTGGAGGGAGTCGCGGTGGGCGATCCCGGCGTTGTTGACCAGGATGTGAAGCCCCCCCAGCCGCCGCACGCAGGCCTGCACCATGCGGCGCACATCGCCGGCGCGGCTCACGTCGGCCCTGATGGCGACCGCGCGGCGCCCGAGCCGGCGGACAGCCGCTACCGTGTCTTCGGCGGCGCGGAGATCAGCGCAGGCCACGTCGGCGCCGGCGCGGGCGAGGGCCAGGACGATGGACCGACCGATGCCGCGGGCGGCGCCGGTGACCAGGGCCACGCGGCCAGACAGATCGGCGGAACCGCTCACCGGAAAGCGGCGGATCACCGGCGCCAACGGGAGTGACGAATCGGGAGTGGGCCCGCGGCGCCTAGCGGACGGCGTGGGGCGCGTGCTCGTGAAGAACGTCCAGGAAGGCGCTGACGATCTTCGGATCCCAGAGGCCCTCGTCGGTCTCGCGCTGCAGCACTGCGAGCGCCTCGTCGTGGGACATGGCTGGCTTGTAGGGCCGGGCCGTGTGGAGCGCGTCGTAGACGTCCACGACGGAGATGATCCGCGCGCCGAGCGGGATGTCCTCGCCCTTGAGCCCGTCGGGATAGCCGGAGCCATCCCACTTCTCGTGGTGGTGGCGCATGATCGGACGCACCAGCTCGAGGCTGCGGAGCCCCTGCACCAGATCGGAGCCGGCGCCCGGATGCGCTCGGATCCGCTCGCGCTCGACCGCATCGAGCGGCCCGGGCTTGAGCAGGATGCCGTCCGGCACCGCGATCTTGCCCAGGTCGTGAAGGTAGCCGCCCAGCCGCAGCGCGCGCAGCGTCGCCTCGTCGACGCCCAGCGACTGGCCCACGGCCTCGGCATAGCGCGACAGCCGATCGCAGTGACCGCCGGTATACGGATCCCGCGCCTCGATCGTGAGGGCCAGCGTAGTGATCACGCCCTCGGCGCGCTCGAGCTGGTCGAGAAGGAACTTGACCCGCAGCAGGGCGGCCACCCGAGTGCGCAGCTCGACGAATTCGACCGGCTTGGGAAAGAAGTCGTCGGCGCCCACGGCCAACCCCGCCACGCGGGAGTTGAGGTCGGAGACGGCCGTCAGGATGACGACCGGCGTGAACTCGTATCGTGGATCGGCCTTGACCCGGGCGCAGAGCTCGAGGCCGCTCATGGCCCCCATGTGCACATCCGTGATGATGAGGTCGGGGGCGACGATATTGAGGGCTTCGAGGGCTCGCTCGCCCGAGGTGGCCGTGACGACGCGATAGCCGAGCTCGCCCAGCAGTTCGCTCAGGATCTCCCGGACGTCGGGATCGTCCTCGGCCACCAGGATCGTGGGCCGCTCCGGGCTCAAACCCATGGGGGGCGATTCTACCGCACCCGGGTGGCCCGATCCAAGAATGACAACACGTCTTTGAACGGGGGCTCCCAACCCTCTTCCAGCATGAGCATATGGGCGTGCCCGGGTGCCTCTTGGTACTCGGAGCCGTAGCGCCGGGCCAGCCGGCACTGAACGGCAGCCGGAGTGATCCGGTCCTCGGCCGCGGCGACCACCAGAGTGGGGCATCGGACCGCGCCAGGGTCCACGGCGATGCCCCCGAAGGCCAGCTCGCGAGCCGCGCGGCCAGACTCGAGCCCCAGCTGCGCATAGGCCCATGCCTGCCGCTCAGGCGCCAGCCGGTTGAACAGCAGCGCATTGGCATCACGGGCCGAGACGGCGAACGGCCGGCTGCCCAGCATCGCCCAGAGGTATCGGGCCATGCGCGAGAGCACCGGCCATCGGAGCACGACGATGCCGCGCGGCGCGGCGCTCGTCATGAACACCGCCGCGCGGAGACCTCCGCCCTCGGTGGCCTTCTGCGCGATCAGCCCGCCCATGGAATGGCCGACGATTACAGCCTCGCCGAGCCGGTCGAGACAGTCCCGGACGTCCTGGACGTAATCGAGGACCGAGACTTCCCCCAGATTCGGCACGGGCCGGCTGCCGCCATGGCCGCGCAGGTTCAGCGCCCAGGCGTTCCAGCCGTCCTGGGCCGCGGCATAGAGGTAATTGCGCAGGTACCAGCTGCCGCCCCACATCCCATGGACGAGCAGGAGCGGGAGGGGCCGCGCCGGGCCTGAAGGCGCCGCGTGCTCGAGGAGCAGGTCCCCGATCCTCTCCATCGGCTGCGTTACGAGGCGGCGTTGAGACGCACGGTTTCCAGGACGAGCTGAGCGGTGAGGACCAGATCGCGCACGTCCACCCACTCGTTCACCGTGTGGATCTGCCGCATGCCGCAGGCGAGATTGGCGACCTCGAGCCCGCGCGCCGTGAAGATGTTGGCGTCCGACCCTCCGCCCGTTGCCCGCGTCTTGCACGCGCGCCCGATCGCCTTGGCCGCGCTGGAGACCAGGTGGACGATGGCGGCGCGGTCGGAGATCTTGAGCTGGTCGTACTGCCGCTCCACCTGGACCTCCACGCGCGCCTGGTGGCGTCGCCGCCCGACCCGCACCGAGTGCCGGGCCGCCGCCTTCTCGAACCGGCGCTGCATGTGGCGCGTCTGGGCGTCGAGCTTGGCCGGATCGTGGCTGCGCGTCTCGCCTCGGAGCATCACGCGCTGCGGCACGATGTTGCTGGACAGCCCGCCGTGGATCACGCCCAGGTTGGCGGTGGTCTCCTTGTCCACGCGGCCCAGCTTCATGCCCGAGATCGCCTCACTCGCGATCTGGATCGCGCTCAGCCCCTGCTCGGGGCAGATCCCCGCGTGGGCGGCGAGGCCCTCGACGATGACGATCAGGCGATTGGCCGCCGGCGCGCGGGTGATCAGCTCGCAGACGCCATCCACGTCCAGCACCAGGCCGTGCCGCGCCCGCAGCCGCGTGGTGTCGAAGTGCTTGGCGCCCAGCAGCCCGTACTCCTCGCAGATGGTGAGAACCACCTCGATGTCACCGTGGGGAATGTTCTTCTCGTGCAGCACTCGGATCGCCTCGAAGATCGCGACGAGGCCGGCCTTGTCGTCTCCGCCGAGGACGCTGGTTCCGTCGGTGCGAATGATATTGCCTTCGACCACGGGCCGGATCCGTTCCGCCGGCCCGACGGTGTCCATGTGGCCCGAGAGCAGGAAGGGAGCCACGTTGGTCGTGTTGCCGGGGAAGCGGGCCAGGAGGTTGCCGGTATCGCCGCCGACCTGCTCGCCGGCATCGTCCACCTCGACGGTGGCACCCATGCCCTTCAGAATGCTCTCGAGGCGTCGCGCGATGGCGCCCTCGTGCCTGGAGGGGCTCGAGATGGACACGAGCTCGAGGAACTCCTCCTTCAAGCGCTTCTCGTCGATCGGGGTCGGCCCTGCCGGCATCACCGCGCCCCCAACAGGTGCCGGGTGAACCAGTCACGACTCCGCTCCACCGCCTCCAGACGATGCACCGGCTCGCTGAGCCGGTGGTCCGCGCCCTCGATCGTGTGGAGCGTCTTCGGTTGGGTGGCCCGCTCGAAGAGCAGCCGACCGTGGGCCGGGGGCACGACGTCGTCAGCACCGGCCTGGATGATGAGACAGTGGCTGACGCCTGCGGGGGCATGGGCGCGATCGCCGCGCTCGACCTCCGCCACGAGCGCCGGGCCCGGGCCCGCGGCGTCCAGCGGATCGGCGTTGGCCAACTCGGTGAGCGTGGCCGGGGCGTTCCAGGTCACGATCGGCATCGCGGGCCGCCGCGTCGCTGCCACCCAGAGCGCAACGAAGCCTCCCAGGCTCGAGCCCAGCAAGCCAAAACGCCCGTCGAGCTCCGGCTGCTTGGACAGCTGATCGAGCACCGCCTCGAGATCGGCGATCCGCGTCGCGATGGTCGCGTCCCGGTAAAGGCCGCCCGATTCCCCGCTCCCGCGGAAGTCGAAGCGCGCCAGCGCCAGGCCCCGCGGCGGCAGCTCCCGGCTCAGCATCAGGTACTTGTCGCTGTCCTTGGACGCGCCCATGCCGTGGCACGCGACGACACATGCGCTCGGTGTCCGGTCGGGCAGGTGGAGCACGCCCACCACTTCGTGCTTGCCCACCGTCGCGCTGAAGCGGGTGGCTGTCACGCCCAGACGAGATCGAACAGCTGGCAGGTGTTCACGGAGAGCCGGTACATGGTCTCCTCGACGGGCAGCCGCTTGATCTTGGCGACCTCTTCGGCCACCCGCTCCACGAGCCAGGGCCCGGACGCCAGCCCTGAGAACTCGCCCTTGTAGGGCCAGGGACCGTCGCTCTCGACCAGGAGCGACTCCAGCGGCACCGCCTCGACGAGCTCCCGATCCCGGTCACGGTAGACGACCTCGGGGGTGACGGAAACGAAATAGCCGGCCTCCACGATGGCCCGCGTCACCTCGGCCGGTGCCTTGTGCCAGTGGAAAACGGCGCGCTCCACCCGCCGTGCCTTCAGCGCCTCGAGCGCCCCCACCGCCGCGCCGTGGGGCGCGTGCACGATCACCGGCAGGTCGAAGCGCGCGGCCAGGCGAAGCAGCCGGTGGAACCGCTCGAGCCCGCGGGTCATGCGATCGGCCGCGTCGGGGGCACCCTCCAGGCTGTACCAGGGCAGCCCGACTTCGCCCAGCGCCACGAGGCGGGAGTGGTGGCGAATCACCTGCTCTTCCACCAGCACCAGGTCCTCATGAGCCAGCTGGGGCCAGTCGGGGTGGAAGCCCAGCGCCGGCCACGCCGCCTTGCCGTTGGCCGCCACGGCCTCGAGTGTGCGCGTGTTGCTCAGGGGGTCGCAGCCGACGGCGACCACGCCCCAGACATCGTGCTCGATGGCGCGCGTGAGGGTGCCGCGCACGTCGGCGAAGGCCGGATCGTGTAGGTGGCAGTGGCTGTCGATGATCATGCTCGGCCGCCTCGAATGGTTTCCCCAGGGCGCAAAGCGCGGGCTGCCTCGTCGCGCCGGCGATGGCTCGCCTGTACGCCGGCGCTCGCTCGGGCGGGTCTCGCGCGACCCCCCATCCCCCAGCGGGGGCTCGGGCGCGGGCAGTCGGCCCGCGATCGCGCGCTCGCCCCGCCCGGAGCGGAGCAACGGGACACGGCTCGCCATACGGCGCTCCGAGGCTCCCGCGCTTCACGCCCCTCCCTGTCCACCATCACGCTCCCGCCACCGTCATCCGTCCGATCAGCAGGGTCGGCGCGACCGTGCGGTCCCGGAAGCGGAGGTCGTTCCCGATCCCCTCGATGGCGTGGAACATGTCGAGTAGGTTGCCCGCCACCGTGATCTCTTCCACGGGGTAGGCCAGCTCGCCGTTCTCGATCCACAGCCCGACGGCCCCGCGCGAGTAGTCGCCGGTGACGCCGTTGACCCCGAAGCCGATCAGCTCCGTGACATAGAGCCCCTGCTTGACGCTCCGGATTAGCTCGTCCGACGAGGCCTGCCCGGGAGCCAAGTAGAGATTCGTGGTCGAGACGCTGACGCCGCTGCCATCGCGCGCGGCGTGATGGGTCGACGGCAGCCCGAGCTTCCGGCCGCTGTAGGTGTCGAGCAGATACGAGGCGAGCATGCCCTTGTCCACCAGGATGGTCTTCCGGATCGGAAGCCCCTCGCCGTCGAAGGGGCGCGAGCCCAGTCCGCCGGGAATGGTCCCGTCGTCCACGATGGTCACGGCCGGCGCGGCAATGGATTCGCCGAGCTTGCCGAGCAGGAAGGAAGCCTGGCGATAGAGGGCTGGACCGGCCAGCGCACCTGCGATGTGACGGAGCAGGGAGGCGGCCGTCTCCGGGTCGAAGATCACCGGCACCTCCGCGGTCTTGACCCGGCGCGCCCCCAGCCGTCGCAGGGCACGCGCCGCGGCGATGCGCCCGATCTCCTCCGGCGCGTCCAGCCGTGCCCGCTTCCGGGTCGCGTGATACCAGGAGTCACGCTGCATCTCGCCGTTCTGCGCTGCCACCGGCGAGGCGGAGAGGCTGAAGGAGGACGTCTCGTAGGCTCCGCGGAAGCCGTGGCTCGACGCATACGCGTACCGGACGCGGGCATCGGCGAAGCTGCCGCCCTCGGAATTGCTGATGCGCGGATCGGACTCGAGCGCGGCCGCCTCGCAGCGCCGCGCCAGCTCGATCTTCTCCTCGGGGGAGAGATCGTGCCCGCTTGGGTCGCTGAGGTCGAGCGCCGGCAGGCTGCGGGCCAACTCGCTCGCCTCGGGAAGCCCCGAGAGCTCATCCGGGCTGGTGATCCGGGACAGCGACACCGCCTCGTCCACGAGGCGGTCCAGCGACTCGCGGGAGAAGTCGGAGGTCGAGGCGGCGGCCACGGAGTGGCCCGAGAAGACGCGGAGCGAGAGGTGCTGCTCGCGCGCGTGCTGGACGGTGTCCACCTGCCCCAGCCGGACCTCGGCCGAGAAGCTCTGGTCCTCGACCGCGAAGGCGTCGGCGGCGGTGGCGCCCTTCTGGGTCGCCCGGCTGAGCACGTCCGCGAGCAGATCGAGCATGCGCCCTGACCCCTACCGATCCTCGTTGAACGGGGCCATGGCCTGGCGCGGGGGCCGCGGTCGCGCCGGCGATGGCTCGCCTGTACGCCGGCGCTCGCTCGGGCGCGGCTCGCGCGACCCCCCATCCCCCAGCGGGGGCTCGGGCTCCGGCAGTCGACCCGCGGTCACGCGCTCGCCCCGCCCTGCGCTTCGCACGGCGACACGGCTCGCCATACGGCGCTCCCACGGCCCCCGCGTCCACGCCATCGCAGCCCAGTTGCCGAATCGCATAGGGCGCCGGCCTAGACCTGGGTCCCGCCGACGGTGATGCCGTCGATCCGAATGGTGGGCAGTCCCACGCCCACCGGCACCGACTGGCCGTCTTTCCCGCAGGTGCCGACTCCCTCGTCGAGCCCGAGGTCGTTCCCGACGCGGGATACGCGTGTGAGGGCTTCCGGACCGTTGCCGATGAGCGTCGCGCCCTTGACCGGCGCCGTCACCTTCCCGTTCTCGATGAGATAGGCCTCGCTGGCCGAGAAGACGAACCTGCCGTTGGTGATATCGACCTGGCCGCCGCCGAAGTTGACCGCATAGAGGCCGCGCGGCACCGAGCGGATGATGTCGGCGGGATCGTCCGCGCCGGCCAGCATGAAGGTGTTGGTCATCCGTGGCAGCGGCGGATGCGCGTACGACTCGCGCCGCCCGTTGCCGGTAGGCTCCATCCCCATCAGCCGCGCGTTGAGCTGGTCCTGCATGTAGCCGCGGAGCACACCGTTCTCGATCAGGACGTTTCGGCGCGTCGGCATGCCCTCGTCGTCCACATTGAGCGAGCCGCGGCGGTTCCTGATGGTTCCGTCATCCACGACCGTGACCAATTCGGAGGCGACCTTCTGGCCGAGGCGACCCGAGAAGGCCGAGGTCTTCTTGCGGTTGAAGTCGCCTTCCAGACCATGGCCGACGGCTTCGTGAAGCAGGATCCCGGGCCAGCCCGGTCCCAGCACGACCGTGAGCTCGCCCGCCGGGGCCTCGACGGCGCCCAGCTTCACCACCGCCTGGCGCACGGCCTCCGATGCGAACCGCTTCCACCGGCCTTCCTCCTCGAAGAAGTCGAAGGCCACGCGGCCGCCGCCGCCGTAGGTGCCGATCTCGCGCCGGCCGCTCTCCTCGACGATCACGGTGACGTTGAGGCGCGTGAGCGGTCGGACATCGCCCACGGTCCAGCCGGAGGGCGTGGCGATCAGCACCACCACGTCCTCGCTGCCGAGCGTCGCGATCACGTTGCGAACCCGCGGGTCCAGGGCGCGCGCCGCCTGGTCCACATTGCCCAGGAGCTTGAGCTTTCGCTGGAGGTCGGCGGCGATGGGGGGCTCGGGAAGGCTGTAGAGGTCGTGCGGCGTGCCGTGACGGCCCACCGCGATGACTCCTGAACCGGCGGCGCGGTCGGCGATGGCCCGCGCCTGGCGGGCCGCCTCCTCGAGATTCGGCAGCGAGAGATCGTCCGTGTGAGCGTAGCCCGTCCGCTCCCCGGACTGGGCGCGGATTCCGGCGCCCTGGCTCACGTGCCGGGCCGCCTTCTTGACCGCCCCTTCCTCGAGCATCAGCTCTTCGGTGACCCGGTACTCGAGGTAGAGGTCGGCGTGATCCACCCGCTGGGCCAGCGCCGAACCGAGAAGCCGCTCCATCGTGGACGAGGTCAAGCCGAACCGGTCTTCGAAGAAGCGCTCGGGTCGCGCCAGCATTCAGTCTCCTTGGACTCGACGAAAGGCTTTCATCCTAGCATCGGGTCCGTTAGGGCCCTGCAGTTTTAGTGATGCGGCCGACAATGGGTACGGTTCGCGAGAGACACGAGACTTTCCAGCAAAGATTCAGCTAGTTGGACCTCTTCTCCGAAGAGGCCGCTTCAGCCCGTGAGCTACGCCCGCATGAAGCCCTGGACGATCTCGTGAATCTGCCTGAGGCCCACCAGCACCGAGGGCCCTGGAGACAGGATATCAGCGCCGTCCAGCTCATGGATACGACCTTCTTTGACCGCGCTGACGCGCTCCCACCCCGGTCGCGCCTTGATCGCCGCGGCGTCCACGGGCTTGCCGCACCAGGAGGCCACGATGATCTGCGGGTCGCGGCGGACCACTTCCTCGGGATCCACCACCCGCTTGCGCGCGGAGCGCTTCCCGCGGAGCTCAGGGAAGATGTCGCGGCCGCCCGCCAACTCGACGATCTCCGACACCCAGCAGATGCCCACGATCAGCGGCTCGGGCCATTCCTCGAAGTACACGCGCGGTCGGTCCGGCCAGACGCTCGAGAACTCCCGGATCTGCCGGATCTCGTCGCGGATGTCCTGGACCAGGTCCTGGGCCGGCTTGTCCAGACCGAGCAGCCCGCCGACCATCACGATGGTCTGGAGGATCTCGTCCACCGAGCGCTGGTTGCTGCAGAAGACCGGCAGGCCGGCGCGGACGAGCTCCGCGGCGATGTCGGCCTGGAGGTCGGAAAAGGCCAGCACAAGGTCGGGCTCGAGCGCCAGGATCTTGTCGGCGCGGAAGGTGGTGAAGCCGCCGACCTTGGGCTTCTCCCGCGCCTCGGGCGGTCGCTGCGTGGTGCCCGGCACGCCGACGACCCGGTCGGCCGCCCCCAGCAGGTAGCAGATCTCGACGTGCTCGGCCGTCAGGCAGACGATGCGCCGGGGGTAGCCAAAGGAGGACTTGCCATACATCGACAGTTACGATAGCAAAGAGCCATGCCCAAGTCAGTCCGCCGCTCAACCCGCGTGATGTTGCTCATCGGCACCCGCAAGGGGGCCTTTCTCTTCCACGGCAATCCAGCGCGCCGTCGGTGGCGTCTGGACGGTCCCCATCTGCTCGGCAACATCGTCCACCACCTGGTTGCGGACCCGCGCGACGGGCGCACGCTTCTCATGGCGACACGAACCGGGCACCTCGGCCCCACGGTCTACCGCTCGCAGGACGGAGGGCGGACGTGGACCGAGGCCGCCAAACCGCCGGCCTTCGAGAAGGCGGCCGAGGGAGAAACGGGGCGCGCCGTGGATCACGTCTTCTGGCTCTCGCCGGGGCTGCCGTCCCAGCCGGGTGTCTGGTGGGCCGGCACCTCGCCCCATGGGTTCTTCCGCTCGACGGATGGCGGCGTGACCTGGAGCGGGATCGAGGGATTCGATCGTCATGTCGTCGAGCGCCTCAACAAGGAGTTCGTGGCCACGCCGGACGGCCCGATCGTCCACTCGATCCTGATCGACCCGCGGAACGCCGAGCATCTCTACGTGGGCCTCTCCATCGGGGGCACCTTCGAGAGCCTCGATGGCGGCGCCTCCTGGCGTCCCCTCAACCGCGGGGTGAGCGCCGACTTCCTGCCCGACAAGAATCCCGAGTTCGGCCAGGACCCGCACATCATGGCCCTGCATCCCCTCAAGCCCGACCGTCTCTACCAGCAGAATCACTGCGGCATCTATCGCCTGGATCGGCCGAGCGACACCTGGACGCGCATCGGCCGCGCGATGCCGAAAGCCGTCGGCGACATCGGCTTCCCCTTGGTGCTCCACCCGCGTGATCCCGACACCGTGTGGGTGATCCCGATGGACGGCACCGCCGTCTGGCCGCGCACCAGCCCCGACGGCCGCCCCGCGGTGTATCGGACGCGGAACGCCGGCCGCAGCTGGCAGCGTCAGGCCGCCGGGCTGCCGCGGCAGCACGCGTGGCTCACGATCAAGCGGCAGGCGTTCGCCGCCGACGAGCGGGATCCGGTCGGGCTCTACTTCGGGACGACCGGGGGCGAGCTCTGGATGAGCGCCGATGAGGGACGGCGCTGGCGGCGGATCGCCGAGCACCTGCCCGAGATCTACTCGGTCACAACCGCGTCAGTCTGATGCGGGTCTTCGTGGCCTCGCCGCTGCACTCCTACACGGGCGGCCGCGGCGAGATCGAGGGAACGGGCGAGACGCTAGGCGACGTGCTCGCCGATCTCGACCGCCGTTACCCCGGCATCCGCTTCCGCGTCGTCGACGAGCAGGACCGCATCCGCCCTCACATGAAGCTCTTCGTCGGCGGCCAGCCCGCCGACACCCTCGCTGAGCCGATCCGCGCCGGCCAGGACGTCCACATCCTCGCCGCCCTCAGCGGCGGGGTCAGGTCTTGAAATACGACATTCAGTGACAATGCGCGCGTTGTCAGCAAATGTCGTATTTCAAGACCTGACCCCAACCAGGATGGCCCAGGAGTGGAGGAAGCGGAGCTCGCCGTCGCGCCGGAATGGGCGCATGCCGGTCGGGGGGCCGCCGGACAGCTCGGCGGTGAGCGCTTCCAGGATCGTCCCCCGCGCATCGGGCGGCGTGTGAGTCATCTTGAGCCACCGCTCGAGGATGGCCTCGACGTCCCGAGTGAGCGTCTGCGAGATCGCCAGCCCGGCCGCCCCGAGCGAGGCCGTCAGCTCGGCCAGAGTGAGCGCGCGGGTGTGGGAGGGATCGCGCAGCCGCTCGAGGGCGTTGTAGCGCGCGGCCAGCTCCGGGTTGTCGGGTGAGACGAGGTCGATGACCGCTACGAGGCCGCCGGGCCTGGCGACGCGCGCCATCTCGGCGACCGTCGGGGCGGGATCCAGCATGTGGTGAAGCGACAGGCGCGTCGCCACCAGGTCGAAGCTCGCGTCGGGGTACGGCAGCCGCTCGGCGGCGCCCTCCTCGAAGCTCACGTTCCCGAGCCCGGCCTCTGCCGCCAGCCGGCGCCCTTCCGCAAGCATCGCGGGTGTCAGGTCCACCGCGGTCACCGCCCGCACGCGCGGCGCCAGGGCGCGGGCCAGGTGGCCCGTGCCCGTGGCGACGTCCAGGGCGAGCCAGTGCGGGGCGGGATCCAGCACGTCGACCGTCCAGCGCAGGTACTCCTCATTGGACAGCGTCAACCCAGCCTCGCCGAAGTGCCGGGCCTGCTTGCCGAACTCGCGGCGCACGGTCTCGTGATGGCCGGCCGGGTCCATCTCAGGCCCCGTCGAAGACTTCGGCGCGCGCCACGCCGCGCTGGAAGGACAAGTACTCGTCCTTGGTCATCCGCGGTCTGAAGCCCTTCAGGATCTCGCGCGCCCCGCCCGCGTCGTCCCAAAGCAAATCGATCGCCATCAGCGCCAGCTGCTTGGCCGTCTCGAGGTACGCGAGCCGGGGATCCGAGATCATGTAGTCGGCGCCGTGGCCGCTGCCCGAGGCCCCGCCCATGTACGGATGCAGGCTCGGCATGACGTGGGAGAGATCGCCCATGTCGGTCGACCCGCTTCGGTGGCCGTACTCGGTCACGTGATCGGCACCCAGGCGCGCCGTGGCGTTGGCCTTGAAGTACTGCG
>DASSSH010000329.1:0-2903 GCA_035708525.1 Candidatus Methylomirabilota bacterium
GGATGGTGGGCCAAGGAACCGAGGGGACCGGGAGGTTCATCAGAACGATGTGGGATGAGCGACGTTGCGGTGAAGCGATCTGGGTGGCTCTGAAGGGCTGGGCACAGCAACAAGCTGAGGTGATCCCTCAAACGGGGGAAAAGCCCCGAATACCGAGCCACGGCACGCGCCCTGCCAACGCCAGCTGCCATCCGAACCGGCGTCTGTTCCGCGAGGGCCTCTGCCGGGAATGCTTCCAGGTGGAGCGCCAATCCACGCTCGGTCAAGGCTTGCCGCCACGCTTCCTCGATGTCCAGCAGCGTGCTGTCGTGTCAATCCCAGAACAATGTCCGGAATGTGACGGCCTGGTCTACAGTCTGCCCCCGACGGGCACGGACCTGGCGCTTGCCCGCCGGGTTGCCTGCGCCATCTGCGGGTGGGATGCCTACTTGACCTCGGAGGCGACCGCGCTCGCCGAACCAGCACAGCGGCGGCGCGCTTAAGCCAGCCCCGCAGCGCGCGAGGCGCCAGCCGCGAGCGCCAGGGCCTACTTCTTGTCGGCGGGGAGCAGGTCTCCCAGACTGGCCCTGACCGACAGGCGGAAGACCAGCAGAATCGGCGCCGCCAGCTTCAAGAAGCATCCCGCTGATGCCGCCCCGGCGCCGGAGCCGCTTGCCCATGCGGTGAGCCTCACCTATGATCAGCGGAGCCTGAGGGCCCCCATGCCGATCCGCGACATCCAGGCCGATCACTACCGCATCCCGCTCCCAGTGCCGCTGTCCGACAGCACCCACGGAACCATCGAGAGCTTCGAGGTCGTCACAGTTCGTCTGCGCGACGCGGACGGCTCCGAGGGCGTCGGTTACACGTACACGGTGGGCACTGGCGGCGCCGCGGTCCACGCGCTCGTCGCGCGGGATCTGGCCCCGCGCCTCGCCGGGCGAGACCCGGAGCGGATCGAGGAGCTCTGGAACACGATGTGGTGGGCGCTTCACTACGGCGGCCGCGGCGGCGCCCAGGTGCTCGCCATCTCGGCCGTGGACATCGCGCTCTGGGATCTGCGTGCCTGCCGCCAGGGCGCGCCGCTCTGGCGGGTCCTCGGTGGCTTCGATCCCCGCGTGCCGTGCTACGCAGGCGGCATCGACCTCGATTTCCCTCTGGATGCGCTCCTGCGCCAGACCGACGAGAACCTCGGGCGCGGCTTCCGCGCGATCAAGATGAAGGTCGGCCGCCCTCGCCTTCACGAGGACGTCGAGCGCGTCCGGGCCATGCGCGCCCACCTCGGCCCAGGCTTCCCGTTGATGGTGGATGCGAACATGCGCTGGAGCGTGGACGAGGCGATCCGCGCGGCGCGCGCCCTCGGCCCGTTCGACCCGGTATGGCTCGAGGAGCCGACCATCCCCGACGACGTCCCCGGCCACGCCCGTATCGTGCGCGAGGGCGGATTGCCGATTGCGGCCGGCGAGAACCTGCACACCCTCCACGAGTTCCGCCATCTCATCGCGGCCGGCGGGGTCACCTTTCCCGAGCCCGACGTCACCAACTGCGGCGGCGTCACCGTCTTCCTCAAGATCTGCCACCTCGCCGAGGCCTTCAACCTGCCGGTCACCTCCCACGGCGCCCACGACCTGACCGTGCATCTGCTCGCCGCGGTGCCGAACCGCTCGTACCTCGAAGCCCACGGCTTCGGCCTGGACCGCGTCATCGCCGAGCCCTTGCGGATCGAGAACGGGTTCGCCGTCGCGCCCGATCGCCCCGGCCACGGGATCGAGTTCGACTGGAAGGCGCTCGACGCCCTACGAGCGGCCTAGATTCCGATCTCAGCGGCTGCCCGGGCTTGGCGTCGCCTCGAGGAACCGAGCGCGGAGCTCCCCCTTGAGGAGTTTGCCGTTGGCATTGCGCGGCAGTGGTCCGGGCACCACCGCGAAGGTCTCCGGAACCTTGTAATCCGAGAGCCGCTGGGCGCAGAAGCTCTTGAGCGCCCCCGGTAGCGCGGCAGCCCCGGCGTCAGCCCGAGGTACGACCACGGCATGCACGCGCTCTCCGAGTACCGGGTCGGGCCGGCCCACGACGGCGGCCTCGACCACGTCCGGGTGCGCCATCAAGACGTTCTCCACCTCCACGGAGTAGATCTTGTACCCCGCGCGATTGATCATGTCCTTCAGGCGGTCGAACACGCGCAGGTACCCGTCAGGGTCCATCGAGCCCACGTCGCCTGATCGCCAGAATCCGCCGACGAAGGCCGCCGCCGTCGCTTCCGGATTGTTCCAGTAGCCAGGCACGACCATGGGGCCCTTGATCCAGATCTCGCCGGAGCGGCCGGGAGGCACCTCGCGCCCGGACTCGTCCATGACAGCGATCTCGCCGCAGGGGACCACTCGCCCGACGCTGTCGGGATGGGTCGCCGTCTGGCCCGCAGGCATCAGCGTCGCCGGCGACGTGGTTTCGGTCGCGCCATAGGCGTTGACCAGCGTCAGCGCCGGCACCCGGCGGCCCAGCTCGGCGATGACGGCCTCAGGCATCGGCGCGCCGCCATAGCCGCCAATGCGCCAGGCCGAGAGATCGAACCGATCAAACTCGGGGTCCAGGAGGCAGAGGCTGTACATGGCCGGGACGAGGATCGCGCTGGTCATGCGCTCCGCGGCGGCCAGCTCCAGAAAGGCCCGTGCGTTGAAGGCCGGCAGCACCACCGTGCAGCCGGTGACCCGTAGCATCGCGATGAACACGGCGACGAGCCCGGTGACATGGCTCGCCGGCACGGCGAGGATGGCCCGCTCCCCCGGTCGGTAGGCGAAACACGCCTGATAATGCATCGCCGAGTGCACGATGTTCAGGTGGGTGAGGATGGCGCCCTTCGGACGGCCGGTGGTGCCGGAGGTGTAGAGCAGGGTGCACGGGTCCTCCTCGGCGAGGACGGATGCCAC
>DASSSH010000330.1:0-12072 GCA_035708525.1 Candidatus Methylomirabilota bacterium
TAGCGCTCCATGAAGACGTAGGTCTGCGGTTGCTCGCCATGATGGAGCGCGTAGAGCACGCAGCCGGGCTCGCTGGCCCGGACCTTGGCCACCAGCTCCTTGGCCACGGCCTCGAACTCCTTCTCCATTCCCGGCTTGATCTTGAGCGTCGCGACGATCCCGATCATGTGGATCTCCGTTGGATGGCGGTTAGAGGCGGGTCTCCTCATCGGCGTCATCGGAGGACGCCGGGGTTTGCCGGCCGTGGCCGACGACGGCCAGCGCGAAGGCCAAGCCCATGACGGCGGTGAGAACGAGGAAGATCGTGAGCCCGAGCTGGCAGCCCGGATCCTGCCACGTCTTGCTCATGAGCCAGCCGAAGACGAAGGCGGCTCCCGCGATCGATACGTCCTTCATGGCGATCCCTCCCCCGGTGGAAGGATACCGCGCCGGATCTCTTCGTCCCAGTGACGGCGGCGCGGCTGTGCCGGGCGTAGCCGGGGCGGCTTCGACATTTTCGCTTGACAAGACTTCCTGACCAATGGTCATTTAGTGACCTCCGGTATCCATGGGGACCAGGGATCGTAGGGCACGAGAGAAGGCAAGCCGCCGCGAGGCCATACTGAAAGCGGCGAAAGAAGTCTTCGCCGAGAAAGGCCTGCTCGCCAGCACCATCGACGACATCGCCCAGCGGGCCGAGGTCGCCAAAGGGACGATCTACCTGCACTTCAAGGCCAAGGAAGAGATGTTCATGGCGCTGATGGACGAGGGGCTGGCGCTCGTGGGAAAGCGCTTCACCGAGGCCGTGGACCCGGCGCTTCCAGCCGACGAGAATCTCCGCCGGCTCTGCGACGCGTACTGTCGCCTGTACCGGGAGGAGCCCCAGTACTTCAGGCTGCTCTTCTTCTGCTCCCATTCAGATGTCCGAGCCAAGACCTGCGCGAACCCGTCCGAATGCCAGGGGCTGCCGCCGCTGGCGACCCTGATCCAGAAGGGTATCGACGAGGGAACGTTCGCGCCGACCGTGGACGCGACGAAAGCCGCGGCGATCGCCTGGGCGTCGAGCAACGGGATCATCCTCATGTACGAGGAGCATCCCCACCACACGACGAGCTTCAATCTCCCCGTCGAGGAGCTGGTGCGAACGAACATGGAGCTGCTGATCCATGGGCTCAGAAAGGGAGTTCAGGCTGGGAGGTAGGGCTGATTTTTTTTCACCTGATGATGACCGTCAGTCATGCACTGACGATCGTTCATAGAGAGCCGTGCTCGAGGTACGGGAGGGCCCACACGATGACCGACTTCAGGCCGGCGGCACCGGACTTCGACGCGAGAGTCCACGAGAGCTTCGCGCGCTTGACGCTCATGGCGACCATCGGCGCCCGCCTGGCGAGGATCGCCCCGGGCGAGGTCGACATCGAGATGCCCGTGCGCGGGGACCTCACGCAGCAGCACGGCTACGTCGCCGCCGGGATCGTGACGGCCATCGTGGACACGGCCTGCGGCTACGCGGCGATGAGCCTGATGCCGGCCGGCACGGAGGTGCTCACCGTCGAGTACAAGGTCAACTTCGTCTCCCCCGCGCGCGGCGAGCGGCTGCTCGCGCGCGGTCGCGTCGTGAAACCGGGACGCGCGCTCACGGTTTGCACCGGCGAGGTGTGGGCGCTGACCGGCGCCGAGCCGAAGCGGGTGGCCGCGATGCTCGCCACCATGGTCGCGCTCCGCCCGCCGGCCACATGACGATGCCCCAGACGTGGGACCCCGAGCGCTACGCCCGGAACGCGCGCTACGTCGCCGAGCTCACGACACCGGTGCTCGAGCTCCTCGCGCCGCGGCCCGGCGAACGCATCCTCGATCTCGGCTGCGGCGACGGCGCCCTCACGGAGAAGCTGGCGGCGGGCGGCTGCCGGGTGGTCGCCGTCGACACGAGCCCCGAGCAGGCGGCAGCGGCGCGCCGGCGCGGTCTCGACGCCCGCGGGATGGATGGCCAGCGCCTCGCCTTCGAGGGCGAGTTCGACGCCGTCTTCAGCAACTGGGCGCTCCACTGGATGCGCGAGGCCGACGCGGTGATCGCGGGAGTCTGGCGAGCGCTCCGCCCGGGCGGGCGCTTCGTGGCCGAGCTGGGCGGGGCCGGCTGCATCGCGACCGTCATGGGGGCGCTCTACGACGCCCTGGCCCGTCGCGGCATCGACGGCAGGCGGCTCAACCCCTTCTACTTCCCGGCGCTGGACGACTACGCCGGGCGCCTGGCTGCCCGGGGATTCCGGATCGGTTCCATCGTGCAGACTCCACGGCCGACCCCTCTGCCCGACGACATCGCAGGCTGGATGGACACTTTCTTCGAGAGCTTCACGGCCGTGCTCCCGCCCTCCGAGCGCGCGGCGTTCGTGCGCGAGGTCGTGGAGGCCATGCGCCCGACGCTCTGCGACGCCGCCGGCGCCTGGACGGCCGATTACGTGCTGCTCCGCTTCACCGCCACGAAGCCTCACGCCGAGGAGGATGGGCCGTGGGACAGCCGATGCGCTGGCGCCTGAAGGTCCGCCACTACGAGGCCGACGCCTACGGGCACGTGAATCACGCCAGCTACGTCCATTACCTCGAGACCGCGCGCGTCGAGGCGCTCGACGCACTCGGGCTGTCGTTGGGCGAGATGCGACGACACGGCATTCTCGCGGTAGCGGCCGAGCTGTCCGTGAAGTATCACTCGCCGGCCGGCCCCGGTGAAACGCTCGAGATCGTGACTCATGTCAGCGACATGCGGGGGGCGCGAACGCTGTGGCACCAGGAGATCCGCGAGATGACCAGCCGGAGGCTGGTAGTGACGGCCGCAGTCACGGGCGCGTTTCTGACCGAAGCGGGAAGGCCCGTGCGTGCGCCGGAGGCGTTCCGCGAGAAGCTCGCGACGCTCCACGTGCCCGACGTCTCACCGTCGACTCCCGCGACGGCGTAACCGACGCGAAGATCTCCGCACGCGTCACCCTGGACCGCTGCGGCACGGTCAGCGCCGGGCGTTCGTGTCCAGCCATCGCGCGACCGCGTCATGAAAGGCCGGCTTGACGATGCAGGTGAGGTGGCCGGCCTCGTCGATCTCGACGACCCGCCAGTCTGGACGCACCCGCGCCAGCGGAGCCACGTACATGCGCTTGACCGGATCGCGGTCGCCGACGATCACCTCCACGGGAACGGTGATGCCGCGAACGGCCGACTCCGTCACGGCGAGCGCGCCCATGCTGCGCACGCACGCGGGCGGCGTGCTGGCGCGCTGGGGCCCGAGCATGTGTCCCCAGACCGCCTGCAGGCGGCTACCCTCCGGGAGCCAGCCCATGCCGGCCAGCGTGCCCGAGCGCACGCGATCCGGATGGTCGGCGAGCAGGCGCATGGTGATCATGCCGCCCAGGGAGTAACCGACCACGTGGGCCTTCGCGATCCCGAGGTGGTCCATGAGCCGGACGACGTCCTCCGCCGTCTCGCGCCCGCACGCGCCCTCCTCGCTCGGCTTCCCGGACCGGCCATGGCCACGCAGGTCGAGCGCGATCACTTGATAGCGGCCGGCCAGCCGCTTTGTCATCCCGGGCCGATGCCAGTTCAGGTCCGCGCTCGCGTAAAGCCCGTGGATCAGAATCACCGGCGGCCCCGTGCCTTCGACGTCGTAGGCGATGGGCACGCCCGCCGAATCGAAGGTGGCGGCGCGCGCCCCTGCGCCGGCGCCCAGAATGATGGCGAGCCACACACTCAGGAGCAGGACGATCCGCGCGCCGGGCATCGTCAGTCGCCCGCGGGATGGCTGAAGGGCATGGCCTCGTCCCGCGGCCTGATCGGACGGCGCTTCTACTTCCCGGTGCGCCGGTCTTGCCGGAGGTCGCGGCGGTCCTGCCGGAGGTCGCGCACGTCCTCGCGGCGGTCACGCCTGTCCTCCCGGAGGTCCTTTCTGTCCTCGTGGAGATCCTTGACGTCCTGCTTGACCGCGTCCTTGTCGCCAGCCTTGAGGTCCCGCCCGAGCTCGCGCCGGTCCTGCCGGATCTCCCGCCGGTCGCCTCGAATCTCCCTCGAGTCCTGGCGGATCTCTCTCCGGTCCTCGCGGATCTCCTTGCGATCGCCCGGCACGTCGGTCGGCTGAGCGACAGCCGGGCTCGTGATCAGCGCCGCCGCCACGCCCACCGCCACCAGCATCGTCAGACCCTTCATGATCAGTCTCCTCTCGCGTCGAATTCGACCACCTGCTCTCTTCGACGCGGGGGTGCCTCCGGGCGTTTACGGGGGACCCGATGATTTCGGTGCGCGGATTCACAACTTGGATCGCGGACTCGGAGGGGCGCCGCCGCACGGGGCCTTCGCTGGACCCGACGCGGCAGCAAGATCACAGCCGGGCCGAGTACACTCACGCGCGGGTTGAGCATCCGGCCCCGCCGGCTTAGCCTCGAGAAGAGCCCGCTCCCCGCGTCAGATGGGCGGTCAGGCGCTCACCGCGCTGTGCGGTCCGAGCGCGATCGACTGGGAGCGGACGCGTATCTGCGATCGCGGCTGTATTTCATGAGCAGGCCGAGGCAGAGGCTCATGGCCCCCAGCAGCTCCAGGGGCTCCTCCACGCGGAGCTTGAAGATCCCGCTGAGAGCGGCCACGGAACGGATGTGCAGATCGTCCGCCTGCGCCAATGCCAGAAAGACGGCCGCCACATAGAGCGGCCCGCTACTGAGGTCGAGCGCCTCCCTCCGGATGAAGGAACCCGTCAAGAATCCGAACCGCCAGAGCGCCACGAGCACCCCGATCACCGCTCCCAGCAGGGCGATTCCGAGAAGCGGGTGGTCTGGGACGAGCTTGAGCAGGTCGTGGGGCGCGCCGATGTACGTCCCATCGATCCGGCCGAGGACGTTGCCGAAGACGCCGAAGTAGTCGACTTCCTCGAGCATCAGCGCGATGCACCCGGCCATCACCAGGCGATAGGGCCGGTACTCGACCCCGCGGGCTCGGAGCAACGCCGCGTGGACCGAAGCGATCCAGGCCGCGACGAGATACAGGATGGCTTCAACGGGCTCGAGGGGCCCCGATTCCCACAAGAGGAGCCGGACGTATGCCGGCCACACCTGGGCGAGGGCCACGAGGGCGACGACAATCGAGACTCCGACGAGGCCGAAGGTCAGGACTGCGCGGGCCGGAGACCACCCCGCCGCCGCTTCGAGCCAGCGATGCCGCTCGCCGACGAAGCCCAGCGCCAGCGACAGCGTCGCCGCGTGAGAGAGGATGGTGGCGACATCCCGGTAC
This sequence comes from Candidatus Methylomirabilota bacterium, assembly GCA_035708525.1. Taxonomy (GTDB): domain Bacteria; phylum Methylomirabilota; class Methylomirabilia; order Rokubacteriales; family CSP1-6; genus DASSSH01. Next base: position 5,239 of record DASSSH010000330.1, read on the forward strand.
TTCCGGGCGGTCACGTCAAGGAAGGGATTGCCCGGAACGCACAGGACGAGGACCGCGGCGAGACTAATGCCCCCGAAGAGGCGCAGGAAGACCCGGGACCGGACGAGCCACCGAGAGAGACGCCCGAAGTCCCGGGAAGTCATCCGCGAGATCTTATCCGAGCGAACAGGCGACATCAAAGCCTTACGTCGCCAGCGCCCCCTGCCCGCAGCCGCTAGCGGCCGGGTGGGATCACCCAGAGGTAGATCATGGAGCTGGACCGATCCAGGTCCACCGCGAGGTGGCGGTCCGCGGGCCAGTCGCCCATGTCGAAGTGATGGGAGACGACGCGCGCGCCAGGGCGGAGTTCCTGCAGGAGCTTCGGGCGGAGGCGCAGGTTGAGCTCGCGCGTGAGATAGAGCGTCACCACGGTCGCCGGGTGGAGATCCGTCGCGAAGAGATCCTGCTGCACGAATCGAACGCGCTCGCTGAGCCCGGCCCGCTGGGCCGTGCGGCTGCTCTGGGCCACGAGGCGAGGATCGATCTCGATGCCCACGCCCCGCGCGCCGAAATCGCGCGCGGCCGCGATGACAATGCGGCCGTCACCCGATCCCAGATCGTAGACGACGTCCTCCCGCCCGACGCCCGCGAGCCGGAGCATGCCGTCCACGACCTGTGGCGGCGTCACGACATAGGGCACCTCCTGGCCGGGCACCGGGGCGCACCCCCCGCCGGCCAGCAGCAGCGCCAGCCACGTCACTGTCCATCCGACTGTCCGGTGCGCTCGGCTCAGCACGGCGGGCACCGCCTCAGCACACGGGCCGGTTGAGCGTCGCGGTTTCGATGCGACGCGGGACGAGCTGGCCGTCGGCCGGCGTGCCCAGCAGCCGGCCGCTCTCCACGATCACCTTGCCCCGGAGAATCGTCGTCACCGGCCACCCCCGCACCTCCCAGCCTTCCCACGGGCTGTAGTCGCTGACGTGGAAGTCCTCCCGCGTCAGGCGCTTCTGCACCGCCGGATCGATCAGGACGAGGTCGGCGTCGCTACCCGGCGCGATCACGCCCTTGCGCGGGTAGAGCCCGAGGATGCGCGCGGCGTTCGTGGAGGTCACGGCGGCGAAGCGCTCGAGGGACATGCGCCGCTTGACCACGCCCTCGGTGTAGACGATCCCCATCCGCGCCTCGGCGCCGAGATTGCCGCCCGTCACGTCCTCGGCCGTCTTGCCGCGCAGCTTGAGCTCGAGCGAGGTCGGGTACTCATCGGTGCCGGTGGCAGAGACGCTGTCGCGCAGCAGCCCACTCCAGAGCGCCTCTTGATCCTCCGGGAACTTGAGCGAGGGGTAGGTGTGGTAGCAGAAGCCGCGCGGGGTGTCGTAGTCGGCCGCCGTGAAGCAGACGTAGTGGTGCAGGGTCTCGGCGTAGACCGGCAGCCCAGCGGCGCGGGCCTCGGCGACGGCTTCGACGCCTTCGCGGGCTGAGGTGTGGACGAAGTAGACGGCGGCACCGGTGGCCGCGGCCAGGGAGATCGTGCGCCGGAAGGAGAGCAGCTCCGAGAGCTTGTTGTGGATGAGCGGCAGGTTGCGCCCCTCAAGCCGCCCTTCCTCGCGGAGCTTCTCGTACATGAACTGCACGATGTCGTGGTCCTCGGCGTGCACGGCTATGATGCCGCCGTGACGGGCGGCCTTTTCCATGGCCAGCTGGATGCGGCCGAAGTCGAGCCGCGCCGTGGGGCGCTTGGGGTGCGGCGGCAGGATGTCGGTGGTGAACACCTTGAGGCTCGGGAAGCCCTGCTGGATCGCCTCGGGGATCTGCTCGAAGACCTTGAGCGGCAGCGGCCCGCAGAGCGCCACGTGGAACGAGTAGTCCACGTGGGAGTTGCCCTTCCAGCGGCTCACGCGCTGCTCGATGGCCGCGGGCAGGTCGGCGCCGGGGCGGACGAAGCAGAAGTCCACATGGGTCGTCGTGCCACCGAAAGCCATGCCCCGCGTGTCCTCCTCGGGGCCGAGCGTGTAGAGATTCTCCTCCGGCCGCATCTGGATGAAATGGGCGAGATGGGTGTGGGGCTCGATGCCGCCCGGGACGACGATCATGCCCGTGGCGTCGATCTCACGGCCGACGTCGCGCAGTGCGCCCAGCACGCCGACGGCCGCGATCCGGCCTTCCGCGACCGCGACATCCCAGCGGCCCGCCCCCTGAGGCGTCACCACCTGGCCGTTGCGGATCAGCAGGTCGATCATCCCCTCACTCGTCCCTCAGGGCCGTGCGGCCCAGAACGGCGCCCGCGCTCTCCCGGGCCGGCGCCGGATCGCCGCCAGCACTTCCTCGTAGAATCGGCGGTCCCTCCAGTAGGAGCCGTGGCAGCCTCCCGGCAGCCAGTACCAGCGCCGATATTCGTGGACGCCGTCGTAGAAGTCCAGCGATGCGCTCACCAAGTCCAGCGGCGCCGAGACATTGAGCCAGTAGAGCCCGTCGGGCGGCACCTCGTTCGTGAACTCGCCGGCCGCCGTGTCGTCGCTGATGCCCGGATCCGAGGCGAAGAGGTCGCGCGGGAGCCGGAAGCCGTGCAGGTCGTTGACGATGTGGCCGCGCACCGTCTGGCCGACCTCGACGCGCGTGCGGAAGAAGTACAGCACCTTGTTGAGCGGCGAGCCGAAGGTCACCAGGGTCTTGAGCCGATTGAGCTCGGCGCGGCAGACGGGCGCCGCGACCGGATCGGCCAGCTCGCGCACGAGGGCCTCGAGAGCATGGCGTTGATCCGTGGTGGCCTCGTCCCCGACGTGCGCCTCGTGGAGCAGCATCTCGAGATCCTGCAGCGCCTGCCTGGCGTGGCCGGCCTCGGCCGCCGCCCAGCCGGCGCCGAACCCCGCGGCGACCCGGTCGACGAGGGCTTCGGCCGCGGTCGCGGCCGTCCCCGACAGCGTCTTGGCCAGAAGCGCGCGCAGCGCGGCGGCACGACGGCGGATGTCGGTAGCCTGGGCCTCGGCGACGCGCACCTCCCCGCGAAGCCAATTGATCGTGTCGTACGCCACCACGGAGCCCAGCGAGTGTCCCGCCAGCGTGACGGTTTCGTACTTTCTCAGCAGCCACCGTACCTTGCCCGTGCTCGCGGCCAGGATGTCCCGGCGCACCTTGGCATGCGGCGAGTTCTCGTTGCTCACGGTGTAGAGCGCGATGTCGGCCACGTAATCGAGAAAAAATACCTTGACCACGGCGGCGGAGACGGCGACGGTGGCGATCACCAGCACGTGCCACCGCCCTCGGGTCCCGAGATGCTCCCAGACGGTGGTGACGATGTCGCTGACGCAGAATCCGGCGAGACAGGGCGGCGGCGTGTGGACCAGCCGATAGAGCGCCCAGCACCACCAGACGAACACCAGGACGGTGAGGACCAGGAAGAGCCCGCGGGCGTCGCTCTGCACCATTCGCTCGCGCCCCTCGCTGCGCAGCCATACGCCCACCCGCCAGAGCGGGCGCCGCGCCCCGGGGGGCGGGGCCGCCGGCGTGTCGCTCGACACTTCGCGGAGCTGAGACAGGAGCGACCAGCCGGTCACGGCCGTGGCGACGACGCCCACGATGAAAACCACTTCCGTCAGGGCGTCCCGCCACGTGAGCGACGGCGGCATCGCGGATCGCCAGATGGAGGGAAACTCGCCGAGGAGATGGACCGAGCTGCTCACGAGGCCGGCAGCCAGGCCCGCGGTGACGAGGCCGGCCAGCACGATCCACGTCATGCGCCAGAGCTCGCGGGCCAGGCACCAGAGGTACCAGAGTCGCGTGCGCCCCGCCCCGTCGCGGGGGACGCGGCGGAAGAGCAGCGGGAGGTTGAAGGCGAACTGCTGCAGCGGCGTGAGGCTCGTCCAGATCAGCCACTGGACGATCTCGAGAAAGGTCGCCTGGCGCTGGGTAAGCGGCGCCCAGTAGACCTCGTAGATGTCCAGGTCGGCGGCCTCGACCCGGACGGCGTGGTCGAAGACATGCTCGCGTCCCAGGGTCATGTGAAGGACGCGGTCCGCCTCAGGATCAGCCGGCCGCTCCTCGACGAGCCGGCTGCGCAGCCCGTTGACGAAGCTGTCGAGGGGCTCGAAGGGCTGCTGCTGGCCGACGCCGTGGATGACCACCAGCGCGTGGCCGAACTCGGGCGCGGCCTCCGGCGGAGCCTTGAGCCGCATCGTCCGCGGGACGTCCGCGCCTTTTCCAGCCGCCATCAGGCCGCGGCCGTCCCGACACCGGCGCTCATGGCGCGACGCTAGGCCAGGGCCTGGACGCTGTCAACCCTCAGACCTGGCCGAAGAAGACCAGGTACTCCGCCTTGAGCGCCCGCTCCAGGAGCAGCAGCAAGATCGCCCCGGGGGCCATCAGCACCAGCGAATGTCGTATTTCAAGACCTGACCCCTTCCGGGGTGAAGCCGCGGCGCATGGTGTTCTCGGTGACGACGCGTGGATCGGCGAACCACGGCAGGTATCCCGGCCCGCCGGCCTTGGTGCCGATTCCGGACATCGCGAAGCCGCCGAACGGCTGCCGCCCGACTCGCGCGCCGGTCGAGCCGTGATTGAGATAGAGATTGCCCACACGAAATTTCCGGCGGGCCTGCTCGAGGTGCTCGGGGCTCCTGGAGTAGACCGCCCCGGTCAGCGCGAACTCGACTGCCACCGCCTTCTCCAGCGCCTCGGCAAAGCTCGCGACCCGGTGGACGGCGAGAATCGGGCCGAACAGCTCCTGCTGCATGAGCCGGTGCGACGGATCCGAGACCAGGAAGACCGCCGGCGGCACGAAGTATCCCCCGTCCATCGCCGCGCCAACGAAGAGAGGCTGGGCGCCGGGGCCGGGATTCCGGACGATCTCCATCAGCCGCCGGTAGGCCTCCTCGTCGATGACCGGCCCGAGCATGGTCCCCGGCAGCTCGGGAGAGCCGATGGGGATCGATGCCGCGGCCGCCACCAGCCGCTCGATGAACGGCTTCGCCACGCCGTCGAGCACGAGGACCCGGCTGCAGGCCGAGCACTTCTGCCCGGCATAGCCGAAGGCGCTCATGACGATCCCGTGGATGGCCTCGTCCAGGTCCGCGTCGTCATCGACGATGACGGCGTTCTTCCCGCCCATCTCGCAGACCACCCGCTTGACCTGCGGCTGGCCCGGCCGCGTCGTGTGGGCCTGCTCGACGATCCCGAGCCCGACCTGCTTCGAGCCGGTGAAGGCGATCTGCGCCACGTCCTCGTGGGCGACGAGCACGGGCCCCACCTCCTCGCCGATCCCGGGGACGAACTGCACGACCCCGCCGGGGAAGCCCGCCGCCCGCATCGTCTCGAAGAGCGCGTAGCCGACCGCGCTCGACTGCTCGGCCGGCTTCATCACCACTGTGTTGCCGGCGACGAGCGCCGCCGTCGTCATGCCGGTCAGGATGGCGAGCGGGAAGTTCCACGGGGCGATGACCACGCAGACCCCGCGGCCCTCGTAGGACAGCACATTGTCCTCGCCCAAGACCGAGCCTTGCTTCACCGGCGCCAGCTCGATCAGCGCCCGGCGCGCGTAGTAGCGGCAGAAGTCGATCGCTTCCGCGACGTCGGCGTCGGCCTCCACCCAGGGCTTCCCCACCTCGAAGCACTGGATGGCCGCCAGCCGATCGCGCCCGGCCTCCAGCGCCTCGCCCAGCCGCTCGAGGAGCACCGCCCGGTCTGCGAGCGCGCGGTCGCGCCAGTCGGGCCACGCGGCGAAGGCAATCCGCACCGCCCGGCCCGCCTGCTCTGCAGTCGCCAGCCGGACCCGGCTCACCGGGCGCGCGATGTCGTGGGGGCAGGGTCGGGTCAAGAGTCGGTCGCCCTGCTCGGTGGTCCCGCCGATCACGACTGGCACCTTGAAGGGCAGCGCGTCGCGGATGCGCCCGACCGCGCGACCGAACTCCTCGCGCCGATCACTCCGAGTGAAATCGGTCGGCGGGCAGTTCTCGAACGGCGTGGACAGATCGCCCGGCTTCATCTCCCTCGCGCCCTCCTCGGCATTGCTCGGCGCCGGCGGTTGCAACAGCTCGGCCAGATCCCGTCGCTCATGATGGGAGAGTCGAAGGAAGCCCTCGTTCGACGTGTTCTCCAGCAGGCGGCGCACGAGGTAGGCCATGCCGGGCAGCAGCGCCCCCACCGGGGCGTACACCCGCACCCGATGGCCCCGCTGCCGGAAGGCCGCGCGCTCGGCCTCGGCCATGCCGTAGAGCATCTGGAGCTCGTAGGCACGCTCCGGCACACGGAGCTCCTGGGCCAGCAAGAGGCCGTGCAGGAGCGAGCGGAGGTTGTGGCTGCCGAAGGCCGGCAGGAGGTGATCGACATGAGAGAGCAGAAAGTGAGAGAGCGCCTCGTAGTTGGCGTCCGTCCGCGCCTTCTCGGAGAACACCGGGCACTCCCACCCCTGCTGGCGCGCGAGCACGGTCTCGTAGTCCCAGTAAGCGCCCTTGACCAGGCGGACGGTGATCGGCGCACCGCGGTCTCGCGCGAGCGCGAGCAGGCGCTCGGCGTCCGCCTGGCTCCGCTTGAGATAGGCCTGCACGACGATGCCGAGATGGGGCCACCCACGGAGCTCCGGGTGGGCGAGGATCTCCTCGAAGAGATCGTAGGTGATGTCGTGGTACGCCCACTGCTCGAGGTCGAAGTTGATGAAGACGCCGCGCTCCTTTGCGAGGAGGCAGAGCGGCAGGATCCGTCGCGCCAGCGCCGCCACGGAGCCCACCGCGTCGACCGGATGGATCTGCGAGTACATGCTGGAGATCTTGACGCTGACATTCGCGCGCGGGATGGGGCCGAGGTGGTTGCGATCGATCAGATCGTCCCCGGGCCACGCCCGCACCTCATCGGCCAGATGATCGATCA
>DASSSH010000331.1:0-26103 GCA_035708525.1 Candidatus Methylomirabilota bacterium
GACCACGCTGGGATCGCACGTTAGCAGCAGCTCGTAGTCCTCGCCACCCGCGACGGCCCATCGCAACGCATCGGCGCCGGCGGCCGCGGCCGCCGCCCGCGTCTCGGCCGCCACGGGGAGGCGGTCGAGCATGACGCGCGCGCCGACCCCACTCTCGCGGCAGATGTGGCCGAGATCGGTGCTGAGGCCGTCCGAGCAGTCGATCATGGCGTGGACGCCGGGCGCCGCGCCGAGCCATCGTCCCTCGTCGATGCGCGCCGTCGGCCTCAGATGGGCGGTGGTCAGCGTCTCCCACTCGGGCGCAGCGATGCCCGCGCCTCGGGCGCGCTGGCGGCCCATCTCGAGCACGGCAAGACCGCCCGCGGCCCGGCCGAGGCTGCCGGTCACGGCGACCGCGTCTCCGGGCTTGGCCGCCGAGCGAAGCCGAGGGCTGCCGGTGTGCTCTCCCAGCACGGTGACGTTGATGACCCAGCCGACTCGTGAGGCGCTCGTGTCACCACCGACGATGACGACCCCGTGGGGCGCCGCCGCCTCCTGCATCCCCTCGTAGAAGGCGTCCACCTCCGCGGGCTCCGTGCCGTCCGGGAGGGCCAGCGCCACCAGGGCCCAGCGTGGCGCTCCACCCATCGCCGCGATGTCGGAGAGGTTCACGGCCATGGCCTTCCAGCCGATATCGCGCGGCGACGCCCAAGCGCGGCGGAAGTGCACGTCCTCGATCACGAGATCGGTTGTGGCGAGCAGGGCGGCACCGGGGGCTAGGTTGAGCACGGCCGCGTCGTCGCCGATTCCCGTTTGCACGGAGGGCCCTCCTCCGCCCACTCGCTCCCGAATCCGGCGGATGAGGCCCAGCTCGCCCAGCTGCCGGAGGGTCACTCGCCGAGCCTCTCCGAGCGGTCCAGCAGCGACTGGGGCAGAGTGAGACCGAGCGCGCGCGCGGTCTTCAGGTTGATCACGGGCTGGAATCGCACCGGGGCCCGGATCGGCAGGTCGCCGGGATGGGCGCCCTTGAGCACCTGATCCACGAGCTCCGCCGCCTGCGCGTGGGCGTCGGCCCAGCTGGGGCCGTAGGCCATGAGGCCACCAGCCTCGACGAAGTCGCGGCTCGGGTAGAGCGCCGGGATCCGGTTCTTCGTCATGAAGTTCAGAATGCTGGCCCGGTAGGCCGTCGCCGCCGGGCTCGGCAGGACGAAGACCGCGCGGACACGCTCCTTGCGGATCTTGTCGAACGCGTCCTCCAGATCGGGCACCGAGCGGACCTCAAACGCGCGGTAGTTCAGGTTCGCCTCTTCCTGGCTGTAATACGCGGCCGAAATGGCCTGGCTCATCCCGGGGATCGCCGGATCCCACAGCACGCCTTGGCGGAACACCGATGGCGTGGCTTCCCTGAGCAGCCGGGGCAAGGTCGCGAACTCGGACTGCGGCAGGTCGAATGCGGAGCCCGTCGCGTTGCCTCCGGGCTTGGCGACACTGCGGATCGGGAGAACCTGGGCGGGCGCCGGCACCGCGACGAAGACGATCGGAACCGTGGCCGTGGCCTGGCGCGCCGCCTGCGCGGCGTCGGCGCCGACCGGCACCAGCACCTCCACCTTGGCGTTGAGGAGTCCGACAGCCAGCTCCACGAGCCGGTTGTAGCGACCTTCGGCGTACCGCCGCTCGACGACGAGGTTCCGCCCCTCGGCCCAGCCGAGAGCGCCCAGGGCCGAGATGACCGGTTCGGTCGTTCGGGCAGGCGGCGCCCAGCCGGCTTCGAGGATGCCGATCCGGCGAACCGAAGCCTGCTGCTGCGCCTCGGCCGCCAGGACCGCCGGAGCCGCGCTCAGCACGAGCGTGGCGACGCCCAGCAGCAATCGCGCCATGCCAGCGCTGCTCATCGCGCCACGGGGACGGGCAGCTCGAGGAAGTTGCGCAGCAGGGCCTTGCCCTGTCCCGTGAGGATGGATTCCGGGTGGAACTGCACGCCCTCGACCGGAAAGCGCCGGTGACGCAGCCCCATGATCTCGCCGTCCTCGGCGCGCGCGGAGACCTCCAGGTCCGGCGGGAAGCCGGTCTCGAGGACGACCAGAGAATGGTACCGGGTCGCCTGGAAGTCCGGCTCGAGTCCCTTGAACACGCCGCGTCCGTCGTGGCTGATGGACGAGGTCTTGCCGTGCATCTGCTTGCGCGCGCGCGAGACGCGGCCTCCGAAGGCCTGGCCGATGGCCTGATGGCCGAGACAGACGCCGAGAATGGGCACGCGCTCGTGGAACCGCCGGATCAGCTCCAGCGAGATCCCGGCGCTGTCGGGGTTGCCGGGGCCGGGCGAGATCACGATGCGCTCCGGCTCGAGCCGCGCCACGTCCTCCACGGTGAGCGTGTCGTTGCGCGCCACCTGCAGGGTGGCGCCGAGCTCGCCGATGTACTGGACGAGGTTGTAGGTGAACGAATCGTAATTGTCGATGACGAGGATCATCCCGCGCTCTCCTGCGCGGCGACACGGAGGGCCAGGATCATCCCGCGCGCCTTGGAACAGGTCTCCAGCCACTCCGTCTTGGGATCGGAGTCGGCCACGATCCCCGCCCCGACCTCGATGGAGGCGCGCCGGCCGTCACAGACGACGGTCCGGATCGTGATGCAGGAGTCGAGATTGCCCGAGTAGGAGATGTAGCCCACGGCGCCTCCATAGGGCCCGCGCCGGGTCGGCTCCAGCTCCTCGATGATCTCCATGGCGCGGATCTTCGGCGCGCCGGTCAGCGTGCCCGCCGGGAAGCAGGCCTCGAGCACGTCGAAGGCATCCTTGCCCGGCTCGAGGTCGCCACGCACATGGCTCACCAGGTGCATCACGTGGGAGTAGCGCTCCACCACCATGAACTCGGACACCTGGACCGAGCCGATGCGGCTCACGCGCCCGACGTCGTTGCGACCGAGGTCCACGAGCATGACGTGCTCGGCGCGCTCCTTGGGATCGCCCTTCATCTCGTCCGCCAGCCGCGCGTCTTCCTCCTCGGTGCGGCCGCGCGGATGGGTGCCGGCGATGGGCCGCTCCTCGACGCGGCCGTCCTCGAGCCTCACGAGGACTTCGGGCGACGATCCGACGATGGTCATCTTCCCCAGCCGGAGGAAGAAGAGATACGGGGATGGATTGATCGTCCGCAGCGCCCGGTAGACGGTGAAGGGATCCGCCTTGAGCTCGGTGTCGAGTCGCCGCGCCACCACGATCTGGTAGGCGTCGCCCGAGGCGATGTACTCCTTGGCGCGCCGGACGCGCTCCATGTACGTCGCCTGGTCCATCGTGGAGGTGAAGCCTTCCTCACCGAGGGCGACCAGGGGCTCCACTGCCGGGATCGTCAGCGGCGCCGGCGAGCGGGCCGGCTTGCGGAGGTTGGCCATCATCATGCCGATCTTGACCGCCGCGGCGTCGTAGGCGCGGTCGAGCGAGGCGGGGTCGGTCTTGCCGACATGGGCATTGGCGATGACCAGCAGGCGGTGGCGCAGGTTGTCGAACACGAGCAGGCTGTCGGTGAGCATGAAGACGGCGTCGGGCAGGCGGAGGTCGTCCTTGGCGAGCTGCGGCAGCCGCTCGACGTGGCGGACCATGTCGTAGGAGAGAAAGCCCACGGCGCCGCCCTGAAAGCGGGGCAGGCCCGGCACTGCCACGGGCTTGAAGCGGGCGAGCAGCGCACGCAGTGACTCGAAGGGGTTGGCGCTCGGCAGGAGCTCGATCGTCCCGTCGGGGTGGCGCACGCTGATCCGGCTGCCCTTGGCGGTGAACACCATGAGCGGATCCGAGCCCAGGAAGGAGTAGCGCGCCCACTTCTCCCCGCCCTCGACCGACTCCAGCAGGAAGGCGTACGGCCCCGGCCGCAGCCTCAGGAAGGCGGAAAGCGGCGTGTCCAAGTCCGCCGCCAGCTCGGCGTAGACCGGGACCACGTTCCCACGTCCGGCGAGGGCGCGGAACTCCTCCCGCGAGGGAGAAAGCGGGGGCAGATCAGGCCCCACCGTCGGCATGGACGACCGGCTCAGGCGACGATGTCCAGCTTCTTCTTCAGCTGGGCCTTCGGGACGGCGCCGACGACGGTCTCGAGCACCTTTCCGCCCTTGATGAACAGGATCGTCGGGATCGAGCGGATGCCGTATCGAGCAGCGAGCCCCGGCTGCTCGTCGACGTTGACCTTCGCCAGGCTGACCTTGCCGCCCGACTCGCGGGCCAGCTCCTCGAGCGTGGGAGCGATGGCACGGCACGGCGCGCACCACTCGGCCCAGAAGTCGACCATCAGGACGTTCTGGTGCCTGGCCACTTCTTCGTCGAAGGTCGTCTCGGTCAGGTGCAGCGCGGTATCAGCCATGGATACGAGTCTCCTTGATCGCAGGCCGCTGAAAAAGGCCCATCTGCGTCGTTGGCTCGGTCGCCGCCGCCCTCAACGGTGCCATTCACCCAGCACTCGCCTCGTGACGCTCGCGCCTTCGGCGCTCGACCGTCCCTCAGCTCGAACTGCCACATACGCCTCGGGCAGCGGCCTCCCTCGCCGCCTCGCATCTGGACCTTTTTGATCGGCCTGCAATTTTTCTGTGCCTCCTAGTGGGATTTCTTCCGGGCGCGCGCGCTGTCCAGATAGCGGATCATCCAGTCGCGGGCCAGGTCTTTGCAGCCGAGCCCGAACGCCAGCGCGGCAGCCAGGGCGACCGCGCCGAAGAGGATCACGAACGCCGAGCGGACCAGCTCCGCGGCGATCCCCAGCTCCTCCAGCGTGACCGCCACGGTGAAGGCGACGATGGCGTAACGGGCAAGGGAGGACAGGGCCTCCGCCTCGTAGAGCCCCGCGTTGGCGGCGGCCGTCTTGATCACGCCGGCGAGCAGATTGGCGAAGAACAGCCCGAGGATCAGGGCGACCACCGCCGCGATGACCTTCGGGATGTAGAGGAGGATCTGGTTCAGCAGATCCGATACCGAGGAGAGCCCCACCGTGTTCACGGCCGTCATCAGCACGATCAGCATGACCAGCCACTGCACCAGGACCGCCACGAGCTCGGCCGGGCTCTGCCGGATGTCGGCCCGGATGAGCACGTCGTCGATGCCGGCCTTCTCCGAGGCCAGGTCCAGCCGGACTGCCAGCAGAAGGCGGAACACCAGGAGCCGGACGAACTTGGCCACGACCCAGCCCACCAGGAGGATGAGCAGGGCGCCGAGGAAGCTGGGCAGGAAGCTGGCCACTCGAGCGACGAAGGCCTTGCCGGGCTCGAGGACCACAGGTGAGAGTTCCATAAAAACGCAGACCTACGCTAGCATAGGCACCCGGGCATGGCAAGGCGAGCCCCTGGCCCGAGAAGCCTGGACCCCCAAGGGCCGGACGGAGGACCCCGAGCTCGGTCTGCCTCGGCTCGTCACAGTCCGCCGGTCACCGTCGCCCTGTCGACAGAGTCGGTCACGTTCGCTGACATCGGGCGTCACCGGCGGACCCGATCGCGAGGCTTTCCGAGGGAAAAGGGCGGCTCGGAGGGGGTCATTTCGACCTTTTCAGGCCCGAAAACACCCTATGTGGTATGTCCAGGGTTTGTGAACCCCAAAAGGGCAAAAAACCTTGTTTTGGTAGGGGGTTTGCAGTAGAGTGACCCTTCCCCGCGGCCATTTTTTGCCCCTCTTGGCGGGGTCGGGACCCGGAACCGGGGGGCCACGGGAGCGTACCGCAGATGGGCAAGGTCATGGTTGTGGACGATGCTGTGTCCGAGCTGAAGATGATCGAAGGGATCCTCAAGTCCGCAGGGCACCAGGTCGTCACCTACGACGGGGGCGAGGCCTTGGAAGACCACATCGCCACCGAGCGTCCCGATGTGCTGCTCCTGGACATCGTCATGCCGAACCGAAACGGCTACGAGGTGCTCCGCGGCATCCGCAAGGATCCGCGCACGAAGGATACGCCCGTGGTCTTTGTCAGCTCCAAGACGCAGGAGAGCGACCGGGTGTGGGGGAAGAAGCAGGGCGCCGCGGAGTACCTGCCCAAGCCCTTCACCGCCGACCAGCTCCTCAACATCGTCCGCCAGTTCGTCAGGTAGGCCCCGTGGTCGAGCCCCCGGCGGTCACGCCCGTCGCCCCGGCTGAAGCGCAGCCCGCGATCCGCGCGTGCCTGTTCATGCTGGCTGGCTCCACCTTCGCGGTCGACGTGCGGAGCGCGCGCGAGGTGGCGATCTTCGATGAGATCACCACCGTGCCGCGGGCGCCGGCTCCGCTCATCGGGGTGGCCAACCTGCGCGGTACCGTCATCCCCATCGTGGACGCCCGACCGCTGCTGGGCCTTCCCGTCCAGCGCCTGGGCCGCAGCCTCCGCACCCTCCTCGTGCGCGACGGCGCCGTGCAGGTAGCCTTGGCGGTGGAGAGCGTGCTCGGGCTCGAGCCGTTCGAGGAGGTCATCCCCCTCGACGCCGCGGCGGGCGGAGCCCATCGGGAATTCGACTTGGGGCTGCTCAAGTGGGGCGAGGGGGTCGCGACCCTTCTCGACGCCGGCAAGATCGTCCAGGCGCTGTCACGCCAGATGCGCGGTGACCGCGAGGTCAAGGGAGACTCGACATGAAGCGCAGAGCATTCATTCGCCTCCTGACCGGAGGCGCCGCGAGCGGCTCCATCTTCGGCTCCGCGGCGGCGGCCTGGGCCCAGGCTCCGCGGGGTGGGGTCCCAGGCCGACCTTCGCCGACAGCGGCGCCGGCCGAGCCCGCCACAGCCAGCGCGCCCGGCGTGACGGCGCGCGAGATCAGGATCGGGTCGAGCGCCGTCTTCAAGGGCAAGACGGCCGGCCTCGGAACCGAGCTGTACCGAGGGGCGCAGGCCTACTATAACGAGGTCAATGCCCGCGGCGGCATCTTCGGTCGCACGATCGCCGTCGTGGCGCTCGACGACAACTACGACCCCGATCCCTGCATCGCCAACACGCTGACCCTGCTGGAGAGGGAGAAAGTCTTCTTCCTCTCGAATTACGTGGGTACCCCGACGCTCACCCGCGCGCTGCCGGTGATCAAACGCTATGCCGACCAGGGCGTGGTCCTCGTGGGCAACTTCACCGGCGCCCAGCCTCAGCGGGAATCACCCTACGTGGACCAGATCTTCAACATTCGGGCCTCGTACCGCCAGGAGATGATGGCGCTCGTCGAGCGGTTCTGGCAGGCTGGAGCCCGCCGGTTCGGCGTCTACTACCAGATCGACGCCTATGGCCGCAGCGGCACGGACGGCGTGGCCCGCGGTCTGGCCCTGCGCAATGCCAAGATCGTGTCCGAGGCGACGTACGTCCGGAACGCGACGTTTGAAACCGATATGGGCCCCGCCGTCAGGGCGCTGCGCGAGGCTGGGTGCGACGTCGTCCTCTGCACCGGCGCGTATGCGGGATGCGGTGCGTTCGTGAAGTCGGCCCGGGACGCCGGCTGGAATGTTCCCATCTCCAACGTCTCCTTCGTCGGCTCGGACGCCATGCTGAGCCTGCTGATCAAGCACGGCAAGGCCACCGGCCGGGACTACACTCGCGCGCTCATCAATTCCCAGGTCGTCCCGTCCTACGACGATCTGTCACTGCCGGGCGTGGTCGAATACCGGGCCTTGATGGACAAGTACAATCCGCAGGTTCCCGACGGGCTCCGGGACCCGAAGTACACGCTGGAGAAATACAGCTTCATCAGCCTGGAGGGCTATGTGAACGCCAAGGTGATCGCGGAGGCCCTGCGCCGCGCGGGCGCCAACCCGACGCGACCGAGCTTCCGCCAGGCCCTCGAATCGCTCCGCAATTTGGACCTAGGTATCGGCGCCCCACTCACGTTCGGCCCCGAGCGACACCAGGGGCTCGACAGCGTCTACTTCACCCGCGTTGACGGCGAGCGCTGGGTTCCCATCTCAGACTGGACCGTGGCCCTGAGGGTCTGACATGGCCCAAGACGGAGGAAAGACAGCGATGAAAAAGCGGACCGACGGGAAGGCGGCGCGGGGCGAGCGGGGGGCGGAGGCTCCCGCGAGTCCCAAAGTCCGGTTCAGCCTCCGCACGAAGATTGTCGTCTTCCTGCTGATCGTGCTGGTGCCCCTGGCCGCCGTGTCCTCGTTCTTCGCTTACCGGTCGCTGGAGAGCAACCTCACGGACGAGTTCACGAACAAAGGCACGGCCATCGCGAAGAGCCTGGCGTCCTCCAGCGTGGACCTCATCGTCAACCGCGACGCCTCCACGGTCCAGGCGCTCTTCGACCAGTTCGCCGACATCACCGGAGTCGCCTATGTCATGGTCTACGATCCCCAGCAGACCATGATCGCTCACACCTTCGTGCCCACCGTGCCCAAGGGCATCATCGAGAAGAACCTCGTGCCGGGCAACGCGAAGGTGCTCGCGCGCGAGATCCAGTTCGTCGATCCAGCCAAGGGTAACGAGCGGCAGATCATCGACGTCGGTGTTCCCATGCTGGCCGGTCAGCTCGGCACGGTGCGGGTCGGGATGGACAAGTCGATCATCCTGGCGGAAGCGCGAGCCGCCGGGCTCCGGCTGTTGGCGATCTTCGCCGCGATCGCGGCCGTTGCCGTCGTCGCCGGCATCGTCTTCGCTCGGCAGATCGCCAAGCCGATCACCGCGCTCGTGGCGGTGGCCCAGCGCGTCGGTCAAGGGGACCTGACCCAGCTCGCGCCGGTGACGTCCCGCGACGAGATCGGCCAGATGGCCGCGACGTTCAACGACAGTATCGGTCGGCTCCGCGGCCTCGTGCAGACCGAGACCGAGCGCGACGAAGAGCGGCGCAAGCGCGAAGATCTCCAGCAGAACATCATCAAGTTCCTCGACACCGTGGTCGAGATCGGCCAGGGCGACCTGACCAAGCGGGGCGAAGTGACCTGGGACGTGCTGGGCAACGTCGTGGACGCCATCAACCTCATGGTCGAGGAGATCGCGGTGGTCATCGGCGACGTGCGCCAGGCCGCGCAGCGGGTGGCCTCGGGCTCGAGCGAGATGATGACGACCACGGCCCAGCTGTCGGGCGCGGCCCAGGCCCAGTCCCGCGAAGCCATGAGCGTGAACACGGCCACCGACGAGATGACGGCGACTGTGCGCCAGGTCGCGCAGTCCGCCGACCAGAGCGCGCGCGCCGCGCGGCAGGCGCTGGAGGCCGCGCAGAAGGGCGAGCAGTCGGTGCGCAACAGCCTGGCCGGGATGCAGCAGATCCGCGCCGAGGTGCAGACCATCTCCAAGAAGATCAAGTCCCTCGGGGACCGCTCGCTGGAAATCTCCGAGATCGTCAATACCATTCAGGACATCGCCGCTCAGACCCACCTGCTCGCGCTGAACGCCTCTATCGAGGCGGCGGGCGCGGGCGATGCGGGCATGCGGTTCTCCGTGGTCGCCGACGAAGTGCGGAAGCTGGCCGAGCGCGCGACCCAGGCCACCAAGGACATCTCGACGCTCATCAAGAACGTCCAGGTGGAGACCCAGGAAGCCGTGGTCGCCATGGAGGAAGGCACCCGGGAGGTGGAGACGGGATACCAGGTCAGCCTCAAGGCGGAGGAGGCGCTGCAGGAGATCGCGCAGATCTCCCATACCTCCGCCGAGCTGGCGGCCGACATCTCCCTGGCCGCGCAGAAGCAGGTGCGCAGCGCGGAAGCGACGGCCACCGCGGTGCAATCCATCGCGGGCGTGGCGGTGCAAACCGAGCAGGGCGTTCTCACGAGCCGCAAGACCGCCGAAGAGCTGGCACGGCTCGCCGAGGAGCTCACGGCCAAGCTGTCGCGGTTCAAGCTGTCGACCTGAGTGACGCCGCGCGAGGAGGCGACTGGGGCGTGAGGCGGGATGGCTGAGGCGCGGGATCGCGAGTTCCTGCTAGGCATCTTCCTCATGGAGGCCTGGGATACCGCCGGGACTCTGGAGGAGGGGCTGCCGTTGCTCTCGCGCGCCAAGGCGCCGACGCCGGAAGCGCTGGCGCCGCTGGTGCTCGTCTGCCATCGCCTGAAAGGCTCCGCCGCTCTGCACGGCTTCCCGGGCGTCTCCGAGCTGGCAGCGGTCACCGAGCAGCTGCTGGAGCGCGCGTCCGGGGCGCGGGCCGCCGAGCGCGCGGAGAGCGAGCGGTTCCTCCGCGAAGCCGTCGGTCTGTTCAAGGAGCTCTTCGATCGGATCAGCAGCCAGGGCACCGAGGACGCCGAGCGCCTCGCCGACTTCAAGGCCCGTCACCCTCGCTTCTTCGTCGACGAATCGGCGTCGGCGCCCACCGCTTCCGCGACCGCCGCCGCCGCGGATCGCGTGGGCGCTCCGGACGGTCAGGACCGCGCCGGCATCGATCCGCTGGCCTCGCCTGCGGCTGCCGCTCGCCCCGCCGGTTCGGTCTCGGGCGCCGCCTACCGGCTCGTGCAGGAGGTGGACCGCTTCTTCGCCGACAGCAGCGACATCCTGACCTATTTCGGGCCTGAAGCCGCCGAGCATCTGGAAGCCATGACGCATTCCCTGCTGGCCCTGGATGCCGAGGGGCACAGCGACGAGGAGCTCAACCGGCTCTTCCGCTCCGTTCACACGCTCAAGGGTGCCGCCTACACGGTCGGCTGCACTCCCATTGGCGATGTGGCGCACCAGATCGAAGACCTGCTGGGTGCGGTGCGGGAGAAGCGAATCCCGTTTACGCCGGCCGTGACCGAGTCGGTCTTCGGCGGTGTGGACGCGCTCAAGGCCGTGCTGGCGAGCGTGGGTGGCGCGCCGGCGGACCTGGGCGACGTGCTGGAGCGCGCGCTGGAGAGCCTCCGCGCCCTGATGGCGACAGCCGAGATGGCTCCGGGCGCGATCGCCGTCGAGCCGGCGGCGGCCGCCCCCGCCATCACCGCCACGGCCGCCCGGGAGTCGGCGATCTTCGCCAGCCTCCCTCCGGGCATGTTGCGCCCGGAGTTCCTCGCGCGCCTGGAGGCGCTGCCGCGCCCGGCGCCGGTGATGGTCCAGGGACCCGTGGGTCCCAGCATCCGCGTCAGCCTCGACCGGCTGGACGCCCTGATGAACCTGGTCGGCGAGCTCATGATCGCGCGCAGCCGGCTCGACCGGCGCCTGGTGCAGCTCGACCGGGTCGGCGAGCTGCTGCTCTTCAGCCGGTCGCGGAT
The DNA here is from genome assembly GCA_035708525.1 of Candidatus Methylomirabilota bacterium. Classification (GTDB taxonomy): domain Bacteria; phylum Methylomirabilota; class Methylomirabilia; order Rokubacteriales; family CSP1-6; genus DASSSH01. The sequence continues at coordinate 11,057 of DASSSH010000331.1, forward strand.
GGCCCAGGCCGTTCGCGACTTCGAGGGCAAGCACCACTATCCGCAGCTGCGTGGCGCTCGGGGGCGGGGAGGCGACGGCGCACCTGGCGGCGGAATGCGGGATCTGGCGGATCTGTTTGCCGAGCTCGAGTTCGACCGGTACGACGACTTCAACATCCTGGCGCGGAGCGTGGCCGAAATGTCGGCCGACATCGCCGAGGTCCAGCAGCAACACGCGGGGCTGCTCCGCACCATCCGCGACGACGTGGCGCAGATCCAGCGCCTCACCGCCGCGCTCCGGAAAGAAGTGACGCGGGCCCGAATGGTGCCCATCGGCCGTCTCTTTCCGCGCTTCACGCGCCAGGTCCGCGAGGCCGCGCGTGCGGAGGGTAAGGCTGTCACCCTCGAGGTACGCGGCGAATCGGCCGAGGTGGACAACAGCATCATGGAGCAGATCGCGGATCCGCTCCTTCACCTGGTGCAGAACGCCGTCACCCACGGTATCGAGCCGGAGCCGGAGCGCCTGGCGCGCGGGAAGCCCGCGCAGGGCACGATATCGCTGCGCGCCTACCAGCAGGGCGCGTTCCTCCACGTCGAGGTCGAAGATGACGGGCGTGGCATCGACGCCGCGCTGCTCAAGCAGGAAGCCGTCGAGCGCGGGCTTCTGGGCCGCGAGGAGGCGCAGGCGCTCTCGGGCGCAGACGCGCTGAACCTGATCTTTGTGCCCGGCTTCAGCACCGCCTCTGAGGTGACTCGCGCCTCCGGGCGCGGCGTCGGTATGGACGTGGTGCGCACGAACGTCAGTCGCATGAACGGCGAGATCGAGGTGGACACCGAGGTGGGTGTCCGGACCCGATTCACCCTCAAGCTGCCGCTGACGGTAGCGATCGCCGATGCCCTGATGGTGCGCGTCGGCGCCGAGGTGCTCGCCGTGCCGCTGATGGCGGTGAGCGCGATGCGGAACGTGGCGCCGCAGGCCGGCCAGGCCGCGGGAGACCGCGAGACAGTTCGGGTGGACGGCCAGGTCATGGAGCTGCTCCGCATGGGCCGGGTGCTGGGACTGCTACCCTCCGAGTCTTCCGGTCAGGCGCCCGTGGTCGTGCTCCGCGGCGGCGGCCGGCCGTTCGCCGTTCAGGTCGACGAGCTGCTGGGCAAGGAGGAGATCGTCATCAAGAGCCTCGGCGAGTTCCTCGAGGGCGTGGGCCCGTTCGCCGGCGCCACGATCTCCGGCGAGGGCCGCGTGATTCTCCTGGTCGATCCCACGCGGCTGCTGGAGGCGAGCCGTCAGCTGCCCAGCGCAGCGGCGGCCGACACGGTCGAGCTCCGACCAGCCGCCTCGCGCGCGGCCGAGACCGAGCGCGCGGTCATGCTCGTGGACGATTCCATCAGCATCCGGAAATACGTCGGCCAGATGCTGGAAAAGGCGGGGTTCCGTGTGTTCACGGCCGTGGACGGACAGGACGCGCTCCAGCAGCTGACGGAGCTCAGCGTTCAGGCCATCATCACCGACCTGGAGATGCCGCGGATCAACGGCTACGCGCTCATCGAGGACCTGCGCCGGCGACCCAACACGCGCGACGTGCCGATCATTGTGCTGACCACGCGCGCGGGCGAAAAACACGTCAATGTCGCCCGCCGGCTCGGCGTGCGACACTACGTCACGAAGCCGGTGGAGGAACAGACCTTCATACGGCTCGTGGAATCGCTCATGACGGCCGCCCCCAGTGAGGCGACCCTCACTGGGGCCCGGGCCTCGTGAGCGGCGGTGGACCGGTGATGGCCAGAGCCAAGGTGCTGATCGTCGACGCGAACCAGGAGAGCCGGGCGGCCCTCGCTCGTGCGCTGACCGATGCGGGCTACGAGGTCGCCGTGGCGACCAGCGGCTCGTTCGCGGTCACCATGCTCGAGTGGGAGCGGCCGGATCTCATCGTGAGTTATGCGAAGGTCCAGGACATGGACGGCTACGAGCTGTTCACGATGGTGCGGCGCGATCCGGCCACCAAGGACACACCCTTCCTGCTGCTGGCCGGTCGGGATCGGCCCATCGCGCTGGCGGCGACCGAGGCTGGCGTGGACATGACCATCACCGGGGACTTCACGGTGGCCACCGTGGTGGTGCGCGTGGGTGATCTCCTGGGCCAGGTCCCGGGCGATGAGATCGCCCGGGCGCGTGCCGGCGCCGAGGCGGCCGGCACGGCGGCCCCGTTGCCCGCCAGCGCGCCGATCAGGGGCGCGCCGGAGAGCGGCCGCGCGACCTTCCAGGGCTCACTGGGTGTGATGGATCTCACCGAGGTGACGCAGGCCATCTCCCTCGGGGGCAAGACCGGCCGGCTGATCCTCTCGCTCCAGGGCGGCGAGGGCTCCATCGTCTTCGAGGCTGGCCGCGTCGTCCACGCCGAATTCTCCGGCCTCACGGGCGAGAAGGCCTTCGCCGCCATGGTGTCGGTCTCCCAGCGGGAGGAGGAAGCGCGCTTCTGCTTCAATCGGGCCGAGCGCGGCGATCTCACTGCGGGGCCCAAGACCATCTCACGCAGCGTGGAGCAGCTGCTGCTGAGCATCGCGGCGGATATCGACGAGGGCAGCCCGGGGGTCGACCACAGCCTGCCGGCGGCCAGCCATCCGAAGGACAAGTAGCCAATGCCCAAGGTCTTGGTGGTCGACGACAGCCTGAGTGTGAGAGTGGTAGTGCGAGCCGCAGGACGTCGCGGGGCTGGGGCCCCGCCGCCCGAGGCGAGCGAATCCAAAGTCGGGCGAGGCGCAGCCGAAGGCGAGCCGAGCGGATCTGGAGAGAGAGACCCGAGGACGGTGAATCGTGCCTAAAGTGCTGGTGGTCGACGACAGCCTGAGCGTGCGCAAGGTCGTCGAGCGTGCGCTCGAGGCCAAGCGCTTCGACGTGATCTCGGCGGCCTCGGGGACCGAGGCCGTGGAGATGATCGGCCAGGAAGCCCCCGATGTGATCGTCTGCGACGTGATCATGCCGGACATGGACGGCTACCAGATCTGCGAGTTCGTCCGCGGCCACGCCCGGCTCGGCGCCACACCGGTCCTGCTCATCTCGGGCATCGTCAACAGCACCGTGCTCGAGCGGGCATCGAAGGTTCGCGCCAACGACGTCCTGCGCAAGCCCTTCGCCGCCGACGAGCTGCTGTCCAAGATCGACGCTCTCATTCCGGTGGCCTTTCGCAGCACGAGCGTGCCCGAGCCGGTGCTGCCCAGGCCCACGTCCGAGGTCTTCACGGCCGCGGCGGCCGCGGAACCCGCGGAGCCGGTGGCACGCGAAGAGGAGGCCGTCCCCGCGCCGGACCTCAAGACCACGCTCAGCACGCTCGCCGCGCTACCGGGGGTGTCGCTGGCCGTGCTCGTGGACCGGGAGGGCTTTCTCATCGAGGCAGCCGGCGAGATGCTGCTCGAGGCGGAGGTCGCCGGGGCGCTCGCGGCCTCCCTGGCGGAGTCCTCGAGCGGGATCGGCCGTGAGCTGGGCCAGGGCGGGCTTCAGAGCCTCATCCTCGAGTACGACAGTGGCGTCATCCTCCTGAACGGGGTCGGACCCGGCGCGCTGCTGGCGCTGCTCCTGCGCGACCCCGCGGTCCTGGGCAAGGTCCGCTACTACGTCAAGAAGGCCCTGACCGAGCTCCTGGAGATCGTGTGATGGTGCGCCCGCCTCGCCCGCCCTCGAGCTTCCGCAAGCCGCTGTCGTGGCTCGTGGTGCTGGCCGGTCTGGCGGCCTACATGGGTCTCGTCTTCGCGCTGACGCTCTTCCGCGTGCGCCTCGACCTGCCGCTGCCCTGGTGGACTCTGCAGGCGGCGCCGCCGATCCTCTACGGCCTGCTGATCGTGCTGTGCGTACGCCGCGTGACGCCCGGCGGCTTGATCGGCGGCACGCTCACGCTCTGGGTCGCTCACCTCGTGCTGGGGACACTGACGCCGCTGCTCGCGGCGCTCTACGATCCGCTCAACCGCGGGCGAATGCTGACCCTGATCTTCCCGCCTGCGCCGCTGCCCCAGGTGGTTCTCGTCCCGCTGCTCCTGGTGCCCTTGCGCAGCCTCCTGGCACCAGCCAGCCCCATTCGCCGCATCGACCGGGCGGCGGGCGTCGAGGGGCGTCGCGCGGCCGCACCAGGAGGCCGGGCGGCCGCTGCCCCATCCGCGGCCAAGCCGGAAACCCCGCCGCCCCTGGTGGCCGAGCCCGCCGGCTGGGCCCAGTCCCGTCCGGCCTGGCCGCCCGTCGCGGACGCGCCGGTCCAGCCGCCCGCTCCGGAGGCCCCTGGGACCGACGAGGAGGCCGCCGCGGAGCAGGCTGCCCTCGAATGGGAGGCGCGCATGTCCTCGCCCGAGCCGGTCGTGCCGGCGATGGCGGAGGACGCGGTCGTGCGAATCCCGTTCGCGCGGTTGGCGGCCCAATTCTCCACGGACGCTTTCCTGCTTCCGCTGGACCGCGTCGCCTCGAGCCTCTCCGAGCCGGACTACGTGCGGGTTCCGGCCAGCATCGTGTTGCCCCAGCTCGGCGAAGGGCTCGTGAGCGTGCCGTGGGAAGCGGTCGCCGACCAGTTCCCGGCCGAGGTGTTGGCTGTCACGAGCGAGGAAGTGCGGAGGGGACTGCGGGACGGCAAGCTCATCCTTCCGCTCGACGAGGTGGTGGGCCAGCTCCCGCACGAGCTGTTCGTGGCAGCCGGGCCGGGACCCGACGTGGGCGCGCTCGAGAGCTTCCCGGCGCCCTTCCAGCCGTTGATGGCCGAGCCGGAAGCACCGGCGCCTGCCCCGAGTGAGCCGGCGCCGGCCGCGGCCGCCCTGGTGCCTGAAGCGGCCGATACCCCCGTTGCCGAGCCTCCCGCTCCGGATTCGGCCGAGCCCGCCGTGGCGGCGGTTCTCGAGCCTCCTCCTCCCGAGGAGGTCGTCGTACCGGTGACGGACGAGCACGCGGAGGTCGTGCGGATCTCCTTTGACCGCATCGCCGCCCAGCTTCCTCCGGACAGCTTCCTGCTGCCGCTCGATCGCGTGGGCGCCAACCTGTCGGAGCCCGGGCAACTGCGGATCCCGCGCTCCGTCGTGCTGCCGCAGCTGGGCGAGGGCGAGGTGCGCGTGCCCTGGGACGCGGTGGTGGGGCAGCTGCCTCGACATCTGCTGGCTTCGAGTGAGGAGGAGCTCATCCGGCGGCTTCCCGAGGGCCTGCTGCTGCCGCTGGACGAAGTGGTGCGCCAGCTTCCGCCGGAGCTCTTCGCGGCGGCCGGGCCGGGGCCCGACGTGAGCGAGCTGGAGAGCTTCCCCGCGCCGTTCCAGCCGCTGCTGCCCGACGCCGAGGCTCCGGCCGAAGCGCTGGAGGCAATGGTGCCCGCGCCGGCCGAGACCGAGGTCACCGAGCCGACGATTCTCGATATCGTCGAGCCCGCCCCGCTTCAACCTTCGGAGCCCGTGTCCGACGTCTTCGTGGCCGAGCCGATGCCCGTTGAGGCCGAGGCCGAGGGCGAGCCGACCGGTGCGATCGAGCCCGTCGTCGAGGGTGAGCCGCTCGTCGAGCCCCACGAGGAAGAAGAGCCGACGCTCATTCTCGGGGCCGAGTCGCTCGAGCCGCCACGCTTCGATCTCGAGTCCATGCCGGCGGTAGAGCAGGCGCCGGCGGGCATCGAGTCCTTCGAGGAGGCAGCCGCGCCGGTGCTGGAGATTCCCGACATCCAGCCCGAGCCCGGGCTCATGGAAAGCCTGCGGGCCGAGCTGGCGGCCGCGGCGCCCGCCGTCGAAAGCGAGCCCCTTCGCGTCGAGCCTCCGCCGGCGGGCGAGGATGCCGCACGGGTCGTCGCCGAGCCGTCGGCTCCGCGTCCGGAGGCCTACGGGGCGGCGCGCCGGATCGCCGCGCTCATGGTGCCGCTCACCTCGCTCGGCGTCGAGGCCCAGAGCGTCAACGGTGTCACGGTCTTCACGCTCTCCGGGCCGGGCGTGCCCGATGAACTGCTGCCGACGGTGGCGCGGGTGATGCTGCCCGTGCTCGCCGATGACCGCGCGCCCTGGCCGCTGGATCAGCTCACATTGCGCGGGCCCGGCGGGGCGGTGGTCTTCACCCCTCTCGGCGCCCCGGGGGCCCGCGGCCCGGTGCTGGCGGCGGCTGTGGCCCAGAACGGCTCGCTGGCTCTCCTGGAGATCCTCTGCCGCCGGGCTGCGGCGGCATTCACTGGAGCCAGCGAATGGGACGGTCCGGCCGGCGGTGCCGGCAACGGAGAGCACCGCCCGGAGCTGGTGGATGTGGAGCCACCCCCGCGCGCACGGCAAGTCGCCGGGACGCTCGGCGCCCTGGGACCAGTGACGGCTGCGGCGCTACGGGCGACGGCGGGGGAGGCGGCCCTCTACCTCTTCCTGCCCTCAGGCGTCGACGTGCGGGAGGTCGGCGGGTTCGCCCTCGACGTCGCGGGGGCGATGGCCAAGGCCGCGGCCGCGAGCGCGATCTTCCAGGTCGCGGTGGTTCGGTCGGGGCAGCGCTGCCTGGTGATTCGACCGGAGGCGAGTCCGGGCGGCCCCACCGTGGTGGCCGCGGGAGAAACCGCCAAGCCCGGCCTGGCCTTCCGACAAGTGGAGCGGGCCGTCGCCGCCCTGGGCTCTCTCTGAGGCGCTGAATGTCCATCATCAACTACGCACAGAAGGAGATCAGCTTCAAGATCGTCTACTACGGCCCCGGCGTGGCCGGGAAGACGGCCAACCTCCAGTACATCCACCGGTGCCTGCCCGATGGCAACCGCGGCAACATGGTCTCCCTCGCGACGGGCGACGACCGGACGCTGTTCTTCGACTTCCTGCCCGTCTCGGCGCTGACCGTGCGGAACTTCACCGCCAAGTTCCAGCTCTACACGGTCCCGGGGCAGGTCTACTACAACATGACCCGCAAGCTGGTGCTCCGCGGCGTGGACGGCATCGTGTTCGTGGCGGACTCGCAGTGGGAGCGCCTGCGGGAGAACGTGGAGAGCTTCAGGAATCTGGAGGAGAACCTGAAGGAATATCAATACAAGCTCGATGACATCCCGTACGTGATCCAGTACAACAAGCGGGACCTGCCGAACATCGCCCCGGTGGAGTATCTCGAGTATCTGTTCAACCGGCGGCGGCGGCGGGTGCCGTTCTTCGAGTCTGTGGCGGTCGAGGGCAAAGGCGTGTTCGACACGCTCAACACGGTGTCCCGGATGGTGCTCGTCAGCGGGTTTGGACAAGAACAGGGGGCGTCCAATGAGTCCACATGACAGTCTGGCCATTCACGAAGAGGATTCGCAGCGGATCAACCAGGTTCTGCTGCACTTCCTCGGAGAGTCCGCCGCGATGGAAGCGCTGCTGATCGACCGGAGCGGGCAGCTCCTGGCCCGCGGCGGCTCGTCGCGCTCGCTGGACACGGTGTCGCTCTCGGCCCTCGCCGCGGGCGCCTTCAGCTCCACGGCCGCCATGGCGCGGCTGCTGGGCGAGACCGAGTTCACCATGCTCTTCCACCAGGGAATCCGGGAGAGCATCCACGTGGCCGCGGTGGATGAGCAGGCGATCCTGCTGGCCATCTTCGACAGCCGGACCACGGTGGGCATGGTCCGGCTCTTCGCGAAGGAGGCGAGCACGGCGATCGGCGCCATTCTGGCCGAGACGCGCACGCGACCTCAACGCACCGGCGATCTGGCCACGCCCCTGGGGAAGGAAGAAGGTCACCCGTCCTTCCGGGAGCGGCCCGCCTAGCCTTCGAGGCCTGACCGAGTCCCCATGGCGAAGAAAGACGGTCCCGACTCGCTCTCCTCGGACGAGCGCAACTCGCTCCTCGAGTCGGCGCGCCTCTGCGAGATGATCGTCGAGGCGAACCCGGCCGATACGGGCGCGCTCGAGACGCTCCAGGAGATCTACACCAAGCTCGGCGACCGCGAGAAACTCGCGAAGGTCGTCGTCCGACTCGCCGGGGGCACCGGCGGCCGCCCGTCGGCCAGCGTGCCGGTGTCCGGCAAGGAGCGCGCCAAGGATCCGGCCCGCGACGCCGCCGCCGCCGTCAAGTCCGCCGTGGTGACCGCGCCGACCGCGGCCTCCTCCGCCTCGGCCTCGATCTTCGCCGATCGCCGCCAGGGCGCCGTCGCGCGCCTGGGCGACCGGCTCGTTGCCGAGGGGCTGCTGACGCCCGAGCAACTGCACAAGGCGCTGACCGAGCAGCGTGGGACCAGCGACAAGCTCGGAACCGTCCTGGTGCGGCTGAACCTCGTCACCGAGGACAGTCTGGTCGCCTTCCTCTCGCGGCAGTACAACGTCCCCTCGACCAGCCTCTCCCAGCTCGACGTCGACCCCGAGGTGCTCAAGCTGGTGCCGGAGCAGATCGCCAAGAAGCACGAGGTGCTGCCGATCAAGCGGCAGGGCAATGTCCTCACCCTGGCGATGGCGGACCCCACCAACGTCTTCGCGCTGGACGACGTGGGCTTCATGACCAATCTCCAGATCCAGCCCGTGGTCGCCTCGCAAGGCGCTCTCCGGAAGGCCATCGAGCACTTCTACGATAGCGGCGGCAGCGGCGTGAGCGAGATGATGGCGGAGATGGAGGGCCTCGAGGGCGACGTCGAAGTCGTCGCCGAAGGCGAGGAGGCCTTCGTCAAGGCCGACGTCTTCGAGCTGAAGGAGTCCGCGGACGAAGCGCCGGTCGTCCGGCTGATCAACATGATCCTCGGCGACGCCATCCGCCGCGGAGCCTCCGACATCCATCTCGAGCCGTACGAGAAGGTCTTCCGCGTGCGCTTCCGGGTGGACGGTGTGTTGCACGAGATCATGACGCCGCCCAAGCGGATGGAGGCGGCGCTGACCTCGCGCGTGAAGATCATGGCCAGCCTCGACATCGCCGAGCGCCGGCTGCCGCAGGACGGGCGCATCAAGCTCCGCTACCACCAGCGCGAGATCGACTTCCGCGTCTCGACGCTGCCGACGATCTTCGGCGAGAAGACCGTCATGCGCATCCTGGACAAGGAGTCGCTGCAGCTCGACCTGACCATGCTCGGCTTCGACCCGTGGAGCCTCGAGCACTTCACCAAGGCCATCCACCAGCCCTACGGGATGATCCTGATCACGGGACCCACCGGCTCCGGCAAGACCACGACCCTCTACTCGGCCATCCACACCATCAACTCACCCGACATCAACATCATGACGGCCGAGGACCCCGTCGAGTACAACCTCAAGGGCGTGAACCAGGTGCAGGTCAACGACGAGATCGGTCGCACGTTTGCCGCGTGCCTCCGGAGCTTCCTGCGGCAAGACCCCGACGTCATCCTGGTCGGCGAGACCCGCGATCTGGAGACCGCCCAGATCGGCATCCGCGCCGCCCTCACGGGTCACCTTGTGCTGACGACGCTGCATACCAATGACAGCCCGTCCACGGTAGCGCGGCTGCTCGACATGGGCATCCCGCCGTTCCTGGTGTCCTCGTCGCTGATGCTGATCCTGGCCCAGCGGCTCGGCCGCCGGGTCTGCAAGGACTGCAAGGAGCCCTTCGAGATCGACGAGGACTCGCTGGTTCCCTACGGGCATGTGGCGCAGGGCCGGGGGAAGATCACCGTCTACAAGGGCAAGGGGTGCCAGACGTGCAGCATGACCGGCATGAAAGGACGCATCGCGATCTACGAAGTCATGCCCGTCACCCAGGAGATCCGCGACCTCATCTTGCGTAACGCGCCCACGGCGGAGATCCGTGAGGTCGCGGCCACGCAGGGCATGAAGACCCTCAGGCAGAACGCGCTGCAGAAGGTGCTCGACGGAGTGACGACGGTCGAGGAAGTGCTGCGCGTGACTTTGGGCTAGACCCTCACCCTCTCCCTGGAAGGGAGAGGGGACTTTTTGATCAGGCGGGGACGGGAGCGGGCGTCTTCCACGTTCCCTGCAGGCGATCCACCGCCCTGCGCAGCGCCAGCCGGACCGACGCCAAGTTCACGTTGCGGTCGCCCAGCAGAATCAGATAGCCCACCGGACTGCCGCCCAGGAACACGGTCCCGTCGTCCGAGGAGAAGAGGGCGGTCCGGAACCCCCCGCGCCCGAGCCGCTCCGCGCCGACCTCGAGCTCGCGCCCGAGCGTGGCGGCCAGGGCCGCCAGCGCCTCGACGGGAAAACGCTGGGGCAGCTCCGAGGTGATGACGAGTCCGTCGGGCGTCACGATCAGCCCGCCGCGGACGGCGTCCATGCGGACTAGGTCGAACAGGATCTCCCGGAACTCCTGAGCGCGCGAGGGCCGAGGGCCGCCCGCCGCGGGATCGCTGCGCGGGGCGGTCTGTCCGGCTGCTTGTCCGGGATCCGCCATGACCTCAGCCCTTGAAGTCCAGCTCCGTCCAGAGCCGGCCGATCTGGACCAGCCCCGCGCCCACCTCGGTCTCGTGCGGGAAGCTCACCGAGAGCACGAGCCCGCCGTCGGTGCGCAGGAAGCTCATCTCCTTGGTGCTCTCGACGGCCCCGCGCCGCAGCGAGCCCAGGCCCGCGCGCGTGAGCGTGGCCGAGGCGATGCGGTAGACCTGAGTCATGTGGATCGCCAGCTGCCGCTGGCGCTCCTCGGCGCCCTGGCCGAAGACGAGGGTCCCGTCGCTGTTGTTGAGGATGAGGTCGCGGCTCCCCGGCGGCGGCCGCAGCCGATCGGTCGGGACGGGCATCGCCACCGCCGTTCCCCCCGGCCGCGGCGCCGTCCAGCTCACCACCATCTCCTGCAGCGCCTTGGCCTCGGGAAAGTCGGGGTAGTACTGGAGCGCGCGATCGAGGAAGGGCTTGCAGCCCTCGTAGTCACCCTCCTCGAGGGCGATGCGGGCGAGACCGAAGAGCGCGCGCGGGTGATAGGGGTCGAGGGACAGCACCCGGCGGAAGGCGTTCTTGGCCGCTCCCATCTCACGGAAGACGACGTGGAGATAGGCGGCCAGCAGGTGGCCTACACCGCTGTTGGGCGCCTGACGGAGGCCCTGGGCGACCAGCTCGGCGGCCTCCTCGTACCGGCCCTCGTGACGGTAGGCGTCAGCCCGGCGGAACAGGGCGGCTGCGGTGGGGGGGCGGACCAGGCTCGCAATGCCGCTCCAGGTCCGCTCCAGAAGGGTCCCTATGCCCACCTGCCTGCCTCCCCCCGGCTAAACACCCTCGTGGTAAGGAAACTCTCCGGTTCCGCCAATCATATCACGCACCACAGGCGGGATTCGAAAGGTCTAATGACACGCGCGGGGCTTTCGAGACGACGATCAATGACCGAGGAAGATCCGCTTGACCTCCGAGGACTGCAGCAGGGCGGCCGAGGTGCCTTCGAGGATGGTTCGCCCCGACTCCAGCACGTAACCCCGATGGGCCATCCGGAGCGCCAGCTCCACGTTCTGCTCGATGAAGATCACCGTGATGCCGCGCTCCCGGTTGATCGCCGTGATGACCTGCGAGATCTGCTCGACGACCATAGGCGCCAGGCCCAGGAACGGCTCGTCGATCATGAGCAGGGTCGGCCGAGCCATCAGGCCCCGAGCGATGGCCACCATCTGCTGCTCGCCACCCGACAGGGTATGGGCCAGCTGTCCCCAGCGCGCATGCAGGAGCGGGAAGAGCGCCTCCACGACCGCCAGGTTCTCCTCGCGATGCTGCCTGGCCTCGGCGTTGTAGGCGCCCAGCATCACGTTCTGACCCACCGTGAGGAAGGGAAAGAGCCGTCGGCGCTCGAGCACATGGGACAGCCCGAGCCCCACGATGCGGTGGGGCGGCATGTGGTCGATGCGGCGGCCGCGAAAGGAGATCGCTCCGGTGCGGGCGCGCACCAGCCCCGAGAGCGTGTTCATCAGCGTGGACTTGCCGGCGCCGTTGGGGCCGAGGATGGCGACGACTTCGCCAGAGTGCGCGCTGAACTGCGCGTCCCAGAGGATCTGATAGTCGCCGTACAGCACGTTGAGCCCCCGGGCCTCGAGGAGCGGTCCGGCTCCCTCTCCCCCCTCGGGAGAGGGCCGGGGTGAGGGATCGGAGTGCGCGGCGCGCTCAACCGGCATAGGCCCGTCCCAGGTAGGCTTCGATCACGCGATGGTCGTTCATCACCATCTGCGGCGGACCGTCGCAGATCACCTCGCCCAGATGCAGTGCCACCACGCGCTGGGAGATGCCCATGATGACGCGCATGTTGTGCTCGATGACGACCAGCGCCACGCCGGTGGCGTTGAGATTGCGGACCAGCTCCACGAGGCCTGGGATGCTCCGCTGGTCCACGCCGCCCGTGACTTCGTCGAGCAGCAGTAGGCGCGGCCGCGAGGCCAGCACGCGGGCCATCTCCAGCCGCTTCCGCTGGCCGGTCGAGAGCACGCGCGCATGGGCGTCGGCCTTGTCGGCCAGGCCCACCTGCTCGAGCGCTTCGAGGGCGCGGGCACGCGCCTCGGCCGGCTGCGCGGTCTTCTGGAACGCTCCGACCATGACGTTTTCGACCACGGTCATCTGGCTGAAGGGCTTGAGCTTCTGAAAGGTGCGGCCCACGCCGAGCCGGCTGATCTCATCGGGGCGGAGTCCGGTGATCGGTCGCCCATCGAGCGCCACGCTGCCACCGTCGGGGGGCTGGAAGCCGGTCAGCACGTCGAAGAGTGTTGACTTGCCCGCGCCGTTGGGGCCGATGACGCCCACCAGTTCCCCGGGCGCGACCTGGAACGAGACGTCCTTGTTGGCGATCAGGCCGCCGAAGCGCTTGGTGACGCCTCTCACGTCGAGCAAGATTCCCTCTCCCCCCTTGGGGGAGAGGGAGGGGTGAGGGGGCGAAAGGCGAGGGGGCGAAGGGTGCGAGGGCTGGTTCACGCTCATCCAGTCCTCCGCCTCCCACGCTGGGCCAGCGCCATGATCCCGCCCGGCTGGACCACGGAGATGACCATGATGAGGAATCCGTAGATCAGCAGGTCGATGGCCTTCCCCGTGCCGCCGAGATAGATCCGCGTGGCCTCGCCCAGCGGCACGAGGATGGCGGCGCCGATGAGCGGTCCCCAGAGCGTGCCGATGCCGCCCAGGACGGCCACGAGACAGATCAGGATCGAGAGCGACAGCGGCAGCACCGACTCCGGGTCGATGAAGAGGATGTACTGGGCATAGAAGGTTCCGCCCAACGCCGTCAGCCCCGCCGAGACAGCCATCGCCCGTTGCTTGTAGCGGGCCACCGGGACGCCCAGGCTCGCCGCGGCATCCTGGTCCTCGCGGATGGCCCGGAAGTAGTAGCCGGTGCGCGACCGCTCGATGAGCCGGGTGGCCCAGAGCGCGAGCAGCAGCAGCCCCAAGGCGATGTAGTAGTAGACCTGCTTGTCCCGGAACTGGAACGCCAGGAGGGAGCCGGTGCGATCGATGGGGATGAAGAGCCCCCGCGCGCCGCCCACCCAGTCCCAGTTGATCATGAAGGTCTGGACGATCTCGCCCACCGCGATCGTGGCGATGGCGAAGTAGTGTCCGCGCAACCTGAAGACCGGATAGCCGATCGCCTGGGAAAGGAGGACCGCGAGCACGACGCCCGCCAGCATTCCGGCCCACGGCGTGAGGCCCACGGTCCTGACCAGCACCGTCGAGGTGTAGGCGCCCGTGCCGAAGAAGACCGCGTGCCCCAGCGAGATCTGGCCGCAGTACCCCGCCAGCACGTTCCACGCCGTGGCCAGCATGGCGTAGAGGAAGATGCGGATCATCACGTCGCGCGGGTAGGGGAGGGTGAAGACCAGCGGGAATGCGAGGAGCAGGGCCAGCGCCGCGAGGGCGACGATGCGCTTAGCGGCACCTGGCATCAGAAGCGCCCGAACAATCCCTGCGGTCGCCACAGGACGACCAGCAGGTAGATGACGAACACGGCGACGTACTTCAGGGCCGGCGCGATCAGCAGGCCGCCCAACACCTCGATCAACCCCACGACCACCCCCGCCACCAGCGTGCCCGGCACGTTGCCAAAGCCGCCGAGCGCCACCGTGACATAGGCGAGCAGGGCGAAGCTCGAGCCCACGTCGGGGAAGATGTAGAAGAAGATGGTCAAGAGCGCGCCCGCGACTCCCACGCAGGCCGCCCCGATGCCCCACCCGAGGGCGAACATCCGCTGGGTATTGATCCCCATGAGCGAGGCCGCCTGCCGGTCCTGGGCGGTGGCCTGGAGCGCCAGCCCGGTCTCGGTCCGGCTGATGAACCAGTTCAGGAAGACGAAGGCCAGCAGCGCGCCGACGCTCGCCACGAGCTGGGGCAGGCCGATGAAGAGCCCGCCCAGGGAGATCCGTCCCTGCACCCACGGGTCCTTCACGAGCTGGAAGTCCACGCCCCAAAGCGCCTGGGCCGCCGAGCGGAGGAAGATCGCCAGCCCGAAGGTGGCAAAGATCTGGGCCAGCATGGGGGCGCCGATGATCCAGCGGATCAGGCCGAAGTAGGTCGCGACGCCCAGCAGAAAGAGCGCCGCCGCCGTCAGCGGCAGCGAGACGATCGGGTCGAGCCGCCAGAGCGCCCAGGCCCAATAGGTCGAGAACATCGCCAGCATCAGGAACTCGCCGTGGGCGAAGTTGACGATCTCCATGAGGCCGAAGATCAGGGACAGCCCGGCGGCGATGAGGGCGTAGACGAAGCCCATCAGGAGGCCGCTCACGATGCCCTGGAGGAGGACCTCGGCCGTCATGGTGCGCTAATCTACCATTCGACTGGAGCGAACAACAGCACACCCAGCGTTCGCTATCCGCGCGGAAAGATGACCCTCAGCCCGACGCGACGCAGCGCTTGGGTGTGCTGTTTTCTCGTGAAGTAGTAGCAAGGGGTAGCAGCCGAGCGCGCGTGAGACTCGCCGTAGACGTGCTCCCCCCTCCTCAGCGCGGTTTCACGCGCCCTAGAGCAGCCTCGACGCGCAGGCGCGCAGTAAGCGCATCTCTGCCAGTGTCTTCGGGCCGCTGTCCTGCTAGACTCGCGGCCAGCGCGTGAAGTGAGTACCGCCGGAAGGCAGAGTGATGGGAAGCGACCGGGCGAAGCGATGTGAAGAGAAGCGCCAGAGAGAACAGAGGCGAAGGGAGAAATGCAGGCCCTCTGAAGTGGTACTCGCAGACAAGCAGCGGCCTCCGGCGTCGATGGCTCGGCCAGAAACTACTCGACGCCGGATTGCAAGGAAA